>NZ_JBKGGU010000014.1:0-192976 GCF_052042015.1 Pseudomonas sp. SMV71 | reverse complement strand
CTGGCTGAGCCTTTCGTCTCAACCGAGGCGCGCATTCTACAGCGCCCCGTGTATCTGTCAAGCGGTTATTTCAGGAAGTTTTTAAAGTTTCGCTTGAGAAACAATAACAACTTCAACCACTTGCGCTTCCGATCTCTCGTTAGCGGGAGGCGAATTCTACAGCGTTAGCCGCTGCTGTCAACACCTCTTTTTCACCGCTTTCGACCGAGAAGATCGAACCGTCAATGGGCACTACTACAACTGCCCTGTCGACTCCTTCCAGGCTTCGATGAACTGAAGCAAGCCGCCATTGAAAACTAAGTAACTCATTGAATATCAAGGAGTTTTCCGTTTCGACTGCGCCGGAAGTGGGGCGAATTATAGACACCTGAAATCTGCCGTCAACTCCTATTTCAATATTTCTGTCACATCGATCAGGAACCCCTGCAAACAAAGAAGCCGGCGCTTATAAAGTGCCGGCCTCTTTATCTACCGATTACAAACTCGGAAACGCGAACTGCGACGCTTCATGACTGGCACGCTGCGGCCAGCGCTGGGTAATCGCCTTGCGACGCGTATAGAAGCGTACACCGTCGGGGCCATAAGCATGCAGATCGCCGAACAGCGAGCGCTTCCAGCCGCCAAAGCTGTGATACGCAACCGGCACCGGCAATGGAACGTTGACGCCCACCATGCCCACTTCGATCTCGTCACAGAACAACCGCGCCGCCTCGCCATCCCGGGTAAAGATGCAAGTGCCGTTGCCGTATTCATGATCGTTGATCAGCTGCATCGCCTCTTCCAGGCTGTTGACCCGGACGATACACAGTACCGGCCCAAAGATCTCTTCTTTATAGATGCGCATCTCTGGCGTAACGCGGTCAAACAGGCAACCACCCAGGAAGAAGCCTTCTTCATTGCCCGCCACACTCAGGCCGCGGCCGTCGACGATCAGCGACGCACCCGCCGCGACGCCGTCTTCTATATAGCCACTGACTTTATCCCGGTGCTGACCGGTAACTAGGGGGCCCATGTCCAACCCACAAGACGTACCTGCACCGATTTTCAGCGCCTGGATCTGTGGCACCAACTTGGAGACCAACGCATCAGCCACTTGGTCACCGACACACACCGCCACCGAAATCGCCATGCAACGCTCACCGCAAGAACCGTACGCCGCGCCCATCAGCGCGCTGACCGCGTTATCCAGGTCGGCATCCGGCATCAGCACCGCATGGTTCTTCGCCCCGCCCAGCGCCTGGACGCGTTTACCGCGCCGAGTGCCCTCGGCATAGATGTATTCGGCGATCGGTGTCGAGCCGACAAAGCTCAGCGCCTTCACCTCCGGCGCTTCGATCAGTGCGTCCACCGCAGCTTTATCACCATGCACCACGCTCAACACGCCCTTGGGCAGCCCGGCTTCTAACAACAACTGGGCAATCAACAGCGTCGAACTCGGATCGCGCTCGGACGGCTTGAGGATGAAGCAGTTGCCACAGACGATTGCCAGCGGATACATCCACAACGGCACCATGGCCGGGAAATTGAACGGCGTGATGCCCGCCACCACACCCAAGGGCTGGAAGTCTGACCAAGCGTCGATATTCGGTCCTACGTTGCGGCTGTATTCGCCTTTCAGAATTTCCGGCGCCGCACAGGCGAACTCAACGTTCTCGATGCCACGCTTGAGTTCACCGGCTGCGTCTTCCAGGGTCTTGCCATGCTCTTCGCTGATCAGTTGCGCGATGCGCGACTCGTTCTGCTCCAGCAATTGCTTGAAACGAAACATCACCTGCGCGCGTTTGGCCGCTGGTGTCTTGCGCCAGGCCGGATAAGCCGCGCTGGCGGCGTCGATGGCTTGCTGGATGGTCGCGCGGTCGGCCAGCGGCACTTTATGAATCGCCTGACCGGTCGATGGATTGAACACATCGGCAGTACGGGCGCTGTCGCTCAGCAGTTCGCCATTGATCAGGTGCGGGATGAGGCTCATGGGGACTCCAGATTTTTATCCACAGGCGCCCGTAACCAGACGCCCTTGATTCAACTTGTTAAGGAAGAAGTGCGTCAGTCGAGCTTGTTCAGCACTTCACCGACCGCATCGAACAAGCGATCCAGATCCTGCGGCTTGCTGTTGAAGGTTGGTCCGAACTGCAAGGTGTCGCCGCCGAACCGCACGTAGAACCCGGCTTTCCACAGCGCGATACCCGCCTCGAATGGGCGCACAATCGCATCGCCATCGCGCGGTGCAATCTGGATCGCCCCGGCCAGGCCATAGTTGCGAATATCGATGACGTTTTTCGAACCCTTCAAACCATGCAAGGCGTTCTCGAAATGCGGCGCTACCTCGGCCACGCTTTGCACCAGATTTTCCTTCTGCAACAGATCCAACGCTGCCAAGCCTGCCGCGCACGCCACCGGATGCGCCGAGTACGTGTAGCCGTGAGGAAACTCCACCGCATATTCAGGCGTCGGTTGGTTCATGAAGGTCTGGTAGATCTCGGTGCTGGCAATCACCGCGCCCATGGGGATCGCACCGTTGGTGACTTGCTTGGCGATGCACATCAGGTCGGGGGTCACGCCGAAGCTTTGCGCGCCGAACATCGAACCGGTGCGCCCGAAACCGGTAATCACTTCGTCGAACACCAAAAGGATGCTGTGCTGGTCGCAGATTTCCCGCAGGCGCTTGAGATAGCCTTCAGGTGGCACCAGCACCCCGGCGGAACCGGCCATCGGCTCAACGAAGACCGCCGCAATATTGGAAGCATCATGCAATTCGATCAGTTTGAGCAGCTCATCGGCCAGGGCGATACCGCCCTCTTTCGGCATGCCACGCGAATAGGCGTTGCTCGCCAGCAAGGTGTGGGGCAAATGATCGACATCGTGCATGGCCTGGCCGAACAGTTTGCGGTTGCCACTGACGCCGCCCAGGCTGGTGCCGGCGATGTTCACACCGTGGTAGCCACGGGCGCGGCCGATCATCTTGGTCTTGGTCGATTGCCCCTTGAGGCGCCAGTAGGCACGGACCATTTTCACCGCTGTATCAGCGCACTCCGAACCTGAGTCGGTGAAGAACACATGATTGAGATTGCCCGGGGTCAGGCTGGTAATTTTTTCCGCCAGTTGGAACGACAGCGGATGGCCGTATTGGAAGCCCGGCGAATAATCGAGAGTGCCCAGTTGTTCGGCGACCGCTTCCTGGATCTCCTTGCGAGTGTGCCCGGCGCCGCAGGTCCACAGGCCCGACAGCGAGTCGTAGACCTTGCGCCCCTTGTCGTCCACCAGCCAACTGCCCTCGGCGCCCACAATCAGGCGCGGGTCGCGCTGGAAATTACGGTTGGCGGTATAGGGCATCCAGTGGGCATCAAGCTTGAGCTGGCTGGCCAGAGAGCCGGCAGCGTGTTCGGGCATGTTCATCGACAAAACCTCGCAGAAGAAAAGCAGCAGGAATCGAAAGCGTTCTTGAAGCTAAGTTGCCACGGCGATAGAGTCCGGGAAATCCAACTTTTCTAACCTTCAGTCAGCGGATCACTAAACAATGAGCGTTCGCCGTCCCGATCCACTGGCCCAGGTCAGCGACTTTGATATCCGCCTGCTGCGGATTTTTCGCAGCGTAGTGGAGTGTGGCGGGTTCTCTGCGGCCGAAACGGTGCTGGGTATTGGTCGCTCGGCCATCAGCCAGCAAATGAGCGACCTCGAACAACGCCTCGGCTTGCGGCTGTGTCAGCGTGGACGCGCGGGCTTCTCTCTGACCGAGGAAGGCCGTGAGGTGTATCAGTCGGCGTTGCAACTACTAAGTGCGCTGGAGAGCTTTCGCACTGAGGTCAACGGGCTGCACCAGCATTTGCGCGGCGAGCTGACAATCGGCCTGACGGACAACCTCGTCACTCTGCCCCACATGCGCATCACCCACGCGCTGGCCCAATTGAAAGAGCGCGGCCCTGATGTGCAGATTCAGATCCGCATGATCGCCCCCAACGAAGTCGAGCAGGGCGTGCTTGACGGCCGACTGCATGTTGGCGTGGTCCCCCAGGCCAGTGCCTTGTCGGGGCTCGAATACCAACCGCTCTACAGCGAACGGTCGCTGCTGTACTGCGCGGTCGGGCATCCATTGTTCTACGCCGATGACCAACAACTGGAAGATGCCCGGCTGAACAGCCAGGACGCCATTGCCCCAACCTTCCGCTTACCCGCCGAGATCCAGGCCCATTATCAGGCGCTCAATTGCACCGCCAGCGCATCGGACCGCGAAGGCATGGCGTTCCTGATTCTCACCGGGCGCTACATCGGCTACTTGCCGGATCACTACGCCAATCTCTGGGTCCAGCAAGGCCGGTTGCGGGCCTTGAAACCTGCGACACGTTTTTATGACCTGAGCCTGGCCTCGGTCACTCGTAAGGGCAGGCGGCCTCACCTGGTGCTGGAAAGTTTTCTCGAAAGCCTGGCAGCGACTCGCTGAGCCTTTTCTTTTGTGGGAGCGGGCTTGCTCGCGAAGGTGGTTTACCAGTCGAATATAGGTCGCATGCGAGTCCGCATTCGCGAGCAAGCCCGCTCCCACCAGGATCTGACCAGTCCCATTGAAGTGCTTTTATAACCATGGCACTTGTCGGATCGCCGCCGGTGCGCTATCAACGCATTTGCTTGCCCCACAGACCCAGCCCGGAAACGTCCATGACCTTTGAAGTCCCTGCCCACGGTGGCAAGCCCACCAGTCGCATTCGTCAAAAGAACGAAGAGACCATTCTCAAGGCCGCCGAAGATGAATTCGCCCGCCACGGGTTCAAGGGCACCAGCATGAACGCCATCGCCCTGCGGGCCGGGCTGCCCAAGGCTAACCTGCATTATTACTTCACCAACAAACTCGGTCTGTACGTGGCGGTGTTGAGTAATATCATTGAGTTGTGGGACAGCACCTTCAACACCCTGACCGCCGAAGACGATCCGGCCGAGGCCCTGACCCGCTATATCCGCGCCAAGATGGAATTCTCCCGTCGCCAACCCCAGGCATCGCGGTTGTTTGCCATGGAAGTGATCAGCGGAGGCGAATGCCTGAGCGAATATTTCAACCAGGACTACCGCGTCTGGTTCAGCGGCCGGGCCGCCGTGTTCCAGGCCTGGATCGATGCGGGCAAAATGGATCCGGTCGACCCGGTTCACCTCATCTTCCTGCTCTGGGGCAGCACCCAGCACTACGCCGACTTCGCCACCCAGATCTGCCGCGTGACCGGTCGCAGCAAGCTGACCAAGCAAGACATGATCGAGGCCGGCGACAACCTGATTCGCATCATTCTCAAGGGCTGCGGCCTCAACCCTGTTCTTTAAGATTTTCCCATGCCCTTTACCCTTGCCGGTTTTTGCGAGTACCGCGAAGAGATTCGCAAAAGCCGCTTCATCACCCTCGCCGCGCCCATTACCAGCCCCGCTGAAGCCCAGTCCTTCATCGAACAACACAGCGACCTGGACGCCACGCACAATTGCTGGGCCTGGAAGCTCGGCGATCAATACCGCAGCAACGACGATGGCGAACCCGGTGGCACCGCTGGGCGGCCGATCCTGGCCGCCATCGAAGCGCAGTCCTGTGATCAAGTCGTGGTGCTGGTGATCCGCTGGTACGGCGGCATTCAGTTGGGCACGGGTGGGTTGGCCCGGGCTTACGGCGGCGGCGCGAACAAATGCCTGCAAAATGCCGAGAAGATCGAACTGATCAGCCGCGTGGCATTGCGCTGTGCCTGTGGATTCGCCGAGCTGCCCCTGGTGAAGCTGCGCGTCGCCGAATGTGGCGGCTTGGTGACTGAAGAAAGCTTCACCGCCAACGGCGTGGAGTTGCAGATAGCCGTAGGCGAGGCGCACATCCAGGCATTGCAAAAGCAGCTGGCCGACCTGAGCCGTGGGCGGATCCTTCTGACCCGTTGAGATCGCATCGCGCAATCGTTCAACTTGCCCACATCCACTGTGCACCCGGCTGTGGATAACCTGAGCACATTCGCCTGCAACCCTTCTGTCATGCGGCTTTCAGGGCGCTGTTCATTTTTTGGTCAAATTCCCGTGTGCTGGCTGATTTCATCTACAAAACAACCGCTTGCAACGGTTTAGCACCTTTAGAAGAAAACCCCGCGGCGCTTATGCCCGAGTATCAGGCTTGCGCACAATAACTGTGGAGCATCCTGTGGATAAGCCGTTCATGGCTGCGCCTACCCCATGAAAGGCATAGCCCGCAGGCGCTTGGTCATTTTTTAACCACTCAAGATAGCGGTAGAATCTCACCCTGTCCGAAACCAGCATGATTGAACCTGACGTGTTGCGTCACGAGCTGAAACAATGGCTCGGGCAATGTTGTCCATTAAATCCGTGACCTTTCCTTTCAAGGATGCCCCCTCATGAACTCGGCAAAAAAAGCATTGATCATTGGCGCCTCCCGGGGCTTGGGCCTGGGTCTGGTGAAAACGCTGCTCGGCGACGGCTGGAACGTAACCGCCACCGTGCGCAACCCGCAGAACGCCGAAGCTCTGCAAGCGCTGGGCGCGGTACGGATCGAAAAACTGGACATGGACGATCAGCAAGCTGTCATCGCCCTGAGCCAGCAGCTCAAGGGTGAAGTCTTCGACCTGCTGTTCGTCAATGCCGGCGTCAAAGGGCCGGACAATCAAAACCCGGGCGGAGCGACACTGGCCGAAGTCGGTCAACTGTTCTTCACCAATGCCGTGGCACCGATCAACCTGGCCCAGCGCTTCGTCGGCCAGATCCGCGAAGGCAGCGGCGTGCTGGCGTTCATGAGTTCGGTACTGGGCAGCGTGACCATGCCCGACGCGCCGGAACTGGCGCTGTACAAGGCCAGCAAGGCGGCGCTCAACTCCATGACCAACAGCTTTGTCAGCCAGTTAGGCGAACAGACATTGACCGTGCTTTCGCTGCATCCCGGCTGGGTCAAGACGGACATGGGAGGTGAAGGCGCGGACATCGACGTTGAAACCAGTACCCGGGGGTTGATCGACCAGGTCAACGCGTTCGCCGGCAAGGGCGGGCATCACTTCGTCAACTACAAGGGCGAGACGATTCCCTGGTAAATAGAACGCTTGCCCACTGTGGGAGCGAACCTGCTCGCTCCCACAGTTTGATCTGCGTCCGGCGCTGGAAATTCGCCGAGCAACCTGAGTAAACTCCGAACCTTGCCCCCACCGGCGACCCTGGATCAGCAGACAGGGCATCACTGAGCTGGCTAACCTGAACCCACTTTCAGAGGAGCCGGCCACCATGCCTGCGACCCGTACCTGGTTACAAAACCCCCTCGCTATCTTCACTGCCAACGATCTCGATGCCCGTGGCGGCCTCGTCCTGCATGACGGTGTGATCGTCGAACTGCTGCGCGCCGGCGAGCAGCCCGGTCAACCCTGCGATGTGATCTTCGATGCCCGCGAGCATGTCATCCTGCCGGGCTTGATCAACACCCATCATCACTTCTACCAGACCTTGACCCGCGCCTGGGCACCGGTGGTAAACCAGCCCTTGTTTCCATGGCTGAAAACCCTGTACCCGGTGTGGGCACGGCTGACGCCGAAGAAGCTCGCCTTGGCGACTAAAGTCGCATTGGCCGAGTTACTGCTGTCGGGCTGCACCACGGCGGCCGATCACCATTACCTGTTTCCGGACGGCCTGGAAAACGCCATTGATGTGCAAGTTCAAAGTGTCCGGGAGTTGGGCATGCGTGCGATGCTGACCCGCGGCTCCATGAGCCTGGGCGAAGCCGACGGCGGCTTGCCGCCCCAGCAGACCGTGCAACAGGGCCAGGTAATTCTCGATGACAGCCAGCGGCTGATTGACCGATACCATGAGCGTGGCGAAGGTGCGCAAATCCAGATTGCCCTGGCGCCCTGCTCGCCCTTTTCAGTCACCCCCGAGATCATGGGCGCCAGCGCCGATCTGGCGCACACGCTCGATGTCCGCTTGCACACGCACCTGGCCGAAACCCTCGACGAAGAAGACTTCTGCCTGCAACGTTTCGGCCTGCGCACCGTGGACTATCTGGACAGCGTCGGCTGGCTCGGCCCACGCAC
Source organism: Pseudomonas sp. SMV71 (assembly GCF_052042015.1). Lineage (NCBI taxonomy): Bacteria > Pseudomonadati > Pseudomonadota > Gammaproteobacteria > Pseudomonadales > Pseudomonadaceae > Pseudomonas > Pseudomonas sp. SMV71. The sequence continues at coordinate 184,949 of NZ_JBKGGU010000014.1, read as the reverse complement.
CTGGCTGGCCCATGGCATTCACTTCAATCCCGATGAAATCAGCCGACTGGGCGCCGCCGGCACCGGCATCTGTCATTGCCCCAGCTCCAACATGCGCCTGGCCTCAGGCATTTGCCCGACCCTTGACCTGATCGCCGCCGGCGCTCCAGTGGGGCTTGGGGTGGACGGCTCGGCCTCCAACGACGCCTCGAACATGCTCCTCGAAACCCGCCAGGCCCTGTACATCCAGCGCCTGCGCTACGGCGCGCAAGCCATCACGCCAGAACGCGTGCTGGGCTGGGCGACCCGGGGCTCGGCGCAACTGCTGGGACGCAGCGACATCGGTGAGCTGGCAGCGGGCAAGCAGGCCGACCTGGCGCTGTTCAAGCTCGACGAATTGCGCTTTTCCGGCAGCCACGACCCGATCTCGGCCTTGCTGCTGTGCGGTGCGGACCGAGCCGATCGGGTGATGATCGGCGGGCAATGGCGGGTGATTGACGGCCAGGTCGAGGGGTTGGACTTGAAAGGCTTGATTGCCGATCACAGCCAGGCGGCGCGGGAGTTGATTGCCGACGACTGACCCAACATCAATCCAATGTGGGAGCGGGCTTGCTCGCGAAAGCGGAGTGTCAGCAGACATTCATTTCACTGACACACCGCCTTCGCGAGCAAGCCCGCTCCCACAAGGGTCATTTAACAAATTTAGAGCCCCAGCAACGACAACATGATAAACGTCGCAAACAACACGAAATGAGTCATGCCTTCGATGGCATTGGTTTCGCCATCGTTGAGGTTGATGGCACTGACGATCAGGGTAATGAAGATCATCACCGTCTGCACCGGGGTCATGGCCATCTGGAAGGGTTGGCCGGTATAGAGCGCCATGGCTTCCATCACCGGAACCGTCAGGATAACGGTGGACAACGAAGCCCCCAATGCGATGTTCACCACTGACTGCATGCGGTTCGCCAGGGCGGCACGCAAGGCCGTGAGAATTTCCGGGGCGGCGGAAATGGCCGCCACCAGGATCGCCGTGACCACCGGCGGCGCCCCCGAGCCTTCCAGCCCCAGGTCGATGGCCTTGGACATGACCTCGGCCAGCGCTCCGATCAGCACCACGCCAAACACCAGCGCACCGATGGAAAACGTCAGGCTGATGGGCGCCGGCTCATTCTCCACCGGCTCTTTCTTGCGGCGTTTTTCCGGGTAGCTGTAGCTGAAGAAATAACTGTGGGGCCCCACCTGCATACGCAGGAACAGGGTGTACAGCACGATCATCGCGCCGATGGTAAACGCCGAGTAGGTTTTCCAGCTCTGGGATGGTATGAACTCCGGCACCACCATCGACACGCCCATGGCGGTCAGGATCATCACGCTGTAGGTGCGCGCCGAGTCGTCGTTATAGACCTGCTCGCCATGCTTGATCCCACCCATCAGCGCCGCCAGCCCGAGGATGCCGTTGATGTCGAGCATCACCGCTGAGTAGATCGTGTCCCGCACCAGTGTCGGCGACGCTTCGTTGCTCATCATGATCGCCAGGATCACCACTTCCACCAGCACCGCCGACAGGGTCAGGATCATGGTGCCGTAAGGATCGCCGACCTTTTCCGCCAGCAGTTCGGCATGATGGGCCACGCGCATGGAGGCGGCAACGATGAAGCCGATCAGCGCCAGCCCGCCAACCAACGCCACCATCCGCCCGCTGCCCAACAGCCAGTGTTCCAACGGGTAGGCGACAAACGCGGCGATCAGCGCGAGCAACAGCAATTTTTCTTGCTTGATAAAAGTGAGCATCACGGGCCTGTCACGGTAGACGGGGGTCATGAGCTACTAGACTGTGGTGGGCGGCGAACGTTTCGTCGGGTATGTCCCCTCTTCGCCAGCGCAGGCCACCCGAAGTTTAGTGGATCAGCCGGTCAGGTTTTACCAGACATTGCCGCCAGCCCCTGTAGAATGCCCGCCATCGATTCACTGATGAGAACAGACTATGTATGACTGGCTGAACGCCCTGCCCAAGGCTGAATTGCACCTGCACCTGGAGGGTTCGCTGGAACCCGAGCTGCTGTTCGCCCTGGCCGAGCGCAACAAGATCGCCCTGCCCTGGAGCGACGTGGACACCCTGCGCAAGGCCTACGCCTTCAACAACCTGCAGGAGTTTCTCGACCTGTATTACCAGGGCGCCGATGTCTTGCGTACCTCCCAGGATTTCTACGACCTGACCTGGGCGTACCTGTTGCGTTGCAAGGCGCAGAACGTCATTCACACCGAGCCGTTCTTCGATCCGCAGACCCACACCGACCGGGGCATCCCGTTCGAAGTGGTGCTCAACGGCATCGCCGCCGCGCTCAAGGACGGTGAACAGCAGCTGGGCATCACCAGCGGCCTGATCCTGAGCTTCCTGCGCCACCTGAGCGAAGAGCAGGCCCAGCAAACCCTCGACCAGGCCCTGCCGTTCCGTGATGCATTCGTGGCCGTGGGCCTGGACAGTTCGGAGATGGGGCATCCGCCGAGCAAATTCCAGCGAGTCTTCGACCGTGCGCGCAACGAGGGCTTCCTGACCGTCGCCCACGCCGGAGAAGAAGGCCCGCCCGAGTACATTTGGGAAGCCCTGGACCTGCTGAAGATCCAGCGCATCGACCACGGCGTGCGGGCCATCGAAGACGAGCGACTGATGCAGCGGATCATCGACGAGCAGATCCCATTGACGGTGTGTCCGTTGTCCAACACCAAGCTGTGCGTGTTCGACGACATGTCGCAGCACAACATTCTCGACATGCTCGAGCGGGGTGTGAAAGTCACGGTGAACTCCGATGACCCGGCGTACTTCGGCGGCTATGTCACGGAAAACTTCCATGCGCTGCACACCCACCTGGGCATGACCCAGGATCAGGCCAAGCGCCTGGCGCAGAACAGTCTGGATGCGCGGTTGGTGAAGCCGTAGGCCTCGACCAAACCGTACCTGTGGGAGCGAGCCTGCTCGCGATAGCGGTGGTTCAGTCGACATCGATCTTGGATGTCAGACCGCTATCGCGAGCAGGCTCGCTCCCACAGAGGGCCAGTCTCCCACAGGGGAAAATGATGTTTAGCGGGTGACCTCACTCAACTCCTCCAACGTCTTGCCCCGCGTCTCCATCCCGAATAACCAGACCACCCCCGCCGCGACGGCAAAACACAGTGCGCCCAAGGCGAACACCCCGCCCTGTCCGGTAATGGGAAACACCAGCCCGGTCACTAAAGGCCCGAGCAGCGAGCCGATGCGCCCGACCGCCGAGGCAAAGCCCGAGCCCGTGGCCCGTGCCGAGGTGGGATAAAGCTCTGGCGTGTAGGTGTAGAGCACGGCCCACATGCCGAACAGGAAAAACTGCATCGACAGTCCGGTGCCGATCAGTAGGCCGACGTTGCCACCGAACACCGCGCTCTGGCCATAAAGAAACGCCATCACCCCGCCGCCCAGCAGCGTGATGACGCATACCGGCTTGCGTCCCCAACGCTCCACCAGCCAGGCCGCCATCAGGAAACCGGGAATCCCGCCCAGGGAAATCAGCACCGTGTAGTACACCGACTGAGTCACCGCGAAACCCGACTGCTGCAGCAATGCACTGAGCCAGGATGTCAGGCCATAGAAACCGAGCAAAGCAAAGAACCAGACGCTCCAGATCATCATCGTGCGCTGGCGGTACAGCGGCGACCATATCTGGGCCAGAGCGGAAAAGAAGTTGCCCGGCGCACTTGCCAACCTCGGCAAGCGGATCGGCTCCGGCAGATCCTGACGCCCCAGCGAGGCGCGAACCTTGTCCTCGATTCGGCTCAGCACCGCGTTCGCCTCATCTCCCCGCCCGGCCTGTTCCAGCCAGCGCGGCGACTCGGGTATGAAAAAACGGATCACCAGGACAAACACCGCCGGTATCGCCAGCACCAGGAAGATGTCCCGCCAGCCGATCACCGGCAGCAGAAAATACGACAGCACGCCTGCGGCGACGAAACCCAACGGCCAGAAGCCGTCCATCAAGGCAATGTAGCGGCCGCGGCGCCTGGCCGGGATCAGTTCCGAAAGCATCGACTGGGCAATCGGAAACTCCATGCCCATGCCGACGCCCAACAGGATGCGAAACAACGTCAATGTCTGCAGATCCTGGGCCGTGGAACACAAGTAACTGGCGACGCCCCACAACACGATGCTCCACTGGAACACCGGTTTACGCCCGAAGCGATCAGCCAGCATGCCCGACAACGATGCGCCCACCACCATGCCGAAAAAGCTGGAACTGGCCAGCAATCCGGCCTGGGCCGTGCTCAGGCCGAACTCGGCTTTGATCGACCCCAACAGGAACGTCATCATCGCCAGGTCCATGGAATCGAAGAAGAACGCCAGGGCGATGATGATGAAAATGACCCGGTGATACCCGCTGATGGGCAATCGCTCCAGGCGCTCTGCCGCGCTGTAACCGTGAGTGTCCATATCGCCTCTCCCAATCGGATAATCCCCGGACCGAGTGTGCGCGAACCGCACAGGTGGCGATTGTTGAATGCGACCTGCCGACAGCCCTGGGCGACGCCGCCAGGGATATTTACGGGAGCGCCATCTCCAGGCTTTCCTGCCGGGCGAACCGATGGAGTTCCTGCTGGCCAAGCGCTGTCAACTGCAAGGCTCGTGAGTCGCTGGGCAGGCTCAGCCAGCCGGATTGCATGAACAGTTGCAGCAAAGCCGCCCCCAACGCGCCGCCGAGGTGCGGACGACGTTCGCTCCAATCCGGGCAGGCACACGCAATGCGCGCGTTGCGATGAGCCAACGCCTGGATGAACAGACCGTGGCTGGCCAATTCATTGGCCCCTTTGAGGCTGACGACTACGCGCTGCTCGTACTGTTCGATCCAGCCGGCGTCCACCAGACGCTGATACAGATCGGCGGCCAGGGTGCCTCCCAGGTGATCATCGCAAAGCCTGGCCCGTATCAACGAAGCGGGGGCGGTCGGTGCCTTGGCCCCCATGACTGCGCGCTTGAAGACCTCCGGAATCTGCCGCGGCGCACTGGCGAGCGTTGCACTGGCCAGGGCCTCCACGGCGGCGCCGATCTCGGGGGCTGCAAGGCGGAAAAACCGTTTGCGTCCCCGGGCTTCGACTTTCAACAGGCCACCGGCGGACAGGCGCCCCAGGTGCGCACTGGCCGAGGACGGCGAAAGTCCGGTAAGCAAGGCCAACTCTTCGGCCTGTCGGGCCGTGCCGTCCATCAGCGCCCACATCATTGCGCTGCGCTTGGGGTCAGCCAGCAGCGTGGCGATCTGGCTGATGCAAGGTGCATGTTCCATGTATTCACTCCCTGTTGAATCATTCTTCTACCGCTCTGGCGCATTGACCGGCGATGAGGCCGCCGGAGGCGGTTCGAAGCCGCGCCGACTCAGGCGGCCGCTAGTATAAGCATGACGATCGGGGTTGCCTGTCCTCCAGAAACCTTTGGAGGCGATTGTTCGTGAGGGAAAATTCTCTTTTTACCTGCGACTATTGACCGGCCCCCGGCGAGCGCGGGAATCGAGCCGTCAACTGAGCGCAGCGAACCTGGAGCATTTCCCGGAGCAGGTTGATCGGCTTGCTCAATTGCGCCCGGTGCGCGCAGAGCAGATTGAGCGGCGCGCGCTCGCATTGCAGGTGCGGCAAAAGGATCTTCAGGCGCCCGGCAAGCACATCGGTGGACACGTCCAGCCACGACTTATAGGCAATCCCCGCCCCTGCCACCGCCCAGCGCCGCACCACATCGGCATCGTCGCTGAAGCGGTCACCGCTGACGGTCAGGCTCACTTCGCGCTTGCCGTCATGAAAACACCAGCGGTCATGCACCCGGCTACCGAGCATGTACAGCAGGCAATTGTGCTGAGCCAACTGCTCCAGTTGCCGGGGCTCGCCATGGCGGGCCAGGTACTCAGGGGATGCACATAGCACTCGGCGGTTATCGGCGGCGACGGGCAAGGCCACCAGGCTCGAGTCCTCGGGCTCGCCGTAACGCAAGGCAATGTCCACCGGTTGCTTGAACAGGTCGGCAATGCGGTCGCCCAGCAGCAGCCGCACCGTCAGCCCGGGATGCTCGCGCTGAAACTCATCCAGCCAGGGCAGCAGCAGGTTGCGGCCCAGGTCCGAGGGCGCGGACAGCTGCAACACGCCGCTGACCTGGTCCTGGCCGCTGGTCAACAACCGCCGCCCTTCGTCCAGGCTGCTCAATGCAGCCCGGGCATATTCGAGGAAGCTCTCGCCTTCGGCGGTCAGGCGCAGGCTGCGGGTGGAACGAGCGAGCAACCTTGCGCCCAGGTGCTGCTCGATCCGCTTCAAGGCGGCGCTGGCCACCGCCGCCGACAGGTCCATGACCCTGGCGGCGGCCGAGAGACTGCCCAGGTCCGCCGCCCGGACAAACAGTTGCAAGTCATCGAATCGAAGCATGCTCGTTCCATTTTCAAAATAATGTTGAAAGAGCCTGTTCTTTTAGCCGGTTTTATCGCGGCGATAAATAGCTAACCATGGCGCCATTGTATTCACTCACGGAGTCGCTTCATGAAAGCCATCGCCTACTATCATTCGTTGCCCATCAATGACCCACTCTCGCTGCAGGACATCGAACTGCCGGAACCTGTCGCCGGCCCCCGGGACTTGCTGGTGGAGGTGCGGGCCATCTCGGTCAACCCGGTGGATACCAAGGTGCGCCAGAACGTCCAGCCGGAAGATGGCGCCGCCAAGGTCCTGGGCTGGGACGTGGCCGGCGTGGTGAAAGCGGTGGGCAGCGAAGTGACCCTGTTCAAGGCCGGGGACAAGGTCTTCTACGCCGGCTCCATCGCCCGGGCCGGCGGCAATAGCGAACTGCACGTGGTGGACGAGCGCATCGTCGGCCACATGCCCAAGACCCTGGATTTCGCCGAGGCCGCAGCGCTGCCACTGACTGCCATTACCGCCTGGGAGTTGCTGTTCGAACGGCTGGGTATCGAGCAAGGCCAGCAAGACCAGGGCCAGAGCCTGTTGATCGTCGGCGCTGCGGGTGGCGTGGGTTCGATCCTGACGCAACTGGCGCGCCAGCTCACCGGCTCGAAAGTGATAGGCAGCGCTTCCCGTCCACAGACCCAGGAGTGGGTGCGGGCGTTGGGCGCCGACCTGGTCATCGACCACAGCCAACCTTTGAGCGACATGCTCAAGGCCGCCGGCCAGCCCCAGGTAACCCACGTCGCCAGCCTGACCCAGACCGACCAGCATCTGGACCAGTTGGTGGAAGCCTTGGCCCCCCAAGGCAAACTGGCATTGATCGACGATCCCAAGATGCTGGACGTGACCAAGCTCAAGCGCAAGAGCCTGTCGCTGCATTGGGAATTCATGTACACCCGCTCGCTGTTCGAAACGCCTGACATGATCGAACAGCACAAGTTGCTCAATCGCGTGGCGCAGTTGATCGACGCCGGTACGTTGAAAACCACCGTCGGCGAGCATTTCGGCACCATCAACGCCGAGAACCTGCGCCGGGCTCATGCGCTGCTGGAAAGCGGCAAGGCCAAGGGCAAAATCGTGCTCGAAGGTTTCTGACCCACGATAAAGGCGTGGCTTCTTGAGATGTCCATTGTGGCGAGGGAGCTTGCTCCCGCTGGGCTGCGTAGCAGCCCCTAATGAGGGCGCTGCGCAGCTATATATGGGCGCTACGCACCCAAGCGGGAGCAAGCTCCCTCGCCACACAAGCGCCTTCATCTACAAGATGGTATTGAGCCGGACGGCCCAACCGTCAGTCCGAGAATTGACCCTTGTCACATTTGCGATCGCATTCGGGTCTACACTCGAGGCCTTTGCAACGCAATCTTTTACGTGAGGAGGTCAGCAATGAAGATCCTGATAAAAGAAGTGGCAAAATCCCAATGGCAAGTGCGCCTTGACCAGCACGTTGTCACGTTCCGCTCTGAGGCCGAGGCCCAAGCCTTTGCCACCACCCTGCAAGCGCGACTTCGCGCGCCCCATCCTATTCCCGAACATCAGCAGCGCGCGGCCGGCTGAATCAACCCTGGGCTGAATCAACCCTGTGAGCGGCCTGGGCCAACGCACGGGCGTTTTGCAGGCGGCGGGTCAGCATAGCCGCGCTCACCACCAGCAAGCCGCACAGGCTGATGACCAACGCCATCGGTACGGCGCTGCCGTCATGCAGCGCCGCCACCAAGGCGGCGGCCCCGGCGGCCACGGAAAATTGCAGGCATCCCATCAGCGCCGACGCACTGCCGGCCCGGGCGCCCTGCCCGTTCATCGCGCAGGCCGAGGCATTGGGAAGGATGCAACCCAAGCTGGCAATGTAGATGAACAGCGGGATCAATAATGGCCACAAATGCATGGGCTTCAGCGAGCAGGCCACCAGCAGACTCAACCCGGCCGCCAGGTAAATCCATACCGCCCGGGTCAACAGGAACGCCGGACCACGCTTGGACAACAACCGGGCGTTGACCTGGGCAACCAGGATAAAGCCCGCCGCGTTGGTGCCGAACAACCAGCCAAAGTGCTCCGCCGGTACCCCGTAGAGTTTGATGAAGACGAACGGCGAGCCGGTGATGTAGGCAAACATCCCGGCGATGGCAATGCCCCCCGTCAGGGCATGGCCGAGGAAAACCCAGTCAGTCAACAGGCGACCGTACTGGCGCAGCGCACCGGACAACGGTTGCCGAGGTACATGGTCCGGCAGGCTTTCCGGCAGCCACAAGGCCACGCCCGCCGCTGCCAGTGCGCTGAACAGGGTCAGGGCAATGAAGATCGATTGCCAGCCGTGCAGGTTCACCAGCAACCCGCCCAGCATCGGTGCGAGGATCGGCGCCAGGCCCATCACCAGCATCAGTTGCGAGAAGACCTTGGCCGAACCCACCGCGTCGCATTTGTCGCTGACCACCGCCCGGGAAATCACCATCCCGGCACATCCGCCCAGAGCCTGGACGAAACGCATGCCGATCAGCCACTCCAGGCTCGGTGCGTAAGCGCAAGCCGCAGATGCCACGGTGAACAATCCGACACCAGTCAACAATGGAATACGTCGGCCGAAGCGATCCGCCACCGGCCCGTAGGCCAACTGCCCGATGGACAGTCCGAGAAAGTAGGCCGCCAGGGTCAGTTGGATGTGTTTCTCGTCAGTCCCGAAGGCGCTGGCCATGGCCGGGAAGGCCGGTAGGTAGAAATCGATCGCCAACGGACCGAAAGCGCTCAAGGCGCCGAGAATCAGAATGATACGAAGGTTCATCAGGCGTCCTGGTCAGGCGTCGTTCGACAGCCCGACAGTCTAGCTCTGCCGGACACCCTTGAACATTCCGATAGGTCGCTAACGATCAAAAAAACTTCAAGCCGGGCTGATGTCGTATCCCTCTTCCTTGATGACCTGCATCACGGCCTCGGCCGATAGCGAACTCTGGACCCGGACAGTGTGGGCACCGAGGTCGACCTGTACATCTGCCGCCGGATCCCTGGCCTGCACCGCCTGAGTAATGGCCTTGACGCAGTGACCGCAAGACATGCCCTGAACGTTGTAAGTCTGCATGAGATGACTCCCTGGATTGAGGTTGAAACCAGTTTCAAGCTTGCCCTCATGGCAAGGTCAAGTTCTGGCGAAAACTGCCGGGCTGGCAATCGGCATCGCGCTCAGCCAAGCTGCACACATCAAGGATTTAACACCGGAGGTTCAGCCATGCGCTGGTCAGCGTTCAGCCTGTTTTGCATGCTCGGTTTTTCAGCAGTGGTCCCCCACGCATCGGCCGCCGGCGAAGATTATGGCGTGCTGATCATTTCCCGCGAGCGCCTGGAAGTGGCGACGTCTTGCGAAATCGGCGTCTACATTCAAGACCAGCTCACGGCGCGCCTGTTCCAGGAAGGCAGCACCTCTTTCAATCTGCCGCCGGGGCAGTTTTCCTTGCGCCTGAAACTGCTGCCGGGCCAGGCGCCGGGATGCAACCCGGGCATGCTCGCACCGGGCTCCCAGAACATTACCCTCAGGGCAGGCGATATCCTCAAGTACCGCATCGCCATGAATGAACAAGGGATGTACCTGAAGCAGACTGGGCTGGGGTACTGACACACAAGCAGATCCATGTGGGAGCGGGCTTGCTCGCGAAAGCGGTGGATCAGCTTGCATCGATGTCGAATGTGCCGACGCCTTCGCGAGCAAGCTCGCTCCCACAAAGGGTCCGCGCAAACCTTTGGATTGGCACTTGACCTTGCCCGCATGGCAAGGTTGATCCTGTAGTCATCCACTACAGGGAGCCTGGCCGATGTCTGAATCCATCACTTTCGATCTGCCGATTGCCGGCATGACCTGCGCCAGCTGCGCCGGGCGGGTCGAGCGGGCGTTGAACAAGGTTACCGGGACCCGCAACGTCAGCGTCAACCTGGCGACCGAACAGGCGCGGGTCCAGGCGCCGGAAGATAGCCTCCCGGCCTTGATGCAGGCGGTCGAACAGGCCGGCTATAGCGTACCGGTGCACACCCTGGATTTGAGCATCGAAGGCATGACCTGCGCCTCATGCGTCGGTCGGGTCGAACGCGCCCTGGGCAAGATCGGCGGCGTGCGCAGCGTCAACGTCAATCTTGCCAACGAGCGCGCCCACCTGGAGTTGCTCGGTCAGATCGATCCACGAACCCTGATCGATGCGGTCAAGCGGGCCGGCTATGACGCCGAGGTCTGGCAGACCGACCAGCCCCATTCTCCACAAGTCCACCTACTGCACCGCGAACGACTGGTGCTCATGCTAGCGATCCTGCTGTCCATACCGCTGGTGCTGCCCATGCTCCTGCAACCGCTGGGCGTGCACTGGATGTTGCCGGCCTGGGCGCAGTTCGCCCTGGCGACCCCTGTGCAGTTCATCTTCGGCGCACGCTTTTATGTCGCGGCCTTCAAAGCCGTGCGCGCCGGAGCCGGGAACATGGATCTACTGGTGGCCCTGGGCACCAGCGCCGGCTATGGTCTGAGCCTTTATGAATGGGCCATCGCCCGCCCCGGCAGCATGCCGCACCTGTATTTCGAAGCCTCGGCAGTGGTGATCGCTTTGGTGCTGTTGGGCAAATACCTGGAAAGCCGCGCCAAACGGCAGACCGCCGGCGCCATCCGGGCCCTTGAAGCGCTGCGGCCGGAGCGGGCGATCCAGGTGGTCGAAGGTCAAGAGCGGGAGGTTGCCATCAGTGCCTTGCGCTTGAATGACCTCGTGCTGGTCAAACCCGGCGAACGCTTTCCGGTGGATGGCGAGGTGCTGGAAGGCCAGAGCCACGCCGACGAAGCTCTGATCAGTGGCGAAAGCCTGCCGATACCCAAGCAACCCGGCGACCGGGTCACCGGAGGCGCCATCAACGGTGAAGGTCGATTGTTGGTGCGCACCCAGGCGCTGGGTGCGGAAACCGTGCTGGCGCGCATTATCCGTCTGGTGGAAGACGCCCAGGCCGCCAAGGCGCCGATTCAGAAACTGGTGGATAAAGTCAGTCAGGTCTTCGTTCCCGTGGTCCTGTTGCTGGCCCTGGCGACGTTGGTCGGCTGGTGGCTGTATGGGGCGCCGCTGGAAAGCGCATTGATCAATGCGGTCGCCGTATTGGTGATTGCCTGCCCTTGCGCCCTGGGCCTGGCGACGCCGACGGCGATCATGGCCGGTACCGGCGTGGCCGCACGCCACGGCATTCTGATCAAGGATGCCGAGGCATTGGAACGCGCCCATGAAGTCGCGACGGTGGTGTTCGACAAGACCGGCACGCTGACTTCCGGCACGCCACGCATCGCGCACTTGCACGCAACGGACGGCGACGAAGACGCGCTGCTGCAAAAGGCCGGGGCGCTGCAACGCGGCAGTGAACATCCTCTCGCCAAAGCGGTGTTGGACGCCTGTGCCGAGCGCGGTCTGGACGTGCCGGACATCATCGACAGCCAGTCCCTGACCGGGCGCGGCATAGCAGGCAGTCTCGACGGGCAGTGCCTGGCCCTGGGTAACCGGCGCTTGCTGGATGAACTGGGCTTGAGTCCGGGCCCACTGGACGCATCGGCCCAGGCCTGGGAAAGCGAAGGCCGGACACTCTCGTGGCTGATCGAGCAAGACGCCCCGCCTCGGGTATTGGGGTTGTTCGCTTTTGGAGACACCCTCAAGCCCGGCGCCAGCGCCACCATACAAGCGTTGAGTGAGCGGGATATCGCAAGCCATTTGCTCACCGGCGACAATCGCGGCAGCGCCCGCGTGGTCGCCGAGGCGCTGGGAATCGCCAACGTGCATGCCGAAGTGTTGCCAGCGGACAAGTCGGCCATCGTCCAACAATTGAAGCGCCATTCGGTGGTGGCAATGGTGGGTGACGGCATTAACGACGCCCCAGCCCTGGCCGCTGCGGACATTGGCATCGCCATGGGCGGCGGCACCGACGTGGCGATGCACGCCTCAGGTATTACCCTGATGCGCGGCGACCCGCGACTGGTCCCGGCGGCGCTGGACATCAGCCGCAAGACGTACGCCAAGATCCGCCAGAACCTGTTCTGGGCCTTCGTCTATAACCTGATCGGCATCCCATTGGCCGCCTTCGGCTTGCTCAACCCGGTGTTGGCCGGCGCAGCCATGGCGTTGTCGAGCGTCAGCGTGGTGAGCAATGCGTTACTGTTGAAATTCTGGACACCCGAACATTTGGAGGACAAGCGATGAACATCGGCCAAGCGGCCCGCCAGAGTGGCCTGAGCGCGAAGATGATCCGCTATTACGAATCCATCGGACTGCTCAAGGCCGCCCATCGCACCGAAAGCGGTTATCGGATCTACAGCGCCGATGACCTGCACACCCTGGCTTTCATCAAGCGCTCCAGGGACCTTGGTTTTTCCCTGGAAGAAGTCGGCAAGTTGCTGACCCTCTGGCAAGACCGCCAACGCGCCAGCGCTGACGTCAAGGCCCTGGCCCGACAGCACATCGACGAACTGAACCAGAGAATCCGCGAACTGGCCGAACTGCGCGACACCCTGCAAGACTTGGTGGACCACTGCCACGGCGACCACCGCCCAGACTGCCCGATCCTCAAGGAACTGGCGTCGGGCTGTTGCAAACAAGCCGCGCCAGCCTGACTAGTCAGCCACACCCCGGAAAAACTGTGGGATCGGCGCCGAACATCAAATCCGCCAGCCCCCCCCGTAAGGTTGTGGCTCACAAAAACCGGCTTTGGCCGCAATACCGTTCACTCAGGATGTCACCGCCCCGTGGCGAGGGAGCTTGCTCCCGCTGGAGCGCGCAGCGGTCCCGAGCTTTTGGGGCTTCTACGCCCGAACGCGGACCGGCCCAGCGGGAGCAAGCTCCCTCGCCACGACAAGTCATAAACCTTAGAGAACAGCATCAGGCCTTGGCCGGTTTTTTTGTCACCTGATCACTGCATCCAGGGTGGAGGCGGTTCTTCGGTCTTGCCGGGAGGGGCGTCGTCCGCGGCGCGGATGGCCTGGCGGCGTTCCTCGTCCCGGCGGGCCGCTTCGATCTCGCGCATGACCCCGCCGACATCCGCCAGCTCATCGGGCTCGGCAAACTCACCGGTCAGCACGCTGCCCGGGTGCAGAGTCCCGGCCTCATACAGCGCCCACATTTCCTTCGCATAACGGGTGCGCTTGAGCTCTGGCGCAAAGCGGCCAAAGTAAGACGCCATATTGCCCACGTCCCGCTCCAGCATGCTGAAGGCGTGGTTGTTACCCGCCGCATCCACGGCTTGCGGCAGGTCGATGATCACCGGCCCCGTCGGCGTGAGCAAGACGTTGAACTCCGACAGGTCGCCGTGCACCAGACCGGTACACAGCATCAGCACGATCTGGGAAATCAGGAACGCATGATATTCACGGGCCTGCTCCGGCTCCAACACCACGTCATTCAAACGCGGCGCGGCGTCGCCGTACTCATCGGCCACCAGCTCCATCAACAGCACGCCTTCAAGGAAGTCGTACGGCTTGGGCACCCGCACACCGGCGTTGGCCAAGCGAAACAGCGCCGCCACTTCGGCGTTCTGCCAGGCGTCCTCGGCCTCCTTGCGTCCGAACTTCGAGCCCTTGGCCATGGCCCGGGCCTGACGGCTGTTACGCACCTTGCGACCTTCCTGATACTCGGCCGCCTGACGAAAACTTCGCTTGTTCGCCTCCTTGTAGACCTTGGCGCAACGTAGCTCGTTGCCGCAGCGCACCACATAAACAGCTGCTTCTTTACCACTCATGAGTGGGCGCAGCACCTCGTCGACCAGACCGTCCTCGATCAGGGGTTCAATGCGTTTTGGAGTCTTCATCAGCTTTTATTGAGGGTCCTTTATTACCAAACACGCGAATGACAGTCGTTATACGGCAATCCTCGCTCCACGGGGAGGGGTTACCGACCTATGAACCAGTGATGCACACAATGTGCCGGATCAAATCGACCGAGCCGAATCATAGCCGAGACCGGATAGGCCGTTGGTGACTGAATACGCGGGTATTTGCGACAAGAGCTGACAGTCGAGTCAGCCGCTGTCGTAGGCAAGTTCGGCAACTGCGCCCAGCTCAAGCCTTGAACAATTCCCCCGGTGTAAAACCGAACATCACCTTGAACGCGGCAATAAAGGCTGACGTCGAGTCGTAGCCGCACGACAACGCTGCGTGAGTGACACTTTCGCCCTGTTCCAGCGGCCCCAGGGAAGACAACAGGCGCATACGCTGACGCCAGGCGCGAAAACTCAGGCCGGTCTCGCGCTGGAACAGACGCATCAGGGTTTTCTCCGAGGTGCCCAGGCGTTCGGCCCAGGCCTGCAACGTGACGTTCTGTTCGGGATGCTCGATCAACTCGTTGCACAGCGCCAGAAGCCGGGCATGCCGCGGCAATGGCAGGGAGAACCCGACTTCCGGCAACGTCGTCAACTGGTCCAACAGCACCTGCACCAAGCGTTCTTCTCGCGTATTGCCCTGTGGATAATCGGCCGGCAACTGGCAGAAGACCTTGATCAGCTCTCGGGCCAGCGGCGTGACTTCCAGCACCCGGCAGCGCTGGTCCGCCCAGGGACAGGCCTGGCGATGCACGTAAAGGCTGCGCATCTCCGCTCGGGTCGACGTCACGACGTGGTGCTCCAGGTCGGCCGGAATCCAAATGCCCCGCTGCGGCGGCGCGAAAAAACTGCCCTCGGCGGTGTGCACACCCAGGACACCACTGATGGCGTAGGAAAACTGCACCCAGTCATGCCGATGGTTCTGGGTCCAGGAACCGGCACGCAAACTTTCGACACGGGCGTACAACGGCCTGGGCAATTCCGTCAGGTCGGGAATGGAGCGTTCGAGCTGTCGGTGTCCGTTAGACGGCATTGAATGGCCTTATGTCGCAAGACGACTGTTGGGTACGACGTTAGGCTAAGTCGACTTTCCTGACAACTTGCGGTGCCCTATGCACATTTTCAGACACCTCAAACGCATGGCGACCGACTGGTTTCTCTGCGGCATGCTGCTCGCCACGTTGCTGGCCTATTTCTTCCCGACCTTTGGCGCCAGTGGCGGGGCGATGCATGCCGAGTGGGTGGTCAACATCGGGATCTTCGTGGTGTTCTTCCTGCACGGGGTCAACCTGTCCGGCGAGCAGATCCGCCATGGCCTGAAGAACACCCGACTGCACTTGATGGTGCAAGGCTTTACCTTCGGCGTATTCCCGTTGATCTGGGTCTTGAGCAACTGGCTGCTGGGCAGTCATGTACCGGCGCTGCTGATGCTCGGCTTCTTCTACTTGTGCGCCCTGCCCTCGACCATTTCTTCCTCGGTGGCCCTGACCGGCAGCGCCGGTGGCAACGTGCCGGCGGCGATTCTCAACGCGAGCCTGTCCAGCGTGCTGGGGGTAGTCCTGACGCCACTGCTGGTCAGCCTGGTGGTCGGGCGCGGCGCCGGTGGCATCGACCTGGGCTCGACCCTGCTCGACCTGTGCCTGATGTTGCTGTTGCCGCTGGTGCTCGGGCAGTTCCTGCGGCGCTGGCTGGCCGGCTTCTTCGGGCGCTACAAACGCTACACGAGCATCATGGACAAACTGGTGATCCTGCTGCTGGTCTACGCCGCGTTCTGCAATTCGATGGTTTCCGGCATCTGGCAACAGCAGGGCAACGGCGTGTTGTTCAGCGCAGTGATCGGCAGTGCGGTACTGCTGGCGATTATCCTGTGGACAACCACCCGCACCGCCCGGGCCTTGCACTTCAACAGCGCCGATGAAGTCGCAGCGGTGTTCTGCGCCAGCAAGAAATCCCTCGCGGCCGGCGTGCCGATGGCCGCGTTGATTTTCGGCAACAACCCAGGTCTTGGCTTGATCCTGCTGCCGATCATGATCTACCACCCGTTGCAGTTAATCGTCTGCTCGATCCTGGCCGAGCGTTACGCCAGCCGCCACCGGGCGCAAGCTGCTCGCCCAAGCGACGCACTGCTCAACGCTCGATAATCGCCGTCACCCCCTGGCCGGCAGCGGCGCAGATGGAAACCAGTCCTCGACCGCGCCCTGCCGCATCGAGCAGCTTGGCCAGGTTAGCGACGATCCGCCCGCCCGTGGCAGCGAACGGATGCCCGGCAGCCAAAGAGCTGCCCTTGACGTTCAGGCGGCTGCGGTCGATCGCTCCCAGCGGTGCATCGAGGGCCAGCCGGGTCCTGCAATAGTCCGGATCTTCCCAGGCCTTGAGGGTGCACAGCACCTGGGCGGCGAAGGCTTCGTGGATCTCGTAGTAATCAAAATCCTGCAAGCTCAGGCCATTGCGCGCCAGCAGCCGCGGCACGGCGTAGGCTGGGGCCATCAGCAGCCCTTCGGCGCCGTTGACGAAATCCACCGCCGCCGTTTCACCGTCGCGCAGATACGCCAGGATCGGCAAACCACGGGCCTGGGCCCATTCTTCGCTGCCCAACAGGACCAGCGAGGCGCCATCGGTCAGTGGCGTAGAGTTTCCAGCCGTCAGCGTGCCCTTGGCGCTTTTTTCGAAAGCGGGCTTGAGGGACGCGAGTTTTTCCAGGGTCAGGTCCGGGCGCAGGTTGTTATCCCGGGTCAGGCCTAGAAACGGAGTCATCAGGTCGTTATGCCAACCTTCGGCGTAGGCCGCAGCCATTTTCTGATGGCTTTCCAGGGCCAACTGATCCTGCTCCTGCCGGGGAATCTGCCAGATCTGTGCCATCAACTCGCAGTGCTCGCCCATGCTCAGCCCGGTGCGCGGCTCGTTGATGCGCGGCAGGTCTGGCACCAGATGTTGCGGACGCAGTTGCAGGAACACCTTGATCTTCTCGGCGGTGGTCTTGGCGCGATTAGCTTGCAGCAAGATCTTGCGCAGCCCTTCATTGACCCCGATCGGTGCGTCCGAAGTGGTATCTACGCCGCCAGCAATAGCGCTATCGATCTGGCCCAGGGCGATCTTGTTGGCGACCAGCAGCACGGTTTCCAAGCCCGTGCCGCACGCCTGTTGGACGTCATAGGCCGGAGTGCTCGGGGACAGTCGCGAGCCGAGCACGCATTCACGGGTCAGGTTCATGTCACGGGAATGCTTGAGCACCGCGCCGGCCGCGACTTCGCCAATGTGCAGGCCATGCAGGTTGTAGCGCTCGATCAGCCCTTCGAGGGCGGCCGTCAGCATCGCTTTGTTGCTGGCAGTGGCATAAGGCCCGTTGGAGCGGGCGAAGGGAATGCGGTTACCGCCGATGATCGCGACGCGGCGTAGCTGAGCCATGTAGAACTCCTTGAGGGTTGCTGGTGCGCGGATGGGGCCCTAAAAGCGCCGTCCCTGCACAAGCTTAGGCTTTATCTGGTTGATCGAACGACTGATTGCCAATCGTGGTCCACACTTGGGATCTCATCAGCCGGAGTGTGTTCCATGTCTGACCGTTATATCGACTTCGCCAATTCACCCGTTGGCCTGCGCCTGGTCGGAGCCCTTGGCCTGCCCTCGCCGGTACGCCTGGAGCGTTGGCAGGCCGGGCGGCTGCGTCCGGTGGAGGGCGCGCTGCTGCTGGGCGGCGGTGCGCTGATCGAGCAGATTGGCACGTTCGCCAAACGCCTGACCGACGCTATCTACGTGTACGGCGGCGAACCGACTCTGGCGACTGAATGGATCCCCGGCCACGGCCCGAAAATCAAGGCCGTGGTGTACGACGCCAGCCACCTGGCGCAGGTCGATCAGCTCAAGCAGTTGCGCGAGTTCTTCCAGCCCTTGATGAAAAATCTCGACCGCAGCGCCCATGTCGTGATCCTTGGCCGCGCACCGGAACATCTTGCCGACCCGTTCGCGGCCAGTGCCCAGCGGGCGTTGGAGGGTTTCAGTCGGTCCCTCGCCAAGGAGCTGCGCCACGGAGGGACATTGCAGTTGTTGTATGTCGGCGATGGCGCCGAAACCCAGCTGGAAGGCGCGCTGCGGTTTTTCCTGTCGCCCAAGAGCGCCTTTGTGTCGGGGCAGGTCATTCGTCTCAATGCCTGCGCGACCCAGGTCCATGACTGGACCCGACCACTGACCGGGCTCAAGGCTCTGGTCACCGGCGCTGCACGGGGGATCGGCGCCGCCATCGCTGAAACCCTGGCCCGCGATGGTGCCGACGTGATCCTGCTGGATGTGCCTCAGGCCAAGACTGACCTTGATGCCTTGGCTGCGCGCTTGAGCGGGCGCAGCCTGACCCTGGACATTTGCGCCGAGGACGCGGCGGCGCAGTTGATCGAACATTTGCCCGATGGGGTCGACATCGTGGTGCACAACGCCGGGATCACCCGCGACAAAACCCTGGCCAACATGACGCCGGAGTTCTGGGACGCAGTGTTGGCGGTCAATCTCAATGCGCCGCAGGTGCTGACCAAGGCCCTGCTCGACAGCGGCACCCTGCGAGACAATGGCCGGGTGGTGTTGCTGGCGTCCATCAGCGGCATCGCCGGCAACCGTGGGCAGACCAACTACGCCGCGAGCAAGGCCGGCTTGATCGGGCTGGCCCAGGCCTGGGCTCCCGCTTTGCAGCCTAGAGGCATCAGTATCAATGCGGTGGCGCCGGGCTTCATTGAAACCCGGATGACGGCCGAAATTCCCTTCGCCCTGCGCGAAGCCGGACGGCGCATGAGTTCCCTCGGCCAGGGCGGCCTGCCCCAGGACGTCGCCGAAGCCGTGGCGTGGCTCGCCCAACCGGGCACCGGCGCCGTGACCGGCCAGGCACTGCGCGTGTGTGGGCAAAGCCTTTTGGGGGCATGACGATGACGATCCAATGGCAAGAGGTCAGCGCCGCGCCTTCCATGTCGGCGCTGTACTCCAAGGCGGCGACTCGGCGCAAGGTCACTGGAAAGGTATTACCGGAGCAGGGATTGCGCCAGGTGCTTCAGGTCGATCAGCAGCGCCTGGCGGCCTATCGCAAGGTTTGTGGTTTCAGCGATAACGGATTGCTGCCGCCGACCTATCCCCACGTCATGGCGTTTGCCTTGCAGATGCAGTTGCTCACCGCTCGGGAATTTCCGTTTCCGCTGCTGGGGTTGATTCACTTGAGTAACCGCATCCGGGTGTTGCGGCCCATGGGCGGTGTCAGTCAGGTCCGGGGCAGTGTTCATGTGGAGAACCTGCAAGCCCACCCCAAAGGGGCGGTGTTCGAGCTGGTGACACGGATTGATGACCAACTGGGATTGCTGTGGGAAGCCAGCAGCCAGATGCTCTGCAAGGGCGTTAAGCTTGACGGTGCGCTGCTGGAAGATGCGCCTGCGGCCAGCCCGGTGTTGGTCGAAGTGGCGCGCTGGGCGGCACCGGCCGACATTGGCCGGCAATATGCCAAGGTGTCGGGGGACTACAACCCGATCCACTTGAGCGGCCTCAGCGCCCGACTGTTCGGCTTCCCCACCGCCATCGCCCATGGCTTGTGGAACAAGGCCAGGACCGTCGCGGCCCTGGACAGCCACCTGCCCGAGGCCAATGTGGAAATCGGGGTTACCTTCAAGAAACCGGTGCGTTTGCCCAGCGAGGTGACATTGCAGGCCAGCGCGGCGGGGTCCAGTGGGGACTTGCGCCTGATCGGGGCTGGGGAGCTTGAACATATGGTGGGGGGCTGGCGGCCGGCGGGGTGAGCTGGGATCGGGGGGTCAGCTTGGAGCTATGTAGAATGTGCCGCCCTCATCGCGAGCAGGCTCGCTCCCACAGTCGATCTCGGGTGTCCATTGATTCAGCGCTCACCACCATTCCTCTGTGGGAGCGAGCCTGCTCGCGATAGCGGTGGGTCAGCTTGCCTCTGTGCTGAATGCTCCGCCGTCTTCGCGGGCAAGCCCGCTCCCACAATAATTCTCGGGTGTTCACGGATTCAGCGCTCACCACCATTCCCCTGTGGGAGCGAGCCTGCTCGCGATAGCGGTGGGTCAGCTTGCCTCTGTGCTGAATGCACCGCCGTCTTCGCGGGCAAGCCCGCTCCCACATTAGATCTCGGGTGTCCATTGATTCAGCGCTCACCACCATTCCTCTGTGGGAGCGAGCCTGCTCGCGATAGCGGTGGGTCAGCTTGCCTCTGTGCTGAATGCGCCGCCGTCTTCGCGGGCAAGCCCGCTCCCACAGTCGATCTCGGGTGTTCATGGATTCAGCGCTCACCAACATTCCCCTGTGGGAGCGAGCCTGCTCGCGATAGCGGTGGGTCAGCTTGCCTCTGTGCTGAATGCGCCGCCGTCTTCGCGGGCAAGCCCGCTCCCACATTAGATCTCGGGTGTTCACGGATTCAGCGCTCACCACCATTCCCCTGTGGGAGCGAGCTTGCTCGCGATGGCGGCGCGTCGGCTTGCATCAATGTTGGAGAGTCACCGCGGTGGATAATTGGCCAGGATCCGCCCCACAGTCTCGCGCACGGCGTTGCTGCGGTCGTTGGGGTTGGGGGAGTTGCTGAGCAGTTGTTCATCGCTGCCGCGCCACACCAGTTTGCCGTCCTTGCCGTCGAGCAGGTCGATCTGCACGGTGGCGACTTTGTAGCTGATGTTGCGGGTCTCGTTGTACATCGGCCCGCCCCAATAGCCATTCCAGGGTCCACCCCAACCGCCGCCATAGTTGGTGGTCACTTGCTGTTGGCGGTCCTCGACGATCAGATAGGCCTGGACCTGCACATCCCCTCGCCCGCCAGACGGCGCCGGACGCAGGCCGCGTTGGTCGAGCTGGTCGGCCACGGCCTGGCGGATCCGCTGTTCGGTCAGGTCGCTCTTGATCCGTGGATCATCGGGGCGGTATTGCAGCGCCGGCTCTTTCCAGCTCCAGCTGCGATACGCCGCAAAATCACGAGTGGTGTCGAAGTCATGGTTGACCTGGTTGGAAGCGCAGGCTCCCAACAGCAGTGTGAAAGCCAGTACAGCAAGCCGGCGAAACATGATTTTTCTCCGTTGCGTTGATCAACTGGGTGGATAAGCCGCCATGGCTTTTTCCACCGCCTCACGAATGGCATCGGTACGCTCGCTCTGGTTGCCGCGCTGGCTGGTCTCGGCGCTGGCGCTCCACACCGGTTGGCCGTTGCGAGCGTCGAACAGATCGACCCGGACCACCACGACCTGCTCCTGATACGTGCGCACCATCGGCACCGTGTGGTACATGCCATAACCCGGGCCGTAGCGGTCATAACGGTTATAGCCGCCGTAATAGCCGGCATCATAATCATCCCGGACCTGACGCACGCGGGTCTCCAGGCGCAGGTCGGCGCTGACGAACAGGTCGGCCGATCGGTTGTCGTGCAACGGCCGCAGACCACGCTGGTCCAGGGCCTCGCTCACCGCTTCGGCCACCTGGGCCGAGTCCGCCCAGGCGGTGCCTGGCGGCAGGCGTCCATTGAGCCAGGCCCAACTGCGATAGCGCCCGTAGTCCCGAGGCGGCGCGGGATAGGCGCTGCGGTCGAACACCGTGGCCGCCTCGGGCGGCGCCGGTGGCAGTGGATTGGACGTGGCGACATAAGGGTTGCTGCCCTGACAGGCTGCAAGCCCCAGGCACAGTAGCAACAACCCTGAACGACTGCTCATTCCGCTCTCCCGATTACGCCCTGATCAACGGGGCCGACAGATCCAGTGCAGGTAACGCCCCAGCCCGGCAAACGCTGGATGGCGACGATGGGCCAGCTCCATTTCCAGCAACTGGGCCAGCTCCACGCGGCCCTGGAACTCCACCGGCATGTAGTCATGAAAAACCCGCACGCCACTCTGGCGTTCGACCTGCCACAGGCTTTCAAGTTGCGCCGCCAATTCCCTCGGATCAAGCGGTTGCTGCGGCGTCAGGCTCTGTTTTTCACCGGCCATGTCGTTTTTGCGCAACTTGCGGAAATGCCCCTTGAGCAGATTGCGATACACCAACGCGTCACGATTGTAGAACGCCAGCGACAGCCAGCCGCCAGGCGCCGTGAGCTGATGCAGCACTGGCAGGATCGCGTGGGGCTCGGCCAGCCATTCCAGCACCGCGTGACACAGCACCAGGTCGTATGGCTCGGTCAATTGACCCAGCAGATCCTGCCACGGCGCCTGGATGAACGTGGCGTTCTGGCCGGCTTCGGCAAACCGCTGGCGAGCGCCTTCGAGCATCGGCTCGGCGGGCTCGGCCAGGGTCACCTGATGGCCTCGCTCGGCCAGCCACAACGCCATGTGGCCCAGGCCGGCGCCGATGTCGAGCACGCGCAACGGTCGGTCCGGCAAGGCTTCCAGCAGATCGGCCTGAAGCACCGCCAGACGGATCGCGCCTTTGGCCCCTCCGTAGATTTTCTCGGCAAAACGCGTGGCGAGCTGATCGAAATGACGGTCACTCATTGGCCGAACCGCCGTTCACTGTCGGCCAGCTTGCTGCGTACCACCGCGTCCATGTCCAGCCCCAACTCACTGCATAACAGCAACAGGTACAGCACGATGTCGCCGACCTCTTGCCCGGCGTGGGCCAGCTTGTCGGCGGGCAGTTGGCGCGACTGGTCCTCGGTCAGCCACTGGAAGATCTCCACCAGCTCGGCCATCTCGACGCTGGCGGCCATGGCGAGGTTTTTCGGGCTATGAAATGGCCGCCAATCGTTACGGTCACGAATGGCATGCAGGCGTTCGGTCAGTTCAACAAGGTTCATCGGGTTCTCCTGAATGCCCATAGCTTCGGGGGGATGACGGGGGAAGGCAAGCGCCTCGGTACGAAGCGGCAATTTGCCCCATAATCGAACGATTGCGACCGCTACAGCTCCTACAATCAGGAGCCAGAAGCTCAACCAAAACCCCCTCTGATCAGGATGCACACATGCAGGTAGAAAGCTTTTTCGAATGGCTCGGCCAGGCGCTCGGTTCGGTGATCCGGTTCATCGTCGACCTGCTCAGCGGCCTCTTCAACACCCTGGCCAATGCCGGCGGCAATTTCGTCGACGGCCTGTCCCGCGCCCTGGGCATGGACACCTCGATCATCAGCATCATCGCCCTGATCCTCGGGCTGATGCTGCTCTACTCGGCGATCCGCGCGTTCATGCGAGCCTCGATCATCCTGGGCATCATCTGGTTGGTGCTGGGGCTTTGGTTGTTGAGTTGGATTATTCACTAAGCTCACCACCATCCTCCTGTGGCGAGGGAGCTTGCTCCCGCTGGGCTGCATGGCAGCCCCCAAATGAGCTGACGCAATCCTCCAGGCAGACCGCACCAGCTTACGACGGCTGCGCCGCCGAGCGGGAGCAAGCTCCCTCGCCACAAGAGCCTGATGTTTATTCCTTTCGTTTCGGTGCAGGCTCCGGCTACACCGCCTTGCGCCATCGCCTACAACTACGCCAGAATCCGCCGACTTGTGTGCCTTGGGGTTGGGTTTTATCGTTTCCCGGTCGCTGACAAATCAGTGATCGGGTTTAGCGATCCGGCTCCATACAGACGCAACAATGCCCAGTCTCGATTGCAGTCTTCTCAAGCCTGCAACTCTCGTCATGGTGGCTGTGCGTGGGAGACCTTCTGGTCTACCCGGGGTTTCTGTGACCCGGATCGCTAACCTGCGTACAGCCGCCACCTTTACTTGTTTAGCGATAGGTCGTGGTGGCTCAACCAATCACGGAGATTCATCATGTTCAAAGCAACCCCCAACCCACCGTCCAATGACCAGCCGTCCCCCGGCGAGCCCCTCACATCAGAAGCCTTCGAAAAAGCCACCCAACGCGCCCTCGACCATTATCTGAAACCCAAGCCGACCGAAGCCAAAACCGCTCCCGGCCAGTTGTTCATCGTGGCCGACGGCATCGACGTCGAATGCCTGCTCGCCAACCTCAGCGAAACCCTGGCTTCGGCCAATGCGCTGGTCAACGACCTGGCCTTCGAACTGGACGGCTCCAGACGGCACATCGCCCTGGGCATCCAGCAATTGATCGAACTGGGCTGCTTGCTGGCAAACCGAGCGCTGGATAGCAACGAAGCTCGCCAGCCGTAACACCCCCTGTGTGGCGAGGGAGCTTGCTCCCGCTCGGCGGCGCAGCCGTCGTAAAACCGGCTTACGCGGTCTGCCTGGGGGATTGCGTCAGCCTGTTTTGGGGCTGCTGCGCAGCCCAGCGGGAGCAAGCTCCCTCGCCACAGGTTTTGAGTGTCTCGTAAGTCACGTATTGGAAACGATAACCCCGGGAACCGGCTACAATCGCGCTCCACCCAGGAGCCTTCATGTCCAAGCTGATCGCCGACTGGCGCGACCGCCTGACCCATCGCCGGGTCTGGGCGTTGGCTGCGCCGATGATTCTTTCGAACATTTCCGTGCCGCTGGTGGCGTTGGTGGACAGTACCGTCATCGGCCATCTGCCCCATGCCCATCAGTTGGGCGCGGTGGCAGTTGGCGCGAGCCTGTATACGGTGCTGGCGTGGGCCATGGGGTTCTTGCGCATGGGCTCCACCGGGTTCGCCGCCCAGGCCGCCGGGCGCGGTGACGGCGCGGCGCTGCGGCAGGTGCTGGCGCAAGGTCTGCTGCTGGCGATGGGGTTGGCGGTGGTGCTCGGTGTCGTCGGTGTGCCGTTGAGTGGCGTGGCGTTGCACTTCATGCAGCCTTCGGCCGAACTCGAGCAATTGACCCGGGATTTTTTCCATACCCGACTGTTCGGCCTGCCAGCGGCGCTGGCCAGTTATGCGCTGGTGGGCTGGTTTCTCGGTGCGCAGAATGCCCGGGCGCCGCTGGCGATCCTGCTGGTGACCAACCTGGTGAACATCGTCTTGAACGTGTGGTTCGTGATCGGCCTGGACTGGGGCGTGATCGGCTCGGCCCGGGCCTCGGTGGTGGCCGAATGGACCGGCGCGCTGGTAGGCCTGGCACTGGCCCACAAAACCCTGCGCGCCTGGCCGGGGCCGATTGCCTGGGCGGCGCTCGGCTTATGGCAGAACTGGCGCCCGCTGCTGGCGGTGAACCGGGACATTTTCATTCGCAGCCTGGCGCTGCAAGCGGTGTTTTTCCTGATCACGGTGCAAGGCGCGCGCCTGGGTGATGCGACGGTGGCGGCCAATGCGTTGCTGCTCAACGGGCTGCTGTTGACCGCCCATGCCCTGGACGGCCTGGCCCATGCGGTCGAAGCGCTGTGCGGCCACGCCATTGGCGCCCGCGACCGGCTGGCCCTGCGCCGCGCGCTGGTGGTGTCCAGCGGCTGGTCATTGATTGCCAGCATCGGCTTTGCGCTGCTGTTCCTGCTCGCCGGCCATTTGTTCATCGACCTGCAGACCAGCATCGCCGAGGTGCGCGACACCGCTTACCGCTACCTGCCTTACCTGGCGGCCCTGCCGCTGATTGCGGTGTCGAGCTACCTGCTCGACGGGCTGTTCATTGGCGCGACCCGCGCCCGGGAAATGCGCAACGGCATGCTGTTGACCCTGCTGCTGACGTTGCCCATCGCCTGGGCATTGCAAGGGTTGGGCAACCACGGGCTGTGGATCACCTTCCTGTTGTTCATGGCCCTGCGCAGCCTGACCCTCGGCACGATCGCCTGGCAGTTGCAGCGACACGACCGCTGGCTTGCATACAGCGGGCAATAACCGCTCAACCCTGTCCGCCCTGCCAATGTCGGCGCAGTTGATCCAGACGCTCGCGTTGCGAACCGTGCACCGGTCCCGGCTGCGCATCGGGGTATTGCAGGCGTAGCCACAGCCAGTCGTCGAGCACCGGCCGCTCGGTGAACCCCAACGCCAAGCCCTGCTGCAAGTCGTCCCAAAGCCGACGATAATCCTGCCCGGTGGAACGGGACCACTGCCAGGCATGCCGCTCCAGCAGGCACAACTGCAGCTGGCTCTGCTGGTGGTCGCTGAGGCTGTGTTCATTTTCCAATGCCGCCACCGGTAATCCCGGATTGGACAACTGCTGCCAACCCTGGCTGCCGATCGCCCGGTCGGCCCAGGTGCCGCCAAACCAGCGCAGCAGGCGGATCGGACCCAGCCAGCAGCTGAGCGATTGCGGGTCGCAACCGTCGAAGAAATAGCTGGCGGTGTGCGGGTTGTAGTAGTTCAGCAGCGCTTTGTGATGCAGACCCAGCGTCACCGTCAGCATGCGCCGCAGATGCACCAGCAGTTGTCTGGCTGGCGCCGGGCTGATCAACAGCAGCCCAGGCCAGGACCGTGGATCCAGATGGCAGAGACTGAGCAGCGCCGGCGACTGGCGCAGATCCACCAACAGCGGGCCATGCTCCCTGACCCCATGCAACTCGGTGCCTTCGAACAAGGCAAAGCGCCGGGCCTCGGCGAACTGCTCTTGCAGCAGCCGTGCGGCCGTGGGTGCGCCCGGTACGTCGAGCAGCAACCATTGAGGCGTCGCCCCCGACATGGCCGCAGCGCTCACGGAGCCACTCGCGTGAGCATCCGACAGGTACACAATGGCTGGGCGCAAGGACTGAAACAGCCACCACCAGGCAACAGGCACAGCAACACCAGCGGCTCGGCACTGCGAATGGCGGACAACAGCTTCGGATCGACCGCCGATGGCAGAGGATCGGGAGACGTCGCGCCAGCGCTGGACTCATCCGGCCGGCCTGAATCGAGGAAGGCGCTGACCAGCGGCCGATCCGGGTCACCTTCGATAAAACTCACCAACACCTCGGTGCCGTCGAGCAGCCTCCCCAGCCCGTCGGCGGCCAGCTCCGGCGCCAGCGGCAGCCAGCAATGGCTGGGACTGGCGCCCTCGCCCTGATAGGCCCAATCGAACTGCACCGCTACCCGTCCCGCCTCCTGCAGCGCCGGCTCGTCCACTTCAACCACCCAGCCGCGCTGCCGGCTCATCATCCGCGGCTTTGCAGGGACCCGCTCGACCACAAACGGAACACCCCATTCAATGGCCTGGAAATGATTGCCATACAGGCCCGCCTGGGCGCGATGCTCGACCTTGGTCAGCAACCAGCGCCGGTTCCAGCCTGCAAAGGAATACCCCTCGAGCGTCAACACCTGGGCGCAATGCAGGGCCGGCAAGTCACTGCGGCCCTGGGCGGCCAGCGCCGATGCCGTATCGGTCTGCACACTGAATGTCCGCACTGCGGGGGCATCCGCATCGCCACCGTAAATCACCTCGCCGGTAGGTGGAAAGCTTGCGCGATGATCAGCGAAAACCAGGGAATGTCCCTGCCGGGTATGTTCGAAATGAAAGTGGATACCCGCCTCGGCGCAGACGCGTTGGAGAAACTGCAGGTCCGACTCCCGGTATTGGGTGCAGATGTCTCGTAACGGATAGTCACCCGTCAAGTCCAGGCACAGGCTGCGTCCGCTGATGCCGTGGGCCTTGAGCACCTGGCGGATGATCTGCGGCACTGAACGGGCGCTGAAAACCCGCTGGCTGAAGCGCTGCGCCAGGCAGGCCAGTTTCGGCCCGATGCGCACCTGGCAGGCGCCTCCTTGGCGAGGTTGGACCAACTGGTGCAATTGGCCGTGGATGCCCTGGCCCCCGCGCCCGAAACTCAACCAGACGCTGCGGTACATCAGGCTTTGCAGATCCAGTGCCGGATCGCCAAGCAACACCTGCGCCTCGAAGACGAAGGGTTCGCTGATGGCTTCGTTGCCAGTAAAGGCCAGGACGACGAAGGGTTCAGGCAGACCGGCAATCTCCAGTCGGAATGATGACTCGCTGGCTGGGTCGGACATCGGCGTTTCTCTACAGGAGGGGCGGCCGGGGATTCTCGCCGAGAGCCAGGGCGGAGTAGAGAGCCGAAGTACAAGTTCGGAAAGGGACTACACGAAATAAGGACAGCACTGCTTAAAAACACCGAGTTACGGAATTAGCAGCAGCACAAATGAGAATGCCCTCCGGGACTATCGGAAAAATCCCGCAACATGCGGGATCGTTTCTGACAGATCGGAGGGCATTGCTGATCCGTTGAAGATGGCGCTGGACTCATCCTGTGGCGAGGGAGCTTGCTCCCGCTGGGCTGCGCAGCAGCCCCAAAACAGGCTGACGCAATCTCTCAGGCAGACCGCACCAGCCGGTTTTACGACGGCTGCGCCGCCGAGCGGGAGCAAGCTCCCTCGCCACAAGGAATCCCGCCACCCTCAAGTGGACAACCCCCTGGCATAGAGGGTTGCAGCATCCTCAGGACGACAGATAAGAAGAACGCGTCAACCCCAGGCGCAAGGCATCCAGGAACTGGGTGCGTTCGGCGGCGCTGATGCGGGCGCTGGCGCACTTGTCGCGGTAATGAGTCATCAGCTCCTCCGGCGACAGGTGCACGTAGCGCAGCATGTCTTCGATGGTGTCGTGGGTCTCGATACCGGCGTGGTACACGCTGCCGTCGGCGTTCTGGTAGATGTTCACCGAGTCGGTGTCACCGAACAGGTTGTGCATGTCGCCGAGGATTTCCTGGTAGGCGCCCACCAGGAAGATGCCCAGCAGGTAGTCTTCGCCAAGGTTGAGGGCATGCACCGGCAGGCTGGTCTCGATGCTCTGCTCGTCGACGTACTGCTTGATCTTGCCGTCGGAGTCGCAGGTCAGGTCTTGCAGTACGGCACGGCGCAGCGGCTCTTCGTCAAGGCGATGCAGCGGCAGGATCGGCAGCACCTGGCCGATGGCCCAGGTGTCCGGCAGGCTCTGGAACACCGAGAAGTTGCAGATGTACTTGTCGGCGAGCTTGTCGTTGAGTTCGTCCAGCACCTGGCGGTGAGAGCGTTGGCGGGCCTTGAGCGAGTTGTGCAGGCGGCGGCACACGGCGAAGTAGCACTGCTCGGCCAGGGCTTTTTCCGCCAGGGTCAGCTTGCCGTCGGCGTACTGGGCGGCTACGTCGCTCATGTAGTGAGTGGCGCGCCAGTAGGTCTCGGTGACCATCTCGATGTCGGTCGGGCCCAGCAGGTCAACCAGCCACTGCACGGTCTCCGGCAGTTGCTCCTTGTTCTCGATCACCGGCACGTCATCGTTGTGTTTCTCGACGTCGGTCACCTGTACCACCAGCATCGCGTGGTGAGCCGTCAGCGACCGACCGCTTTCCGAGAAGATGTGCGGATGCGGCAAGCCCTGGGCGTCGCAGAATTCCTTGAGCATGCCGACCACGACGCCGGCGTAGTCGTCCATGTCGTAGTTGATCGAGCTGGCATTGCGCGAGTGAGTACCGTCGTAGTCCACCCCCAGGCCGCCGCCGACATCGATGTGATCCACCGGCAGGCCGAGGTTGCGCAGCTCGCCGTAGTAACGGATCGCTTCCTTGAAACCGTGCTGGTAGTCGGCCAGGTTGGCGATCTGCGAGCCCATGTGGAAGTGCAACAGGCGGATGCCCTGGTCCAGGCCAGCGGCGCGGAAACGCTCGACCACAGACAGCAATTGCGCGGCCGACAAGCCGAACTTGGACTTCTCGCCACCGGTGTCGGCCCACTTGCTCGACGCCAGGGACGACAGGCGCACCCGCAGGCCCACCTGTGGCTTGACCTTGAGGGAGGTGGCTTCTTCGATTACCAGGCCGACTTCGGACTCTTTTTCGATGACGATGAAAACGTTGTGACCCAGCTTCTGGCCCATCAGCGCCAGCCGGATGAACTCACGGTCCTTGTAGCCGTTGCAGACGATGGTCCCGCCCTTCGGTGCCAGGGCCAGCACCGCCAGCAGTTCCGGCTTGGAACCGGCTTCCAGACCGATGGAAACGTTCTGGGTGGCGATAATGTTCTCGATCACCGCCTCCTGCTGGTTGACCTTGATCGGGTAGAGCGCGGTGTATTTGCTCTGGTATTCCAGGCGCGCGATATTGCTGTCGAACGCGCCGGTGAGCTGGCGCACGCGGTCTTGCAAAATGTCCGGGAAGCGCACCAGCAAAGGCAGCGACAGGCCACTCTGGCGCAACTGGTCGACCTGCTCGAACAGGTCGATGGGCGAGCTGCCGGGACCGTTCGGACGGACTTCGACGCGACCGGCTTCATTGATCGCGAAATAACCGGCCCCCCAATGGCGAATCCCGTAAACACTGCGGCTGTCCGCAACTGTCCATTGGCTGCCATCGTCTTTGCGTGTGCGTCGTACGGACATCGAAGTCCCCTATAAAGAAGTCAAAATGCACCATCCGGTCGGAGGCTGGGGCAGTCTAGAGAGTGAAAATGACGAATTGTCTGTCAGCAGGGTAGACCCTGCTGTCAGCGATGAGTTTAGAAACCCGTTCATAACAGGCTCTGTGAAAACCATGCGGGCGATCCCGTACGCAGGGTCCGGATCCAGCCGAGGGTGGTTTTCACAGAGGCTGCTAGCCGCCGGATTTCTTGGCCTTGAAACCGTGCTTGACCAACTCCGCGAGCAACAGCTCGACGTGGTCACCCTGGATCTCGATGACGCCGTCCTTCAACGCGCCACCGGTGCCACAGCGTTTCTTCAACGTCGTTGCCAGTTCCTTGAGCGCGTCTTCGGCCAGTGGCACGCCGGTGATCGTGGTCACCGTCTTGCCGCCACGGCCTTTGCTTTCACGGCGCACGCGGGCGATGCCATCACCTTGGGGGATGACGGTCTGTTTGCAGATGCAGGCATCCACCGGTTGACGGCAATCAGGGCAATGACGACCGGCGTCGGTAGAAAATACCAGGCCGCCCAGGGCGGCGAAGGATGCGGCTTTTTTGGCCACCGGCAATCCTCTCGGGAGGACAAAGACTGGTCGAAGGGCAACCTGCCCCGACCGCGAAGCCCCACTCAGGCAGGGGCAGCGCTACTGGACCACAGACGCGGTACAGCTTGAAAAGTCGCGCAGTGTAACGGCAAAAAGCCGACTTGCTAAGGGCCTATCGGCGCCAATTTATAGCTTCTTTGCGACGCGTTCCCCATGGACCCGCAAATAGCGCTCGAGCGCCGCCAGGGAGTCCGGGCAGTAAGGCTTGCGCTGAATTTCGTCGAGCACTTGTTCGATGGGCAAAAAACGCGCTTCGAGCACTTCTTCAGGTTGCAGGACCAGCGGACCGTCCCACACCGCCGAGAAGGCCGAGCACCACAGGCGGCTGCCGGGATCCTCGAAGTAGAAATGGTCGTGGGCCGTCAGCTCGACGTCGCTCACGCCCAGCTCTTCCGCCAGTTCACGGGCAGCCGACTCGGCGTAGGTCTCGTTCGCCTGGACCATGCCCCCCGCCGCAACATCCCAGAAACCCGGGTAGATCGCCTTGCTCAGGGTGCGCCGGTGCACGCACAGTTCACCGGCGGAGTTGAACAGCATGATGTAGGTGCCGCGGCCGATCAGCCCGCGCTCACGCAGTTCCGAACGCACCAGGCTGCCGAGCAGGTTGTCGTGCTCATCGACCCAAGCGATCAGCTCGGCATCCGAGGCCGCTCGGTGAGCGACCTCCCGGCTGCTGTCATTCATGGATCAGCCCTGGTTGAGTAACTGCCGCAAGTCGATGACCGCCGCGTTGGCCCGGGAAATGTAGTTGGCCATGACCAGCGAGTGGTTCGCCAGGACACCGAAGCCGCTGCCGTTGAGGATCATCGGGCTCCAGACCGGTTCCTGGGAGGCTTCCAGCTCACGAATGATCTGCCGCACGCTGACCGTGGCGTTCTTTTTCGCCAGCACGTCGGCGAAATCCACTTCGATGGCGCGCAACAGGTGCGACAGCGCCCAGGCCTGGCCACGAGCTTCATAGAACACGTTATCGATCTGCAACCATGGGGTCTCGACCACCTCTTCATCCACCTGCGGCACCTGGCCCGGCGCCGGGATCTCGGTTTTCAGCGCGGTGTTGAGCTTGACCCGACCGACGCTGGCCGACAGGCGCTGGGACAGCGAACCCAGGCGCGTACCCACATCGCCCAGCCAGTTGTTCAGGTTGTCGGCCCGGGCGTAGAACAGCGCGCTTTTCTGACCAGGATCGGACAGGCGTGCCTGGTAGCGGCTCAGGGAATTGATGCCTTCCTGGTACTCCGACTCACTGGAAGGCAGCACCCAGCTGCGGTTATCGAAGTTGAAGCGCGGCTCGGCCTTGGCCAGGTCGGCATCTTCGGCGGACTGGGACTGGGAGCGGGCGAAATCCTTGCGCAAAGCGCGGCTCAAGTCGCGGACCTGCACCAGCACGCCGTATTCCCAGCTCGGCATGTTGTCCATCCACAGGCCCGGCGGGAAGCGGTCGTTGGAAATGTAGCCGCCCGGCTTGGTCAGCAGGGTCCCGGCCACGTTCTTGAGGGTTTCGACGGTGGTGTAGCCCACCACCATTTGCCGGCCATCCTTTTCAGCGGCGGCCTGGGCCGTCTGCTGCACCGGGAACAACGCGGGTTCCTGGCTCCAGTACCAGCCGATGGCGATGGTGACCAGCAGGTACAAGCCGATCAGCGTGGCCAGCGCCCGGCTGAAAAACAGCCCACCCAGGTAGCTGCGGGTGTCCGATTTCGGTTCGGCGGCACGTTCGGGCGCGCTGCCCGCGCGGTTTTTCCAGTCCAGCATGGTGATGTCCCTTCAATCACTTGAGTTCACGGTTCGACCACAACCCTACGTCATCGTGCCTGCCCTGGCGCGCGATAATGCGGCGCCCATCATGCCGGTCGCGACAGGAGAATCGGACAGCCACTATAAAGGAAGCGTTGCCATCGGCCTATGAGACTGGCGGGTCACAAACTGAATTTCACGCCAGGGCAGATTATTGACGTATGACACTCATGGGAATGAAAAGAGGTGCTAGCATAGAGCCACCAGTCGATCTCAGCATGCACCCTAACTAGTAGTCAGGATATGACCGAGCCAGAAGACCCCAGCCGTGAGCGCCTCAAGCACCACTTTGCCCAGCGGGTAATTCATCAGGCTCGTCAGATCCTGGAGATCTGGCAGCGCCTGCAACGCAGTGAATGGTCAAGCACCGACCTGTCGGAGCTCAGCGAAGCCAATTTGCGTCTGCTGCGCTTTGCCGAACGCTTTGAACAACCCGAGCATTCGCAGCTTGCCCAGGGCATCAGCCAGTCGCTGCAAGCGGTGGATGCCAACCGCGGGCGTCTGAGCAGCCAGCTGATCACTGAAATCAATCGACTGATGCAACGCTTGTCCCGCACCGGCCTGCGCCACGGCGACCAGCTCGAACAGACCTTCCTGCCACCGCTGCGCAAACCCATCTACGTGCTGTTGCAAGACCACGACCGCGCCGAGCGCCTGGCCAAACAGCTGGAATTTTTCGGTCTCAGTGCCCAGGCGTTGAACAGTGTCGCAGCCTTCCGAGCCTCAATGGTCGAGCGCCTGCCCGCGGCGATTGTCATGGACGTGGACTTCAGCGGCCCCGGCGCGGGCCTGAAACTGGCGGCCGAAGCCCAGGAAGGCCTGGAACAGCCGTTGCCATTGTTGTTTTTCAGCCTGCTGGAAACCGACACGCCGACGCGTCTTGCAGCCGTACGCGCTGGCGGGCAGGAGTTCCTCACCGGCACCCTCGAAGCGTCGAGCCTGCTGGAAAAGATCGAAGTGCTGACCTGCGTTGCCCAGTACGAACCTTACAAAGTGCTGATCATCGACGACTCCCGCGCCCAGGCCTTGCACACCGAACGCCTGCTAAACAGTGCCGGCATCGTCACCCGTACGCTGATCGAGCCGATCCAGGCCATGGCCGAGCTGGCGGATTTCCAGCCGGACCTGATCATCCTCGATATGTACATGCCGGCCTGCACCGGCACCGAGCTGGCCAAAGTCATCCGCCACAACGACCGCTACGTCAGTGTGCCGATCATTTACCTGTCCGCCGAAGACGACCTGGACAAACAGCTCGACGCCATGAGCGAAGGCGGCGATGACTTCCTGACCAAACCGATCAAGCCCCGCCACCTGATCACCACCGTGCGCAACCGCGCGGCGCGGGCCCGCAACCTCAAGGCGCGAATGGTGCGCGACAGCCTGACCGGTCTGTACAACCACACCCACATCCTGCAACTGCTGGAAGATTGCAGCTTCCGTGCGCGCCGCGAGGGCAAGCCGCTGAGCTTTGCCATGCTCGACATCGACCATTTCAAACGGGTCAATGACAGCCACGGCCACCCCATGGGCGACCGGGTGATCAAGAGCCTGGCGCTGTTTCTCAAGCAGCGCCTGCGCAAGACCGATTTCATCGGCCGTTATGGGGGCGAGGAATTCGCCATCGTCATGCCCGACACCGATATCGAGGCGGCCTGCAAGGTGCTGGATGAAATCCGCCAACGCTTTGCCGAGATCCACTATCCGGCCCAGCCCCACGACTTGTGGTGCACCTTCAGCGCCGGCGTGGTGGAAATGAGCGAGGACAGCGACAGCCTGATGATGGCCAGCCAGGCGGACGAAGCCTTGTACCGCGCCAAGCACGCCGGACGTAACCGCGTGCAGAGCGCCCGGCAATCAAAGCAAAGTGCCACTTTTTCATCGGAATCGACCGATTCGGTCATAAACCTGTAACCCAAGCGCAATAAATTCAGGCACTTACGATTCTGCCCGTGGTAGACACTCGATGCGCCTGAAGCTGCTGACCAATCTCAATACCCTCCTTCTAGTCGCCGTGTGCCTGGGCCTGGGAGCCACGCTGTGGTGGTCGCAGATCGCCCTGGAGCGGCCTTATCTGCTGATGGAGCGCTACCTGGGCCTGTCGCGGCAGTTCCAGGGCGAGGTGGCGCGCAACGTCGAGGACTACCTGGGCAGCGGCGATGCCTTGCGACTGAGCGCGGCCACCCAGGCCCTGGAAACCCTGCAAAAGGAACTTGACCAGTTCCCGCCGGAGCTGGCCAAAACCCTGCGCCCGAGCCTGTCCAACCTGGACGAATTCAGCAAAACCGATCTGTTGGCTGCCGGCAAATTGGCCGGTGACCCCCAAGCCCTGCTCTTACAGGCCGAACGTGAGTTGAGCGCCAGCCTCGACCAGCTTGCTCGCTACGCCAACGGCGCCCAGGCTTACCTGCCGCCGTTGTTCGAAGCGTCGCAGCACCTGGGCCGGTTGTCCCTGGCGCGGGACAAACTGGTCAGCAGCGGTCGCAGCGAACTGGCCGCCGATGTGGAGCGGGAACTGGCCAGCATCCGCACCCAGGCCGAGCACATCGACGGCCTGCCGCTGCTCGGCGTTACGGCCAGCAGCGAAACCGCTGGCGATGATTTTGCCGCGCTGATGGGTCTGCAAACCGAGGAAAAGGCCGTCGCCGAAGACGCCGGTGTCGCACTCAAGCGCGAGCTCAACAGCCTGCTGGGACGCTACCCCGCCGAGCTGGCGCGTACCCGCATGCTGATCCAGAAACGCACCGAACTGAGCAACGCCACGCACCTGAAGACTGCCGATGTACAACAGGCGATCGATGCCATGGAACCGGCGGTACGGGCCCAGCATGGACAGATCCAGGCAGAGGTCCGGTTGATCCAAGGCCTGATGATCGGCCTGATCCTGCTGATCGCGCTGCTGATCGACACCTTGCAGCGGCGCCTGGCCCGCACCCTGACGCACCTGGCGCCGGCCCTGTCGACCTGGGCCGAAGGCGACTTCAGCCATGACATCCACGTCGGCGCCAGCAACCGCGAGCTGCAAGATATCCAGGCCTCGCTCAATCGGCTGAGGGCTTACCTGGTGGACCTGGTGGGCACCATCCGGGTGAACGCCGAACAGGTCGCCGACAGCAGCCGGACCCTGGCCGACCTCAGCGGCGAATTGCACGGTGGTGCAGAGGATCAGGCCAGCGACACGGCGCTGATCCGTGACTCTCTCAGCGAACTGGAGGCGACTATCCAACAGGTCGCCGGCGATGCCAGCCAGGCCGCCGACGCCAGCCGCAGCGCCGGCCAGGCCGTGGAACAAGGGCAGAAAGTCATCGGTCTGAGCCTGACCGGCCTGCATGCCCTGGTGGGAGAAGTGCAAGGCAACGCGCAAATGATCGAACAACTGGCCGAAGAGTCGGCCACCATCGGCGGCGTGCTGACGGTGATCCGCTCGATTGCCGACCAGACCAACCTGCTGGCCCTGAACGCCGCCATCGAAGCCGCCCGCGCCGGGGAAATGGGCCGGGGTTTCGCGGTGGTAGCCGAAGAAGTCCGCTCCCTGGCCCAACGCACCGCCGGCGCCACCGCCGAGATCCAAGCCCTGATCGCCCGCCTGCAACTGGCCGCCCGCCAATCGGTAGACGGCATGAGCGCCCAGGTCGAACACGCCGAAGCCACCGCCAGCCAGGCACAAGCGGCCGACGGCGCATTGGACGAAATCGTCGGCGCCATCCAGACCATCGCCGACACCGCAGTACGCATCGCCGACGTCACCGCGCAACAAAGCGGCGCCGTCAGCGAAATCCGCGATCACAGCGAACGGATCCACCAACTGGGCGGTGACAACCTGCTGCGTATCGGCCAGGGCCGGGAACAGGGCGACAACCTGCTGGTGCTCGGTGGCAGGTTGCATACGGCGGTGCAGGCGTTTCGGGTGTGAGCATTGGTTGTTTATTGAAACGCCTGAAGCTGCCGGAAATACCTACATCTAGATGAAGGACGGCTCTGAGATGTGCGTGGGAAACTTCTCTGCTGCTCTTGAGCGGTTATCTTGGTGCTAGGTTGCTATCCCTAGCGCGAAAAATATGGGGAGCAACCGATGCGCGTACCTACCTCTCCGCCCGGCGTTTCTGTCGAAGAAAATATGGCCGTGGCGTTTCATAAGAAAAATGTCTTGAAAGCTGGATCGGCGTTTATCTATTCCTGGTTCTATACCCAAGTCAGAAATCGCGGACCTTGGAATTATCCGCAGAATACGAAGCCTTCGGAAATTTTCACTACGGCGCCACCGGAACCGCAGCCGGTTTCAGTGAAGATGTGCTTTTAAGGGCAGCCGGTCTGGCTCAGAGTCGAGCAGGAACAACCACGGCAGAATTTGGCACATGGTGGGGACGAGCCCCGTTCGGTGACGATCCAATGGATCAGCGGTGGATCAAGGAGGGGATAAGGTATGCCAAATTCAGAAACTACTAACAGGCCCAGCCCTCTCGTGGTCATCTGCGTATTGCTTGTTCTCGCGCTGGCTTACGTCAGTTGGTTATGTTTCTTCTCTCGCAATACGCCTCAACTGACAGAGGTGGTCCTTCGAACTCCCCTGACTCACAACGCCTTTATCTATGGCGTTAAGGATGACGGTGGCGGCGCGACGGTGCCCTTCAGTTATCGGTACTACGTTTATCGATCCCTGACTGCCGACAGCGACATCCTTTCAGAATTGAAAACCGCAACGCCGTTCCTCGTCACCCGGGATGAGTCCATAACCGTCGATGTGCAGGGAGAGACGGTTACTGTGGTGGTTGATAAAGAAATCTATGACTACCACAGCAATACCCTCTATCGACATGCCAATGGCGATGAGTACACACCTGTGGCTATTTATTTGCGATCAAGTTCTGGGAGTTGAGAGATAGAGCGACTGTGAGGCCACATCGCGAGCAGGCTCGCTCCCACAATTGGATCGGGTACGACCGGGAGCGATAGGGCGTCTGTCGGGCAGTCTCGCGAGCAAGCTTTGCTCCCACATTTGGATCTAGGTACAACCGAAACAAACAGGCCAGCCGTGAGGCCGCCTTCGCGAGCAAGCCCGCTCCCACAATTGAATTGTGTCACGACCGGAAGAGTCAAGCCGGCCACCAGACCGCCTCGCTTTGGCTTTGGCTTTGGCTTTGGCTTTGGCTTTGGCTTTGGCTTTGGCTTTTGATCTTAGGCGCCCCATTAACCACAAGGGCCGAACGCAGGCGTTGCGCAGTGGGCATCCCGGCATGGATGCCGGGATAGCCGCGCTGGACCATGGATGGTCCTTCGCGGCGGGCCCACGGAGCAATGCCGGAGTGAGGGAACACCGAGCCTCGGCGAGGTGCCCAGTGGTGGGGCGAGGCGCTTTTGGTTACTTTTGGCGCCTTATCAAAAGTGACCCGCTGTAAGAGCGGAACCATAAGTAGCCGTTACCGCAGCAATGGATATGTACTCGGTCAACAAATCCCAGGGTCAGCTATACAGGACTGGGTGACCGGATCTGGAACCATAGTCACAAGTTTCGCGCAAACATCGCTCATCGTGCTGGCTATTGCCGAGAACTGGACAGTCATCAAGCCTTTGCGGCATAGTCGCCGGGCTCTGACACCTGCTCACAGATAACAAAGGAACAGCAGATGGCGACCCTATTGGTCCTGCACGGACCTAACCTGAACCTGCTCGGCACCCGTGAACCGGGCGTCTACGGCGCCGTGACGCTGGCGCAGATCAATCAGGACCTGGAGCAGCGGGCCCGCGCCGCCGGCCATCACCTGCTCTATCTGCAAAGCAACGCCGAGTACGAATTGATCGACCGCATCCATGCCGCGCGTGGCGAAGGCGTGGACTTCATTCTGATCAATCCCGCAGCTTTTACACATACAAGTGTCGCATTACGTGACGCGCTGCTGGCGGTGAGCATCCCATTCATCGAAGTGCATTTGTCCAACGTGCACAAGCGCGAACGTTTCCGCCATCACTCCTACTTCTCCGACGTAGCGGTGGGAGTGATCTGCGGCCTTGGCGCCAGCGGTTACCGACTGGCCCTGGAGGCCGCCCTGGAGCAGCTTGAAAGACCGGCAACAGCTTGAACAACAAGCGTTGAACGCCCCTGACCGACCCTTGGGAGTTGATGATTCATGGATATCCGTAAAGTTAAGAAATTGATCGAATTGCTGGAAGAGTCCGGCATCGACGAACTCGAGATCAAGGAAGGCGAAGAGTCCGTACGTATCAGCCGCCACAGCAAAGCCCCGGCCCAGCAGTTCTATGCACCGGCTCCGATGCAGGCCCCGGCTGCCGCACCGGCTCCCGCCGCACCTGTGGCTGCCGCTGCAGCGGCTCCAGCCGCAGCCGCCGCACCAGCGCTCAATGGCACCGTCGCTCGCTCGCCTATGGTCGGTACCTTCTATCGCAAATCTTCCCCGTCCTCGCCGTCCTTCGTTGAAGTGGGCCAGACCGTGAAGAAAGGCGACACCCTGTGCATCGTCGAAGCCATGAAGATGATGAACCACATCGAAGCTGAAACCAGCGGTGTGATCGAGTCCATCCTCGTTGAAGACGGCCAGCCGGTTGAGTTCGACCAACCGCTGTTCACCATCGTTTGAACCGCGGAGAGCCTTCGATGACTGCGAAGCTGGAAAAAGTCCTGATCGCTAACCGCGGTGAGATCGCCCTGCGAATCCTGCGTGCGTGCAAAGAGATGGGCATCAAGACCGTCGCCGTTTACTCCAAGGCCGACAAGGAATTGATGCACCTGGGCCTGGCAGACGAGTCCGTCTGCATTGGTCCGGCCTCGGCTGCGCACTCTTACCTGCATATCCCGGCGATCATCGCCGCTGCCGAAGTGACCGGCGCTACCGCCATTCACCCGGGCTACGGCTTCCTGGCGGAAAACGCCGACTTCGCCGAACAGGTCGAGAACTCCGGTTTTGCCTTCATCGGCCCGAAAGCCGAAACCATCCGCCTGATGGGCGACAAGGTTTCGGCCAAGCACGCCATGATCGCCGCCGGCGTACCGACCGTTCCGGGCTC
The DNA here is from genome assembly GCF_052042015.1 of Pseudomonas sp. SMV71. Lineage (NCBI taxonomy): Bacteria > Pseudomonadati > Pseudomonadota > Gammaproteobacteria > Pseudomonadales > Pseudomonadaceae > Pseudomonas > Pseudomonas sp. SMV71. Next base: position 145,189 of record NZ_JBKGGU010000014.1, on the reverse strand, counting down.
CGACGGCCCGCTGCCTGAAGACGAGGAAACCGCCCTGCGCATCGGTCGCGAAGTCGGTTATCCGGTGATCATCAAGGCCGCCGGCGGCGGCGGTGGTCGCGGCATGCGCGTGGTGCACAAGGAAGAAGACCTGATTTCCTCGGCGAAACTGACCCGCTCCGAAGCAGGCGCGGCGTTCGGCAACCCGATGGTCTACCTGGAAAAATTCCTCACCAACCCACGTCACGTCGAAGTGCAGGTGCTGTCCGACGGCCAGGGCCACGCCATTCACCTGGGCGACCGCGACTGCTCGCTGCAACGTCGTCACCAGAAGGTCCTCGAAGAAGCACCGGCCCCGGGCATCGACGAGAAGGCTCGCCAGGAAGTCCTGGCACGCTGCGTCAAGGCCTGTATCGACATCGGCTACCGTGGCGCCGGCACCTTCGAGTTCCTCTACGAGAACGGTCGTTTCTACTTCATCGAAATGAACACCCGTGTTCAGGTGGAGCACCCGGTTTCGGAGATGGTCACCGGTATCGACATCGTCAAGGAGATGCTCAGCATCGCCGCCGGCAACAAGCTGTCGTTCACCCAGGATGACGTGGTCATCCGCGGTCACGCGCTGGAATGCCGGATCAACGCCGAAGACCCGAAAACCTTCATGCCAAGTCCAGGCACGGTCAAGCATTTCCATGCCCCGGGCGGCAATGGCGTTCGCGTCGATTCGCATCTGTACAGCGGTTATGCAGTCCCGCCGAACTACGACTCGTTGATCGGCAAGCTGATCACCTACGGGGCAACCCGTGACGAAGCCATGGCGCGCATGCGCAATGCGCTGGACGAAATCGTGGTGGACGGGATCAAGACCAACATCCCGCTGCACCGCGACCTGACCCGCGACAAAGGCTTCTGCGAAGGCGGCGTCAACATCCATTACCTGGAACACAAGCTGGCTGAGCAGGCTTGATCTCCAAGTGATGTAAAAAGACCCCGTCCATTGGCCGGGGTCTTTTTTTGCCTGGCATTCAGGTTCAGCTCAACGCCACCGTCGGCAGCGCCTGCGCTTCGATTTGCGCCGCCGTTGCCGGCCTGCCCTGGGAGGTGTGGACGACACCATGGGCATCGGCAATCAGCGGTTCGCCGCGCACCCGCGCCATGAAACCACGCGCCCGCACCGACACCGGGTCAGTGCTGTTCTTGGCCCTCGCCAGCACCGGAATGTAGTAGCGCTCCACCTGACCGCGCGACGTCTTGAACACCGAAGTGACGCCACTGCGCAGGTCCAGCGCAACGCCATAGGTGTTACCGAAGCAGGACGAGTACGACCAATGGTCCCAGACCGGCTCCAGTCCCTGGCGCCTCATTATCGAACGGACTCGCCCGCCGATGTCGGCGCCCGTGAGCCAGTCCCCGCCCACCAGAGTGACGCGAATGTCCTTGCCCGCACCTCCCAGGCGTTGCGTCACGTCCCGGACACTGCGCTCGATGAGCGGCCGGATGTTGTGATCGAAATGGATGACCGCTCCGACGCGGGTGGTCGGGTTGTACAAGGAAGCAATCACACAGGTCTGTGCATTCAGCGAGAACAGATAGTTATCGGACACCGCCTCGCTGAACCTGGCTACCACCGCCTCACCCTGCAGCGCGCCCCTGGCCACGTCCGGAAAAACATGCCCGGGAAAAGCCTCCCTCAGGTCGCTCAACCGCCCGAGGTTGAGCATCTGCCCATTGCCACCGGGCAGGCCGACCACATTGTGCGTCCATTTGCCATTCGCCATCCTGCGTATGGGCAATTTGTACAAGGCGTCGGGGCGGCGCGCATCCACCAGGCACAAGCCGCCGAAGTAAGGATCCTTCCTGACCTGATAATACCGACCGTTACTGCGCAGATAGTAAAGGTTGCGCGGCTGCGTGGCGCTGGCCGGGCTGAGGAAGGTGCCGTGGAAAATGCCGTCTCCGGTCACCGGCTGCAGGTGCTCGGGGGGGGTGCGGACCGCCTGTTTCGGATTGAACCGCAAGGGCTGGATCGATGGCCCCGCTTCTTTCGCCGTCGTCGAGGCCCCGGCCCGCAAATGCCGGGCAGACAATGACGAGGGGCGCACCACACGCTTCAAGCGTCTGACGGCTCCTCCCAGCAAACCGGCGATACCCGCTGCACCGAGCACTGCGAACAGAGCGCCCCAGGATCCCATCAGCCAATGGGCGAGTGCACGATCAGTGTCGCCCTGCACATGGGCCTCGCTCGCCTGCCCGGCGCTGACGGCAATAACGGCCACATCCAACAGCAAGGCAAACGGCGGGTACACCATGCACACAGGCACGGCCACGAACAGCAGGCCCTTGATGACTTGATTCTGTATCACTTCGACCTGACTCTGGGTGATGTCCTGTACATCGGCGACAGCGCGCTCGATGCTGGCATCGAACTCAGTCCGGATGTCGCTCACACGATTGGACTCCCGCAAGGTATCGACACGCGTGGACGCCGTTGCCAGCGCGGCCAACGAACGGGTCACCGCGGCACGGGCCGAGAGTGCGACTCGGCCCAGCACATAGTCGCGCAGCCGGGCTGCAACGGCCCCTGAAAAATCCTGGTATCTGCGGAACATGACGCCGTCCGGAGCGTCGGGGCTGTACAGCCAATAGAAGGCCTTCGGTTCGAAGTAGCTGAACACATAGACGCCCGTTACGACATGCCCGCCGACGGTAAATCGGACCAATCCTTCGCGCTGCACCACCGCGTCGGGATAGCCCGCCCCCCTCGCCAGTAGCGTATCGCCCGGGAGCGAATCGCCCAGCAGCGAGACTTGCCGGGTCAGCCACCAGAAGGCCTGGTCATCCACCTGCGAGCGGGCCTTGGCAATACGCAAGTCGCGGTCCATCCGAGCCAGCAACAGATTGCGCAAGGCGAGGCGGCGCTTGGGGTAGTCCGGCGCCTGGGTATCCAGGAATTGCGCGCGAACCCGTCGGACATACGCCTCGCCCAGGAAAGCACGACGAATGTACAGCGCCAGATCGGCACTGCGGACATCCCCCAAATCCTGGCCAACCGATGAGCGCACACCTTTCCCCGGATGCTCGATTCCCCAGTTGTCATCGTAGCCATGGATCGCCAGCTCCAGCAGATTGGCCACCCTGGACGTCCCCCCGGCCAGCCCCGGCGTGTAGTCGATCAGCACCGTGGCGGGATCGACCGGCTCCGCCACGCCCTTGCTCAGCATGTACGGCGCGATGGCCTGGGCGACCGTGCGCTTGGCAAAGTCCATGAACACTTCGTAGCCGCCCATGCGCTCATCGAAAACGTGCTGATGAACCTGGATTTCCTGATTCAGGCTACTGATGATCTGTCGCGATTCGAGCGGCAGCGCCGCATACCAGCGAGGCGATTGCTCGCGCTCGACCAGCGCCAGGTTATTGGCCAGGCCCATCGCCACGGCGGTTTCAAGGACGGCTCGCAGGTCCGGCGCGGTGCTGCGCAAATCCTGCTCCAGGTCCCATGAAGTCGGCTTCTGCGCAACGCCGGCAAAATACTCCAGAGCCACCGAGCGATCGGCGGGGGAAAGCTGCTGCAGCAAATACTCGCGACCGGCTTCGTCCTCGACCCATGCCCCCAACTGCGCACTGACCGCCCTCAGCGAGGGCAGCTCGACCCACTCCTGGCCATCAGGTTTGTCCGGTGCGTACAGCAATAGATCGCCTTGCAGGTCATCGCGGTAGAACAGCAACAACTCGGCACACCTGAGGCTGTTGGGAAGGAGCAGCCCGGCGACTTTCAGAACGGCTGACGCCTGCGGGTCCCACAGGGTCGTGAGCGCATCATGGTTGCTCGTCTTCAGATGACCGGCACAGCGGGCAATGAACGCACTCTGCCGCAACCGCGCCGCGAACCAGTCAAGCAAGGCGTCCCTCAGATCCGCCCGCTCATAGCGTTCGAACAGCGCCGACCGGTACCCGGCAGGAGCATCGACCTGCGCCAGCGTCGTGGAGATGAAATCCGCCGACAAGGGCTGGTTGCGCAACATGGCGCCGTTTTCCACCAGGAACACCGATACCGCGTCCGGGCGCAGCGGCCCGGATGCAAGCAACTCGCTCAAGCTATACGTTCGCAGCGGCTGCCCAGATACGCTGAGCCACTTCACCTGCACGCGAATGGCGTCGGGTTCCACTTCCATGTCCAGCTCACGCCTGACGTAATCCTTGCCCAGGCTTCGGGCAAAGGCCTGCAACGAACCGAGGCCGTCGAGCAACCCGTCCAGTAGCGCCTGTGCCTGGGCAGTCTCGCCTTGATACGCCTTCAGCGATCGAAGCTGCGCTTCATCCAAGTGCCGTAGCCATTCAGGCAGTTGCTTGCGCGCCGTCGCCTCCAGGTCCTGTCGCTCCTGAGGGGATGCCAATGCAGTCAATGAACCCATCCGGCGCCAGGCATCCTGGAAAGACTCGATTCGTTCCCGCAGTTCCTCGACCTCGAGCCCGGCCAGCTGCTGGGGCAGGAACAACCTGTCGAGCCGCGCCTGATGATCACCGAGCCGCTGGCTGATGACCCCCTCGAGGGCAGGATCGGGCTCGGCCAGTGCCCAATAGCGGCGCAAGTAGTCTTTGTAGTGATTGATAAAGCCGGCGGCGGCACCCTCCACCACCTGAGCGATGGTGTCCTGGCGCTCGGTCGGAAAACCCCGATCCGCCCCTTCCGGCCAGCGGTAAGGCGCGTCCAGCTCTTCGTCGGCGACCGGCAGTTGCTGGTCGATCATCCGGCGCAGCACCGTGTCGACCAGGGTGTCGATAAAATGCAGGTCGATGTTGCCCTGCAAATAGCGGGTCCGCAGCTCGACCAACAGGTATTCTTCCAGCACTTGCAGCAAGGTCATCTGGGCTTGCAGTCGCGTGTCGATGAACGTTTGCCATCGATCCAGTCGCTCCAGGACTGCCTGTGTCGTTGTTCCCTGTGCAAACGGGACCGGTGGCCCGTCATTCCTATTGCTTTGCCGTTCGGCAGTGTTGTCCATCACATTGCTCCGTGTGGTTTGGACCCGCACCTTATTCGCCGCCCGACATGCCCTTGCCATACATATATATATCGAAACACCCGCCCGCACGGCCGAGACTCGCTTATCCACATTGACCTCGACCTGGCGTACACTGCGCGCCTTCGCAGCCGTGCGCTGCCCCCTGTATTTTTTCCAAAGGTGCCCGCCATGCCTTGGCTGCAAGTACGCCTGGCCATCAGCCCGGAACAAGCCGAAACCTATGAAGACGCGTTTCTTGAAGTAGGCGCCGTATCGGTAACCTTCATGGACGCCGAAGACCAGCCGATCTTCGAGCCGGAACTCAACACCACGCCGTTGTGGTCGCACACCCACCTGCTGGCGTTGTTCGAAGGCGGCACCGAGGCGGCCAGCGTGCTCGCCCACCTTGAGCTGCTGACCGGCAGCCCGCTGCCAGAGCATCACAGCGAAGTGATCGAAGACCAGGATTGGGAACGCAGCTGGATGGATAACTTCCAGCCGATGCGCTTCGGCCAGCGCCTGTGGATCGTCCCCAGCTGGCACGCTGCGCCACAGCCGGACGCGGTAAACCTGCTGCTCGATCCGGGCCTGGCGTTCGGCACCGGCACCCACCCGACCACCGCACTGTGCCTGGAGTGGCTCGACAGCCAGGACCTGAAGGGCTGCAAAGTCCTGGATTTCGGCTGTGGCTCGGGGATCCTGGCGATTGCCGCGTTGCTGCTGGGTGCCAAGGAAGCGGTCGGCACCGACATCGATGTCCAGGCCCTGGAGGCGTCCCGCGACAACGCCGGGCGCAACAATATCGCCGCGCAACTGTTTCCACTCTACCTGCCGCAGGATCTGCCACAGGTCCAGGCCGACGTGCTGGTGGCCAATATCCTGGCCGGCCCGCTGGTCTCCCTGGCGCCGCAGCTGTCGAGCCTGGTCAAGCCGGGCGGACGCCTGGCGTTGTCGGGCATCCTCGCCGAACAGGGCGAAGAGGTCGCCGCCGCCTATGCCGCAGACTTTGACCTGGACCCAATTGCCAATCGCGATGGCTGGGTGCGCATCACCGGGCGTCGGCGCTAGAATGGCCGCCTGTCTAGACCGGATTGCCGCATGACCGACAGCTTCGTCACCCAGTGTCCGCATTGCCACACCAGTTTTCGCGTCAGCCATGCCCAACTGAGCGTGGCCCGCGGGGTGGTTCGTTGCGGCTCGTGCCTGCAGGTGTTCAACGCCGCACGCCAGCTGCTGGAAAAACGCACCGCCAATCAGGCCGTGGTCCCAGTGGCGCCTCCTCCCAAGCCAGCCGCCGACGCGCCGCCTCGGGCGATCAGCCAGAAACAATGGTCGGCCGCCGAACTGGACCTCGATGACCTGGACAAGGAACTGGCTCGCCTGGAACGGCGCGACCAGCGTGCGCCGGGCAATACCGGCCGGCGCCGCGAAGACAACCTGAGCGCGCAACGCGATGCGCATACCGAGGAGCAACAGGACTGGCCCGATAGCCTGTACAGCGAATCCCCCAGCGAGCGCGCCGAAGCCGCACTGCAAATCTCGGTCGAACCGTTCGAGCCCCATGAGCCGGCCCGGCCACCACGAACCGAGCCGTCCGTGTCCCTGGCCCTCGAGCCGCTGGAGCCGGAGGACGAACCGGTCGCCCCGCTGCACCTGGCGCCGGACGACGAGCCCGAGGAACACCTCGAACGACTGTCCGCGACCGACGACCTGGATCGCGACGACGAACCCGCCCCTGTGGCGCCGTTGCGCAAGGCACGGGAACGGCAGGAACCAGGGATCCGCGCCGAAGCCCTTCACGACCTGGACGACGACCCGCTGCAACTGGACTGGCGCAAACGCCGCTCGCCATGGGGCCGGCGCCTGCTGTGGGGACTGCTGGTACTGCTCGCCGCGGCGGCCCTGGGCGGTCAATATATTGCCTATCACTTTGAAGAACTGGCGCGCCAGGACCAGTACCGTCCCTGGTTCCTGCAAATCTGCCCGACCCTGGGTTGCGACGTGCCGTCCAAGGTCGAGATCAGCAAGATCAAGAGCAGCAACCTGGTGGTGCGCAGCCATCCGGAGTTCAGCGGGGCGTTGGTAGTGGATGCGATCATCTACAACCGGGCGCCCTTCTCCCAACCCTTTCCGCTGCTGGAATTGCGCTTTGCCGACCTCAACGGCCACCTGATCGCCAGCCGTCGCTTCAAGCCAGGGGAATACCTGGGGGGCGACCTCGAAGGGCGCGGCGAAATGCCGCCCCAGACCCCGATCCACATTGCGCTGGATATCCTGGATCCCGGTCCCAAGGCCGTCAACTACAGCCTGAGCTTCCATTCCCCCGAATGAAGCCCGCCAGGGCCGGCCGATTGGCGGCAACTTTCTGGCTCGACCCAGCCAGACCAAACCGCTGGCGATAACAAAATAGCTGTTCAGATTTTATCCAATTCGACCTTTATCCAGTCATCGAGAGCGGGTATCATGCCAACCCTTTTTCGAAGTCTCATGATCCGGCCCCACTTCAGGGAAGTCCTATGTCGGCGGTACGCATCGGCCCATACACATTGCACAACGGTCTGGTTCTCGCCCCGATGGCGGGCGTCACCGACCAGCCCTTTCGTCAGCTTTGCAAGCGACTGGGCGCCGGGCTCGTGGTTTCGGAAATGGTCACCAGCGACATGAGTTTGTGGAACACCCGCAAATCGCGTCTGCGCATGATCCACGAAGGCGATCCCGAGCCGCGCTCGGTGCAGATCGCCGGTGGTGACGCGCAGATGCTGGCGGAGGCGGCCCGGGCCAACGTGGCGTTGGGCGCGCAGATTATCGACATCAACATGGGCTGCCCGGCGAAGAAGGTCTGCAACAAAGCCGCAGGCTCGGCACTGTTGAAGGATGAAGCACTGGTTACCGAGATCCTGCAGGCGGTCGTCGCCGCGGTCGATGTGCCGGTGACCCTGAAGATCCGCACCGGGTGGGACCGGGAGAACAAGAACGGCCTGACGGTGGCAAAGATCGCCGAACAGGCAGGCATCACGGCGTTGGCGGTGCACGGCCGCACCCGTGCCGACCTGTACACCGGCGAAACCGAGTACGACACCATCGCCGCGATCAAGCAGGCGGTGTCGATTCCAGTCTTTGCCAACGGCGACGTCGACTCGCCTGAGAAAGCCCGGTACGTGCTGGACGCGACCGGTGCCGATGGCCTGTTGATCGGCCGGGCCGCCCAGGGGCGGCCATGGATTTTTCGTGAGATCGAACACTTCCTGCGCACCGGCGAAAAGCTCGCTGCGCCGCAATTGTCCGAGGTGGAACGAATTCTGCTGGAGCATCTGGCCGCGCTGCATGCCTTCTACGGAGAAGTCATGGGTGTACGCATCGCTCGCAAGCATGTGGGCTGGTATCTCGCAACCCTGCCGGGCGCCAGGGAGTTTCGCGCCCGTTTCAATCGTTTGGATGGTACACAAGCACAATGCGCCGACGTTCAGGCCTTTTTCGCTGAACGTTACAAGAGCCTGACAGGGGACGAAGGGGTGGCCGCATGACGATGATGACCGAGACTTTAGTGAGTGGAACAACACCCGTGAGCGACAACGTGAATTTGAAACAGCACCTCAATACGCCCAGCGAAGAAGGTCAGACCCTTCGCGGGAGCGTCGAGAAGGCGCTGCACAATTATTTCGCCCACCTTGAGGGCGCTGCCGTCACGGATGTGTACAACCTGGTGCTTTCGGAAGTCGAGGCGCCTCTGCTCGAAAGCGTGATGAACTACGTCAAGGGCAACCAGACCAAGGCCAGTGAGCTGCTGGGCCTGAACCGCGGCACCCTGCGCAAGAAACTCAAGCAGTACGATCTGCTGTAAGCATTCAATCAAACCAGAAAGGCGCCCGCGTAAAAAACGGTCGCCTTTTTTGCTGACTTCCCTTGCTTTTGATGGAAATTGAAATGACCGACCAGACCACCCGCCTGCCGATCCGCCGCGCCCTGATCAGCGTCTCCGACAAGACCGGGATCCTCGAATTCGCCCGCGAGCTGCAACAGCTGGGCGTCGAGATCCTCTCCACCGGCGGGACCTTCAAGCTGCTGCAGGACAACGGCGTCGCCGCGGTGGAAGTCGCGGACTACACCGGTTTTGCGGAAATGATGGACGGTCGGGTCAAGACCCTGCACCCGAAAATCCATGGTGGGATCCTCGGTCGTCGCGGCATCGACGACGCGATCATGAACGAGCACGGCATCAAGCCGATCGACCTGGTGGCGGTCAACCTCTACCCGTTCGAAGCCACCATCAGCAAGCCAGGCTGCGACCTGCCGACCGCCATCGAGAACATCGACATCGGTGGCCCGACCATGGTCCGCTCGGCGGCCAAGAACCACAAGGACGTGGCCATCGTGGTCAACGCCAGCGACTACGCCAGCGTCCTGGAAAACCTCAAGGCCGGCGGCCTGACCTACGCCCAGCGTTTCGACCTGATGCTCAAGGCCTTCGAACACACCGCCGCCTACGACGGCATGATTGCCAACTACATGGGCACCGTGAACCAGGCTGCCGATACCCTGAGCACCGAAGGCCGCAGCGAGTTCCCGCGTACCTTCAACACCCAGTTCATCAAGGCCCAGGAAATGCGCTACGGCGAGAACCCGCACCAGAGCGCGGCGTTCTACGTGGAAGCCAAGCCGGCCGAAGTCGGCATCGCCACCGCCACTCAGCTGCAAGGCAAGGAACTGTCGTTCAACAACGTCGCCGACACCGACGCCGCGCTGGAATGCGTCAAGAGCTTCGTCAAGCCAGCCTGCGTGATCGTCAAGCACGCCAACCCGTGCGGCGTGGCCGTGAGCCCGGACGCCGAGGGCGGCATCCGCCAGGCCTACGAACTGGCCTACGCCACCGACACCGAATCGGCATTCGGCGGCATCATTGCCTTCAACCGCGAACTGGACGCCGAGACCGCCAAGGCCATCGTCGAGCGTCAGTTCGTCGAAGTGATCATCGCCCCTTCGGTCAGCGAAGAAGCCCGCGCCGTCGTCGCCGCCAAGGCCAACGTGCGCCTGCTGGCCTGCGGTCAATGGTCGGCTGACCGTGCGCCGGCCTGGGACTACAAGCGTGTCAATGGCGGCCTGCTGGTCCAGAGCCGTGATATCGGCATGATCGGCAGCGCAGATCTGAAAGTGGTGACCCAGCGCGCCCCGAGCGAGCAGGAAATCAACGACCTGATCTTCGCCTGGAAAGTCGCCAAGTACGTCAAGTCCAACGCCATCGTCTACGCCAAGAACCGCCAGACCATCGGAGTCGGCGCCGGCCAGATGAGCCGCGTGAACTCGGCCCGTATCGCCGCGATCAAGGCCGAACATGCCGGCTTGCAGGTCCAGGGCGCGGTCATGGCTTCCGATGCGTTCTTCCCGTTCCGCGACGGCATCGACAACGCGGCCAAGGTGGGAATTACCGCGGTGATCCAGCCGGGTGGTTCGATGCGTGACAACGAAGTGATCGCCGCCGCCGACGAAGCCGGCATCGCCATGGTATTTACTGGCATGCGCCACTTCCGTCACTAACAGGACAACGGCCGCACTGAAGCCGGCATCTGCTGCGTTGGAGCCGACCTCGATGATGCTCATTGCCAAAAGGCAACTCCGCTCATCGAGGTCGACTCCGCCTTGCATCTACCGACTGCATTGCGACCTCCTACAGCGTGAAGCGCTTTAGGTTCCAGAACAGAATCAGCGTCATCCGAGGTTTTTGAAATGAATGTTTTGATCATTGGCAGCGGTGGCCGTGAACACGCCCTGGCCTGGAAAGTGGCTCAGGATCCTCGCGTGCAGAAGGTTTTTGTCGCGCCGGGCAATGCCGGTACCGCCATCGAAACCAAGTGCGAGAACGTGGCTATCGACGTGCTGGCCCTGGAGCAACTGGCCGACTTCGCCGAGCAGAACGTCGCGCTGACCATCGTCGGTCCGGAAGTGCCGTTGGTCGCCGGTGTCGTCGACCTGTTCCGTTCCCGTGGCCTGGACTGCTTCGGCCCGACCGCCGGCGCCGCGCAACTGGAAGGCTCGAAAGCCTTCACCAAGGATTTCCTGGCGCGCCACAAGATTCCAACCGCCGACTACCAGAATTTCACCGAAATCGAACCGGCCCTGGCGTACCTGCGCGAGAAAGGCGCGCCGATCGTGATCAAGGCCGACGGCCTGGCCGCCGGTAAAGGCGTGATCGTGGCCATGACCCTGGCCGAAGCCGAGGACGCCGTGCGCGACATGTTGGCCGGCAATACTTTCGGCGACGCCGGATCGCGCGTGGTGATCGAAGAGTTTCTCGACGGCGAAGAAGCCAGCTTCATTGTCATGGTCGATGGCAAGAACGTCTTGCCGATGGCCACCAGCCAGGACCACAAGCGCGTCGGCGACGGCGACAGCGGCCCGAATACCGGTGGCATGGGTGCATACTCTCCTGCCCCGGTGGTCACCGCCCAAGTTCACCAGCGCGTCATGGACCAGGTGATCTGGCCGACCGTGCGCGGCATGGCCGAAGAAGGCAATGTCTACACCGGTTTCCTCTATGCTGGTCTGATGATCGACAAGGCTGGTAACCCAAAAGTCATCGAATTCAACTGCCGTTTCGGCGATCCTGAGACCCAACCGGTGATGCTGCGCCTGCAATCGAGCCTGGTGTTGCTGGTCGAAGCCGCGCTGGCCCAGGCCCTGGACAAGGTCGAAGCCCAGTGGGATCCGCGTCCGAGCGTCGGGGTTGTCCTGGCCGCCGGTGGTTACCCGGGCGACTACGCCAAAGGCAGCGCTATCCGGGGCCTGGATGCCGCCGCTGGACTCGAAGGCAAGGTGTTCCATGCGGGCACCGCGCTGAAAGACGGTCAGGTAGTTACCGCAGGCGGTCGTGTGCTTTGCGCCACTGCCATGGGCAGCAGTGTTGACACCGCTCAGCAACAGGCCTACAAGCTTGCCGCCGAGATCGACTGGGAAGGTTGCTTCTACCGCAAGGACATTGGCTACCGCGCCATTGCCCGTGAGCGTGGCGAAAATCTGGAATAACCCGGCCATTCAGCCAGGCAAGGGTCTGTGGCCCTTGCCTGACTGTTCCGGCGCCGCGCATAGTTATAATCTGGCATCAACCTACGAAGGGATTTCGCCGTGCGCTGGCTCAGGATTGCCATAGGCTTAACCGTCACCCTGCTGACGCTGCTCTGCATGCTCCCGGCCCAGGCCGCGCCAGGCAGTGGCTGGGCGGTATTGCTCGACGAACAGGGCGACCTGAAGCTGAGCGACATCCGTTCTGCCCGCTACACCAATCAATTCAGCCCCATCGATCTTGACCGTCTCCAGCCAGCCGAACCTGGCGGGGCGCTGTGGTTGCGTTTTCGCCTGGCCCCCGACGAACATGAACAGATCCTGCGCGTCTTCGCCCCCGACCTGTCACGCCTGAACCTCTACGTGCTGGACGGCGACACCCTGGTCGACCAGCAAATCAGCGGTAACGCACTGCCACGCTCCGAACATCCCGTGCCCAGCAGCGACTTCATGCTGGCGCTACCGCGCAGCGATAAAACCCTGGACGTCTATGTCCGACTGGCATCGCGTCACGAACTGCGCCCTTACGTCACCCTGCAACCGGCGATCATGGCGGCGGCCGATCAGAACCAGACGCTGATCTACGGCCTGCTGTTCGGCTGCATCGCCATGCTGATCCTGCACAACCTCACCCGCTATGCCTACACCCGTTCGCGCAGTTGCCTGTGGCTGGCGGCTTGCGAAGGGCTGCTGATGCTCAGCCTGATCCTGCTCTTGAACCTTGCCGGGCCCTGGCTACCCGACTGGCCGGCGGTCCAGACTCCGGGCGCATACCTGGCCTTGCTGCTTACGGCGCCCTGCGGCCTGATGTTCGCCTATCGCTTCTTCGCGCCACTGGGGCCACACCCATTGAACCGGCTGCTGCTGGGGGACATTGTCCTGGTGATGCTGTGCAGCCTGTTGCTGTTGTTCGTCAACACGCTGCCATTGAACATCATGACCTACGCTCTGGTGGCCCTGGCTGGCTTGAGCATGCTGTTCGTCAGCGCCTGGCATTGGCAGAAAGGTTACCGCCCGGCGCGGCTGTTCGTCGCCGCCATGGTGGTGTTCAACCTGGGCACGCTGATCATTCTTCCGGCACTGCAAGGGCTCACGGAGGTCCCGCCCCAGGGCTTGATCATCACCCTGCTGGTGTTCATCTGCATCAGTGGCCTGTTGATGAGTGTCGCCCTGGGCGAGCGCCAGCGCTCGATCAACGAAAGCCGTTTCAGCATCAGCCGCGACCTGGCGGCGAGCAACGCCGAGATCAACGCCAAGGCTGAATTCCTGGCCAAGATCAGCCACGAGATCCGCACCCCGATGAACGGCGTACTGGGCATGACCGAGCTGTTGCTGGGCACCCCGCTGTCGGTCAAGCAACGTGACTATGTGCAAACCATCCACAGCGCCGGCAACGAGCTGCTGACGCTGATCAATGAGATTCTCGACATTTCCCGGCTCGAGTCAGGGCAGATCGAACTGGACGACGTGCAGTTCGATCTCAATGCACTGATCGAGGATTGCCTGAGCATCTTCCGCGCCAAGGCCGAACAGCAGAACGTCGAGTTGATCAGCTTCATCCAGCCCCAGGTGCCACGGGTGATCAGCGGCGACCCGACGCGCCTGCGCCAGGCGCTGCTGAGCCTGCTGGAAAACGCCCTGAAAAAGACCGACGAGGGCGAAGTGCTGATTGTGGTCGCCCTCGACGAGCGCAGCACCCAGCCGCGCCTGCGCATTGCCGTGCAGGACAGTGGAACGCCCATGGATGCGGAAGAACGCGACACGCTGATGCACGCCGAGCTGCACAGTAAGAACTTCCTCTCTGCCACCCGCCTGGGCGGCAACCTGGGCCTGGTGATCGCTCGTCAGTTGATCATCCTGATGCACGGCGAGTTCGGCATCAAAAGCGGCAGCAGCCAGGGCAGCACCCTCTGGCTGACCCTGCCGCTGGACCCGGACCGCCTCGAACATCCGACTGCCGATCTCGATGGACCGCTGCAAGGCGCACGGGTATTGATCGTCGATGACAACGACACCTGCCGCAAGGTGCTGGTGCAGCAATGCAGCGCCTGGGGCCTGAACGTCAGCGCCGTGCCATCGGGCAAGGAAGCCCTGGCGCTGCTGCGCACCAAGGCGCACCTTCGGGATTATTTCGATGTGGTGCTGTTGGACCAGAACATGCCGGGTATGACTGGCATGCAACTGGCGGCCAAGATCAAGGAAGACCCGAGCCTGAACCACGACATCCTGTTGATCATGCTGACCGGCATCAGCAACGCGCCGAGCAAGATCGTGGCGCGCAACAGCGGAGTCAAGCGCATCCTCGCCAAGCCGGTGGCCGGCTACACCCTCAAGACCACCCTGGCGGACGAACTGAACCAGCGCAACAAAGGCCAGGCGACGAGCGCGCCGGTCAATCCAGGGCCTCCCGCCCCGGTGAAAGTGCCCAGCGATTTCCGCATCCTGGTGGCCGAAGACAACAGCATTTCCACCAAGGTCATCCGCGGCATGCTCGGCAAGCTCAACCTGCAACCCGATACCGCCAGCAATGGTGAAGAAGCCCTCAAGGCCATGAAGGAACGGCGTTACGACCTGGTCCTGATGGACTGCGAGATGCCGATCCTCGATGGATTCTCCGCGACCCAGCAGTTGCGTGCCTGGGAAGTCGGGAACCAGCGTACCCGTACGCCGGTAGTAGCACTCACTGCGCACATCCTTGCCGAGCACAAGGAGCGCGCCCGCCAGGCAGGTATGGACGGGCACATGGCCAAGCCGGTAGAGCTGTCGCAGTTACGTGAATTGATCGAGCACTGGGTGGCCCAGCGCGAACAGCAGAACAGAGCGGTGCACACGCCCTGAACACCCGCACAGGGTAATCAGCGACCATCCGGAGCGCCGTTCAGATTTCCAGCTCATGCAGGTGACGAGTCGTTTCGGCGATCACCGCGGCCGCGACTTTTCGCCGGAACGTTGCGTAATGCAGTGTGCTGAATGTCACGACGGCCATTTGCTCTACGCTGCTTTCCACCACTTCCTCCATAGGCCGGAACAGAAATCCCGAGACCGCCCGGCGGGTGCGGAACTGCTTGTGATACAGGGCGATCTCTACTTTCCCGGGGGATTTGACCACACAAGGGATCACCTGAAAGAATCCCGTATCGCGCTGCAGGCTCGTTCGTTCAAACAATTGGAGCGCATCAGGGCTTCGCCCAAGTGATGCCATCGCCTGGCTGGCCTGCCGCGAATAGCCGGCACCAACGGACCGGGAGATCTGTTGCGAAACGCTATCGGCCATCAGCCCTCGCCCGGCCTGCTCCGGAGTGACCGGACGCGCCGAGTCCCACCCCAGGTACCTGAGCTTGTTCTTGTAATAGTCGAACCAGTTACCGACCAGACCGTCCTCGTACGCCGAGCGGGTTGCCAACTGCGCGTACAAGTTGCTCAGGTAGATATCCTCCCGATCCTGAAGGGTCAAACCCTCGTCGAATGAGACAACACTTGCGCCCACGACCGCCGCCCTCGATGCCTCATCCAGGCGCAACCGCTGCCCACCGACCGATAGAAGTCCATGATCCGTCATAACGCCCCCACATCCGGTTGCGCTTGCTTGACCGCATCGGAAATATCGATGATGTTCCTGGCGGCTTTATCCCCCAACTTGTGGACGATCGCATCGCGAAAAGGCGCATAGAGCGCCTGGGACAGATTGGCCTTGAAGCAGCGCAATTGAATGTTGCCCACCACGGGATCGGTGGAGAACAGTTGCCCGAGAGGATTGGACGTCACGTGCTCGGGTTCGAACTCCAGGCAGACGCTACTCAACACAGGCCCTTGTTGGGCCAGGATGACTTGCAGCCTTATTCTGTCGGGTGCCTTATGACTCACCTCGGCCGAATCCGGGCTTTTTGGCCTGTGGGCATGTTCACGCAGCAATTGAATAGCGGGCAAGGTGCTGGACAATTGAGCGACACGCTTCAATACATCAGTTACCTGCGCGATCAAAGTTCTCTCGACATATTCTTCCAGCCGTTCTTCGATGCACGCCATCAGGTTGTTTTTCGATGAGGCAGCGAGTGAAAAATCATCCCAACTGACGGCCTTTTGCATCCAGCCATTATTCAGCACTTCCCGGTACGCTGAGTACCAGTCGCCGGACCGGGCAAGAGTGGGATATTTTTTACTGGCTACCAGCTGGGCAAACAATACCGAGTTCAATACGTCAAGCCGGTTCTGCCCAGTCAGGTCAGTGGGCAACAGGACAACAGCGCCGGCATCAATAAAAACCGAACAATGATCTTTCATGACAATTACCTTATTCCATTAACGGATGGCGACTACCGCGGTAGTCGCCAGGAGATCAATCAGATCTCATACTCGTCGATTTTCTGTTTCGCACGATCACCCAGTTTTGCAACAATAGTCTCTCGGGTCGCATTGATGATTGTCGGCACCATGGTCATATGGCATTCACCGCGATACAGATCGACCGAACTGCTATCCCAATCCACAAACAGGACCTTGGTCTGGTTTGTCCGCTTGATGAAGCGTACGGCGCCCAAGGCCATGAGGATTTCACCGTGCGGGGTTTCGTGACAGCTCGCCACACCAAAGCCTCCGGTACCGGACTCCTGGATATTCTGATCAAAGAGCCGCAGCGACTTGTCATTGGTCTGCAATGCGGCGATCGCATCACCGGCCACTTTAAGCATCAGCAATGAGGTGGGACCCGGGACGGCAGCCGCCGCCACGGCCGAACCGAGGATTTTCAATACCAGTTGATCCATCTTGAAACTCTTGCCGGACGCGGCAACCTTATCGTAGTAACGCTGCACAATGGTCCAACCACAACTCTGCATGACCTCAAGGAAGGTTCTATACCATTCTTCGCCTTCGTCATCGCGCGGAAACTTCTTGTTGGCCACCAACGATGCAAACAGATAGGAATGCTGGATATCCGCTTGATTTTGCGCCGTCATGCCTGAAACGAACGACAGGATAGCGTCGCCGACAATCGAAGCGCGGTCCGGCTTTTCGATTTCATTGACAAAGCCCGCCGATCCATATTGTGCAGTTCGAGGAGAAACAACGACATCGGTGGGCGTTACATCGTAGGCGTTCAGACGCGCCAGTCGGTCCGCCAAGGTTAAGATCGAATCAGATTTAGCGTTCATTTAATATATCCCTTATTTAATTAAGGCCCTCCATGGGCCCGAGCGCCATACTTACTCATCCACCTTCAGAGCAACAAGTGCAGAACTGTAACCACACTTAATTCCAGACAACAACCGGCAACTAACAGGAAAAACAAACCCAGGTTTTACCGCATAAAAAAGCCTCGAACCCACGGCCAGCCGACAGACACCCCGGCGCCTGATAGACTCCACGCCAATTGTCATTCTTCGTGAGTTCCGACCATGCTCCACGTGCTGTTCAGCGTTTACCTGAAAATGTTGGTCCTCTATAGCCCGTTCTTCGTGTTGTCATGTTTCATCGGCCTGACTCGCGGCTATTCGCGAAAAGAGCAACGCCGCCTGGCCTGGAAGGTCGCGACCGCGACCCTGGTCTCCAGCGTCCTGCTGTACCTCTTCGGGCGGGTGATTTTCAGTGTGTTCGG
Organism: Pseudomonas sp. SMV71; assembly: GCF_052042015.1. Lineage (NCBI taxonomy): Bacteria > Pseudomonadati > Pseudomonadota > Gammaproteobacteria > Pseudomonadales > Pseudomonadaceae > Pseudomonas > Pseudomonas sp. SMV71. The sequence goes on along the minus strand of NZ_JBKGGU010000014.1, from coordinate 127,561 downwards.
CATCACCGTGGATGCGTTCCGGATCGGTGCCGGCAGTGTGCTGTTCATCTCCGCGCTGGGCATGGCCCAAGGCAAGTCGGCGGTACAGACCGACAACGTCCAGCAGGACGTAACCATCGTGCCGCTGACGATTCCGCTGACCGTAGGCCCCGGCACCATCGGCGCCCTGCTGGTAATGGGCGTAAGCCAGCCGCACTGGGACGACAAACTCATGGCTATCATCAGCATCGCCCTGGCCAGCTTTACCGTCGGCGTGGTGCTGTACCTGTCCAGCCGCATCGAGCGGATACTGGGCGACCAGGGCCTGCAAATCGTCAGCCGCCTGATGGGGCTGTTCGTCTGCGCGCTGGCCGCCCAGATCATTTTTACCGGCGTACGAGGGTATCTGCTGCCTTAGACGCCGACCACGCTGTTCTGCCGCGCTGGCGACGGGGCGTTGAACGCTTTCAGCGACACGCCGTTCCGGGCGCCTGGCTGGCCGTCCAGCCAGCGGACCAACGCCGAGACAGCGTAGTGCTGGTCCTTGCCGAAGCTGAGCAACACCTCGCCACGCAGTTTGACGTCCGTGGCATGCACTTCGCGGAAAATCACGCTGTGCCCGCTGTCCGGATCAATGATCACCAGGTGCTCCAGCACCAGGCTGAGCAATAACGAGTCAGGCGCCTCCAGCTCCCAGATCAACTTGCCGGGAACTGTCACCGCATCGCCCAGTGGAGGTCGGCAGTCAAGGATCACCAAGCGGGCCCTTAGCCAGGCCGCCTTGGACAATCGGTAACTCACCGTGCCTTGGCCCATGCGCAATACCAGCGTGGTGACGTCGTCCGGCATCAGCGGCAACAGATCGTCGATCTTCATCTCATGCCCTTCGACTACCAGCACTTCACCTTCGCGCTGGACATAACTGAGTTGCCCCACCGGCCCTTTGCCCGGCAGGGTCAGCAGCTTTCCACTGCCGCTCTCATGCAGCAATACGCGGGTCTGGTGTTGAGTGCCGAGCAGTTCGAAGGCCTCGGGAAGCGCCGCTCTGGAGACCTGGATCAGCCGTTCGGTCTCGGCCACGAACCACTTCAGGCTCGAAGGATCCTCCACCGCCAACAGGGGGCTGTGCGAGGGCTGGGTCGCCAGGCGCCTGAGTCCCTCTTGCAACTGATCGCCCTGGGCAATGACCCATTGATGAGTGACCCCGGTGATCAACGGCGACTCCCGGTCACGCAACGCAACCACCACACCCTCGAACGTCACGCCACGCAGCCCGACGCCCTCGACCGTCAGCTCGGCAAACTGCCAGGGCGCCCATTCGGGCTGGGGAACAGGCAGTACGTCGTCCAGCAGCAACTGGGAACCTTGGCCAAAGGCAGCGTCCAGCCGTTGCGGATCGATGAATGCCTGGCGATGGACTTGGCCCATTTGCACATCGAACAGCCAGGCAGCCTCGCCATCCGGCGTGGCGCCCAGCAGGCGGATTTCCTTTCCGGGCGTGGCTGAGGCGAGCAACAGGCGATTGCCGATGTACCAGCCACACAAGCGCGCCTCAGCGTTGACGTTGCCCAAGCCAATCAGGACCAGGCTTGCGCTGGGGGTTCGTCGGGCCAGGGCGTCCAGGTCCGACCACCACTGCGCCCGGCCCTTGAACCAGGGTTCGTTGACGCCACTGAGCTTCAGCTCGCCATCGTCGGTCAGGTCGTAGATCAGGCCCCCCGATGTCAGCGCGACGTAGCCAGCGTCAACGGCGACCACATTTTCCAACCGGTCGGAACTTGCCCATTTGCTGGACCAACGCCCTTTGCCCGCGATCACACTACGTCGCCTGAAACACAGCGTCTGCTTGAGCCGGTCATAGACGATAAACACATCGTCGTCACTCAGCGGCGGCAACAGCGTCAGATCAGCCATGTCCTTGATCGAATCGGCCCATCCACGCGGCTCGTTGCGCCTGGGCATCGGACGGATGATCAGCCCGTCGCTGCGGCGTACCCAAGCCATGTCCCGTCGTTGCGCATCCAGTTTCCAACAAAGGGATACGAAGGGCGCCGGCTGCCAGGTGACGGTGCGGAACGCGGCCTCAGGGGCATCGCTCGGCGCAAGCACAAAACCCTCTCCCAAGACCTGTGACCAGCGTGTCAGCGTTTCGCCGGCACTCAGGATGGACTCCAGGGCCGGGTCCAGCCCGCGGGTGATCGAACTCAACAGCAATTGCTCGTCGTGGATCACATACACCAGGACATCGACGGACTGATCTTCGCGGGTGATGTGCTGGACGACATGGACCACACCCTGCGCATCGGCCTCGACGCGCTCGATGCGGGTTGCCACGTTGCTGGTGCTCCACAACCAGTAACGATGGCTCAACAGCCCGGTGACTGCATCGACTTGCCAGATGATCAGGTTCTGCGGGTCGTAGAAGTAGCCGAAATCGTCCACCACCGCCCCCAGCACCGCTTCATCGACGCCCGGCAGGTCATTGCGGATGTAGAGGAAACGATCGCCCTGCGCGTCGTACCAGGCGGTGATATAGCGCGGCTCATCCGGTTTCTCGAAGGGAACCAGGAAGTGATGAATCGGTGTAAATGGCATGACCAGACGATGTTCTCGCGCCAGGGTTCGCAGCCGATCCTGCAGTGCCTGGCGCGCCATGCCCGGTGGCACCTCCTCCTCGACCAGGGTAAGCCTGCGCTCCCCCGACTCGACCTGGAACACCTGCCCATTGGCGAGCCTGAGCAGCGTCTGATGGCGACCGGTCCCGGTGAATGCCAGCTGCACATCGCCGATGAACAGCTTGCCGTAGCCCTCGAACCGAACATCCCCTTCAGCGGCCCAAGGAACATCCAGGACCCAATTCGATTGCTTCAGGCTCGGTGAGTCGAGGGTCACGCTGATCCCGGGATGAAGCACCAATGCGCAACGCTTGCCGGCGCCGCGGATCTTGTAGGCGACCTTGCCGTGCCAGGGCGTCGGCAGGACCGGGACGACCAGCGACCGGTCGACTTCGTCGAGCACCACATCGATGGTCGTGGGCCGATAGTCAGGAACCATGCGATAGAGGATGTAGTCGCTCGGAAACGAGTAGAAGGAAAACAGAAACAACCAGCCGCCATCGGCTTTCTTTTTCTCCAGGCGCCGCGCGATGTCGAAGCCGGGGTCATGGCGCAGTCGTGCGAACGGTAGCGCCTTGTATTCGTAGCGATAACAGGTTTGCGGTGTGCAGGGCAGGACGATGACTGAACCGGCGGCCGGGCTGAAGGTGCTGCGTCCCGGCAGCCTCAACTCACGCCGTATATCGATCGCCCTGGCGTAATCATCATCGAAGGTCGGTACCCCGAAATGGTCACGCAGCGGATACAGCCGGGGGCCGTCCAGCACCAGCTCGGCGCGGGTCAGGTCCAGCGTCTGGAGGATCAACGACGAATGCGGCGACCAGGTTCCCTGCCTGGCATCGAAGCGATAAGCCTCCAGGTGCGCCTTGCTCAGCTCTTCGAAAAGCAACCCGACCTGCCGGGCCTCTTCGGCAATGCTGGCGAACCCTTGAGCCAGGGCTGTCACGCCGACCGCGAGGCCACCGAGCATCACCGCCGCACCGCCCAGGAACGCTCCGGCGGCCGTGGCACCGACCGCGTAGGCGCCTCCGGACAAGACCAGGCTGGCCGAGTCGAACGCCAGCTGGGTCCCGAACTGGGCACGCTCGACCGCGTTTTGCGCTGTCGCCAGTTGATAGATATCAAACCCGACGTTCGCCAGTTGCAGCAGTCCGCCGGTCGCCTCACTGACACTGCTCCCCACCGCGGCCTTGACCACCGGCGCCACGGTTCGGGCAATGAGTTTTTCTTCCGCCAGGGCCTGGCGGACCAATCCCAGCAGTCCCGCGACATCTGCCGCGTTGCCATGCACCAGTTGCGCGTAATTGACATAGGCATGCAGTCGGACCGCCAGGGTCAGGGGCCGGTCCGCCCCTTCCCGCCCTCGCAACGCGTTCATCAGCGCCTGGATGGCGAAGCCGGCGTTCAGAGTATGGACGCTGCCCACTTCGGCGGGCTCGCTCGGCACGAGCGGCCTGTTGGCCAAGGTGGAAAAACGCTCCGCGAGATAATGCTTGATGCGCAGCAGCCGCGGGTCAGTGGAAACGATCCGCACCGGATGCTCAGGAACGGTCGGATCGATCAGGTTCATTCGGTACGCGCCGTCCGAGGTCACCTCCAGGGTGTCGAACAGCGGCACGAGATGCGTTCCCAGTTTGTTTTCCTGCTGGAGGCGAGCCGTAGCCTGCTCGATCTGCCGGCCCCACCCATAAGCGTCCAGCGTCAGCAGGCAGTTGCCGAGCCGAGGATTACTCTGCAGCGATTGCCCGCGTGCACTGGCCAGCCGTTGCCGGACCGGGCGCTGGGACTGTCCGGGCAAGGCACCGGGTTGGAGCAGTTTCGAAACGTCCATTTCACCCGGCAAGGCGACGCTTGCCACTCGCCCGCCATCCAACTCGATCAGGTCGAAGGTCGGGCGCGCCGCCTCGCCATAGGCCGCGTAATGAGCAGCCATGCCCTCGTCGAGGAAAAACCGTTCCAACGCCTGCCTGAACCGTGCCGAGTGCTCGAACTCGAACACCCCGAAATTCGGGTCATAGAAGTGATAAGTGCTGGTCTCGCCCTCGAAGGTCTTGGCCACCAGCATCGCGTGATTGTCGGAGTTGAGCATCAGCGTGCCGGTCGTTGTCCTGGCGTGCAACAGGTCCACCACCTCGTTCAGACCCGATCGCGCCAACGTGCGGCCGACGTCGCCGAGCTGCACGTCTCGCAGTGATTCGATGCTGTCGAGGAAAGTGGCCGAGTCGCTGGCGCCGGGTTCGATCACACCGAGATAGAAGCGCTCGCGCAGGGTATTGACCGCCGACTTGCCTTGGGACAACGCGGCGGCCATTGCCAGGCTCAGGGGATAACAACGTCCCCCCACCCTGTCGCCCTCACCCTGGAGCAGCAGATCCTGGGGCACCAGCTTGATGGTGTCGGCTTCGAACCCGTCCAATACACCGCCGAGGCGCTCGACGATTCGCGTCCGGAACTCAAGCTGCGCCACCTGCCTGATCCGCGCCACATGCCGGCCCCACTGGCGCAACGTCAGGGATTGCGCCAGTGCGGCTCTCTTGAGTCCCAGGGCGGTTTCACCGTGCGCTGGCGCGTCATCGCCGGCACTGCGCAGCCCCGCCAGGAAAGCGGGCGCCTGACGTTGATACAGCAACTGCTCGAGCGCGGCATAGCGGCCAGCAGTACCGTGTCCGAAGAGGCTGTTGGTCAGGTTGTCCAACTGCGGACGAATCGCGTCGAAGCTGCGGTTATCCAGGGCGTCAGCACCGATCAATCCCCCCAGCAACAGGCGCTGTAACGGGCTCAGTTGAATGATCTCGAGCCGGCCTTGGGCAAAGCCGTCCAGCAACTGCGCGACAGACAATGGGCGTGTCTGTGCATCGCTTGACGAGACGGGCGGCAACACCTTGGCGCTCTGGCCGCGAATCGACTGGCGCTGATCGAACCCCAGCGGTATCGGCTTGCCAAAGACGACCGTACCGTTATGGCTTCGCCCCATCGCCTGGATAAACGGCTCACCCAGTTCATCGGCCAGATGCTGCAACAGCTCGGTGGACAAGACATGGCGCCCCTCGACCACCGGCCAGCCTTCATCGAATTTCAGGGTGCGGTACTTGAGCAGCTCGGCCATGTCACCGGCATAACGAGCCTTGAACTTCTCCTGCCGCCAGCGCTCTTGCTCTTTTTCGAGCCATCGCTCGGTGTCGCTCTGGTTCTCTTTCCAGGAGTGATCCTGCTCCTCCTCGGTCGCCAGATTGACGCTACCGATGGCCTCGATGGCCGCCTGCGCTTGCCACTGTTCAGCGGTCCGAGGAGTGAAATGGGCTCGCTGATAATCGTCCATGCCCACCCGCATGGCGGCGGGCCCGGTCAGATAGATCGTCCCCTCGCTCTGCGGACGAATCCCATCGCTGTAGTAGGTCGCGGCGGCCTCGACCAGCAACATTACGGTCATTTCCACTTCCGCCGGCAGCTTATGCAACTCACCGAAAACCTCGGTAGCGGCCTGCCGCGCCAGCCCGGTCATGGTTTCGACATCGGTCATGGCGACGTTCTGCTCGTCGGCCAGGCGCGCGGTGGCATCGACGATCTGGTAGTTGAGCCTGAAACGCTCGATCACCGCCTTGAGCATCGCTGCCCCCGGATGGGCCATCAGGAAAGCGTTGCTCAACGAGTTCCGCACGGTCACGGCACGCAGCTCATCCAGACGTGCCTGTCGTTCAACCGGGATGCGGAAGACTCGGTTCAACCTGGGCTGGCTGGCGGCAAAACGCTCGAGCGCCGGGCGGTGCTCCGCGGGAATGGCGTCATAGTAATCCGTGTACTGACTGCGCAATGCCTGACGGCCAGGCATCCATTCGGGGTTGCGATCAAGCAGCAGTTGCAACACGCCGATCCGTGCGTCGTTCTTGAACGCGCGGATGTCCACTCCCCCTAAGTGCTCCTGCAAGGGCGGCAGGTTATCGACATCGGCATATCGGCCGCCTTCGGCGAACAGTGCTTCGATCCGCACGACATCGGAAGCGCCGGCGAACATCCCTCGCAGATTGACCTCGCGCCGATAGATATCCTGCAATTGCTCCAGCGCCCCGCCGCCGGCAAGATCGCGCAGGACCAATTCGTCCGTAGCCATTGCCTCCAGGCTGCGACGGTTATCGTTCCTCAGGGTCATCAGCCGCGCCCGGTCCTGGCCATAAGCCCGGACTAGCAGATCGATTCTCGCCTCATCAGCACTGCCGCCGTTTTCAATCGCTTTATTGATGTGCGCGTACATTTGCTGTTTCAGGACGATGACCCGTTCTTCATAAAGGTCGCCCAGTTCCAACGCATTATCGCTGGACTCTCCGCCACTGCTCATGGCGTCAGCCTTGGCAGCCTCGACAATGATCCGATTGGTTTCATAAGCCAACAGGGCATCGCTGTCATACCAGAGACTGAGTTGATAACCCTCTGTACCCAGTAGTTGTTTCCAGATACTGATGTAGTCACGCTGGATTGCGCCAATACCGCCGCCCAGCCAGACAAAATGCAGGTTCTTCGGCACTTCGACGGGCGGTTGTTGCAGCAGGTCCAGACTGTTGCGCAGACGCGCCTCGAAAATTTCTATCTTGTCATAGGCCTGCGTCGCGCCCCCAGCCTCATCCGGGCTTGCTGACGACTGCGGCGAACGGCGGTGCCTGCTGCTTCCCTTTAATTCGCCCAACGCTTGCTTGAGCAGCCCCAGCGGCTTCAACATCTGCGGCGAATCCAGTACGGCGATACAACCGAAGTAATAACGCAGCACCGCGTCATATTCATCGGTGCCTTTATGCGCTATCAGCGCCCGCTCCAGGTCTTTTAATTTAAGCAAACTTACGAAGTTGACGTAGTTATCCGCCAATGAAACTTCAGACTCACTCATAAACGACACTTCCATGTATTGAATTCAACTCATCAGGATTCCTTCCTGAACAGTCGACAACATAACGCCCGCCCTAATACCGCTCAAACGATAAGAGATTCAATTAATGTCCAACTTAATATAGAAAACCGGATACGTTTACCGAAGACCGACACCGGCCTCGTGGCGAGGGAGCTTGCTCCCGCTGGGCTGCGCAGCAGCCCCTCATCACCCAATGCAGCATCTACACCTGGCGACTGCTGCGCAGTCGAGCGGGAGCAAGCTCCCTCGCCACGGTAGCCCCTCGCCAATCTCTGATCAAAAATTGATCAGAGCGGTTTGCTGCCATACCAACGCGGTGTGTAGACCCAATCGCCACCCTCGGCTCTTGGGAAAACGCAGGTCGTAGAGGAGCCGATCAGCATCATGGTGCGCATGTCCACCTGGTCCGGCGTCAACTGCCCCAGGGTAGTAACACGCAAGGTCTGGCCTGGACGCCCGATATCGCGCCCCAGCACCACCGGCGTCTGGGCCGTACGATGTTGCCCGACGATTTCCAGCGCCCGGCCCAGTTGCCATGGCCGTGAACGCGAGATCGGGTTATAGAAGGCCAGGGCCAGGTCCGCTTCGGCCGCCAGGTCCAGGCGTTTCTCGATGATCGACCACGGCTTGAGGTTGTCCGACAGCGACATCACGCAAAAGTCATGGCCCAGCGGCGCGCCGGCCTGGGCGGCGGTCGCCAGGGACGCCGAAACGCCCGGAAGAATCTGCAGATCAACGTTGTGCCAGTGCGCATCGGTCGACTCGTGCAAGGCTTCCAGCACGGCGGCAGCCATGGCGAACACACCCGGATCGCCCGACGACACCACCACCACCGAACGGCCCTGGACGGCCAATTCGAAGGCATGTCGGGCACGCTGCATTTCTTCGCGATTGTCGGTGCAATGTTGCACCTGATCGGCACGGAACGGGCCGGCCATGCGCACATAGGTTTCATAGCCCAATACGTCGGTGGCGCGGTCGAGCTCAGCGCGTACCGCCGGCACCATCAGCTCGGCAGCGCCAGGGCCGAGGCCGATCACCGCCAGGCGTCCACGTGGCCGGCCAATGTTTTGTGGATCAACAGGCTGCTCGGCCACGGCGATGGCGTGGTCGCCCACCGTGTGCACCGAGGCCGGTTGCGCGATGGCGTCCGCCAACCATTGGACGGCATCGCCACCGGCCTGCACGAACCGCAGCGGCACGTTCAATTTGAACGCGGCGTCATGCAGTTCGGGACGCGCCATGTCACTGTCCGCTGCCAGCAGGCAGGCCAGCGACTGCATCGCCAGACCGGCCTCGCGCAGGACCTCATCAATGTTCGGCAACGCGCCGGCGCTTACCGCCACCACCACATTGCGTGGATAAATACGCAGCTCGTGCGCCCCAGGCGTACCGGCGGCACTGTCGACACGAATCGCCAGCCGCGCCTGTGCATCTTCCGGTAACCGCGCCTGATCCAGCCACGGCGCAACGCCCTCGATGCGCACAGATTCACCGGTCAGCAGGTCGGAGACAAAACGCTTGCCCTGTTCCAGGTCAGCGAGGCTGTAGCCGCTCGGCGGATTGAGCAGGCACGTGCCGAAACGCAGTTCACCGCTGGTGGTGATCGCGGGCGCGACTTGCAGGGTTTGTGCGATATCCCGCGCCATGACGTTGACCCCGCCCAGGCCGCCCAGCAAGGGCACCACGGCGCTGCCATCCTCGGCCACTGCCAGCACCGGCGGCTCGACACCTTTTTCCAGCAGCAACGGCGCCAGGGTGCGGATGACGATACCGGCGGCGCACAGTGCGATGATCGGCGTGTCCTGTTGATAGAGTTCGCGTAGCGTCGCACCAAATTCCTGGTATGGACGATCCGCGCCCTCGACCCGCCCGGCCAGACCGTGGATCAGGGCCTCGGGATAGCGCTGCTGGATCCGGCGTGCAGTGGCCAGACTGCCGGGGCCGAGGATAACGATGGCCGGTATCTTGGCCGTCATCCTTGCCACCGTTCGCCCGGCACGATGATTAACGAGAAATATGGCGAGGACATCGGCTCGACTTCATCCAGCGGAACGATTTTCTGGTTCGCCATGGTCGCCCGCTCGACGTACAGCGCCCGGCCCTCCAGACCCAGCTCCTCCAGCACCTGGCGAACCTTGGGGAAGTTGCGCCCCAGTTTCATGATCACCGCCGCATCGGCATCAGCCAGGCGGCGCTTGAGTTCGTCATGAGGTAGCACGCCGGAAAGTACCGACAGGCTCTGGTTGCGATAGACCAGCGGCGCGCCGAGCACCGAGGCGCCACCGAGCATCGAGCAGACGCCGGGAATCACTTCGGCATCGTAGCGCTCGGCCAGGCGATCGTGCAGGTACATGTAGGAGCCGTAGAAGAACGGATCGCCCTCACAGATCACCGCTACGTTGCGGCCGGCGTCCAGGTGCACGGCCAACTGTTCGGCGGCGGTGTCGTAGAAATCGGCGATCACCTGTTCGTACGACAGCGGCGCCGGCAGCGCTTCGGTGGTGACCGGGTAGACCAGCGGCAGCAAGGTCTGCTCAGTCTGCAAATGCGCCTCGATGATGCCGAAGGCGTTGCCCTTCTTGCCCTTGGCAACGAAATAGGCGACCACTGGCGACTCGCGCAGCAAGCGCAGGGCCTTGACGGTAATCAGTTCAGGATCACCCGGGCCCACGCCGAGGCCGATCAGACGTCCAGGCTGCTGCATCATTCGATCTCCGTGGCGAGGGCATTGACGGCGGCCGCGGCCATGGCGCTACCGCCCAACCGGCCTTGCATGATCACGAACGGCACGCCACGGCTGTCGGCCGCCAGCATCGCCTTGGACTCGGCGGCCCCGACGAAACCCACCGGGAAGCCGAGGATCAGCGCCGGTTTCGGTGCGCCGGCGTCGAGCATTTCCAGCAGGTAGAACAGCGCGGTCGGCGCATTGCCGATGACCACGACGCTGCCTTCCAGGTGCGGACGCCATAACTCCAGCGCGGCGGCTGAACGGGTGTTGCCCAGCTCCAGGGCCAGCTCTGGCACGCGCTCGTCGCGCAGGGTGCAAATCACCGGGTTGTTGGCGGGCAGGCGGGCACGGGTCACGCCTTCGGAGACCATTCGCGCGTCGCAAAGAATCGGCGCACCGGCGGCCAGCGCCTGGCGCCCGGCCGTGCCCGCGCCTTCGGAAAACTGCAGGCCATCGACGGCTTCGACCATGCCGCAGGCGTGGATCACCCGCACCGCGAGTTTCTCCAGGTCAGCCGGGATGCGCGCCAGGTTGGCTTCGGCGCGGATGATCGCGAAGGAGTTGCGATAGATCTCCTGACCGTCGCGGATGTAATCAAGCATCAAGTGGGGCTCCGGGGCGAGCGCCGAGCCGGTGGCTGAGCGCTTCAATAGTGAGGTCACGGGCCTGCAACACGCCGAAACCCGGCTGCGTGGCCTCGCGAAAATACAGGTCATAACGACCGGGGGCGACCGCCAACAAGGTGACGGGTGCGATATGGGCCGCCGCACAGGAACGTGGGCAACCGGACAAATGGATTTTCGGGGAGCTGCCCTGGCGTTGCAGCAGCCCGGCCAGCTGCCGGGCATCGGCTTTCGTATCGGCCAGGGCTTTACCGCAACCGCTGGAACCCGTGCAGGCAATCAGTTGTGCCAGAGGCTGACCGACCGAGCACAGCAGACCCAGGCCTTCGAGCTGCGCCAGCACCTCGTCTGCGTCTTTGAGGCTGACGTTAGGCAGCAGCAGGCTTTGCCAGGGCGTGAAGCGCAGCGTGCCGTCGCCCTTCTCCCGCGCCAGTTGCGCGGCGCCTCGCAACAGGGTGGCGTCGAGCCGACCAAGGGGCGCCGCCGCGCCGACGAAGAACCGCTCGTCATGCTGGGGATGGATGCCGAGATGCAATCCGTCGATGGCCGCACCGCGCTGCCAATCCCGGCAAGGTTGCGACGGCACCCGGTGGGCCAGTTGGGCAATCAGCTCGTGCCGTGGGATTTCGCCCAGCAGATGCCGCATGCGGGTCTGGTCCGGACGGGCCAGGTCGAGAAACAGTTCCAGCACCGCCACCACCAAGGCGTGCCCCTGGGCCAGCGGCACGCTGCCGGCCGGTTGATCCAACGGCGTGCCGGCCAATCCGAAGGCCAGCCAGGGTTCGCCATGCTGGAAAAAGGCCGACAACCACAGGTCATGGGGATGTTCGAGCATCGCCATGGCCTCGCCGCCATCCAGTTGCACGGCGAACTTGGCCGACAACTCATGGAAGCGCTCATGGGTCTGCAAGGTGAACAGAATCTGCTCGGCCAATGGCCGGATATCGAACTGCATCTGCCGGTCGATACCCGCCGAAGGGCTGAGCATCAGGTTGCGCACGTCATCACCGGCCGGTTTGCGCGGGCCAAGCCCGGCGGCCAGCAACTGCTCGATCAACGCCCCATGCTCCGGACCAATGCCACGGATCTGCAGGTTGCCCCGGTTGGTCGCCTCGATCACACCACCGGCAAACCGCTCCGCCGCCGACGCCACGGCCTCGGCCTGATCCGCCCGGATGGCACCGCCGTCGAGCTTGATCCGACAGATCCCACCGTCCAGCGCCTGGACGACACGCAACAACCCCGGACAACCCGAGGGGCGGATGACGTTGGAGGATGGATATTCGTTCAAGGGCAAACCGGCAGATAAAACACGCCACGACGGCGAAGGAGCGCCATTATGCCTGCTTTGTCGGGGGGCATGAAAAGCTTGCTGGTCGGATTGAGGTAGCGCAGGGGCAAATGGGGAAGTGAGATTGCTCGCGATATCGGTCTGCCTGTGATGAAACTATTGAATGCGCCGCAGCCATCGCGAGCAAGCTCGCTCCCACAACGGGATCGCAGGCCGGCCGAGAAAAACAAGCCGCCCACCAGGCCGCCTTGCTCTGGCTCTGGCTCTGGCTCTGGCTCTGGCTCTGGCTCTGGCTCTGGCTCTGGCTTTGGCTTTGGCTCTGGCTCTGGCTCTGGCTCTGGCTTTGGCTTTGGCTTTGGCTCTTGATCTTGAGCGCCCCATCAACCACAAGGGCCGAACGCAGGCATTGCGCAGTGGGCAACCCGGCATGGATGCCGGGTTAGCCGCGCAGGGCCATGGATGGCCCATCGCGGCGGGCCCACGGAGCAATGCCGGAGTGAGGGAACACCGAGCCTTGGCGAGGTGCCCAGTGGTGGGGCGAGGCGCTTTTGGTTACTTTTGGCGCCTTTTCAAAAGTGACCCGCTGTAAAAGCGGAACCCTAAGTGGCCGTTACCGCAGCAATGGATATGTACACAGAAATCCAGGTCGACTGCCAGACCGCTATGGATCGAACGCAACCTTAACCAAACACTCACGGTATGATGACGGCCCGGTTCGCGGGCATCAGCCTGCCTATCAAACAGATCCAGTCGAGGAACAAAAATGACGCCCTGGTTGACCGTAGTGGGCATCGGCGAAGACGGCTTCAAGGGCCTGGGCCGCACCGCCCGGCATGCTTTGCTGCGGGCGTCGCGTATTATCGGCAGCACCCGGCAACTGGCCCTGTTGCCGCGGTGTATTCGCGGCGAACGGGAGCTATGGCCCAGTCCGTTTTCCCTGGAGCCGCTGCTGGCCCGTCGAGGCGAGGCGGTGTGCGTGCTGGCGAGCGGCGATCCGATGTTCTACGGCGTGGGCGCCAGCCTCGCTAAACAGGTTTCAGGCGACGAGATTCAGGTCATCCCTGCCCCATCGTCCTGTTCGCTGGCAGCGGCGCGCATGGGTTGGCCGTTGCAGGATGTGATGACCCTATCGCTAGTGGCGCGCCCCCTGGCGGTGCTCAATGCCCACTTATCCACCGGCGTCAGGCTGCTGTTGTTGAGCAACGACCGGCACAGCCCGGCCGCCGTGGCGACGCTGCTGCGCGAGCGCGGGTTCGGCCCCAGCGCCATGACGGTCCTGGAACACCTGGGCGGTGGCGCGGAGCGGCGGATCGAAGGCTACGCCGCGCAATGGTCCGACCCGCTCGTTGCAGACCTCAACCTGATCGCCGTCGAATGCCAGGCCGAACCCTCGACGCCGCGCCTGTCACGCCTGGCCGGGTTGCCGGACAGCGCGTTCGAGCATGACGGCCAGTTGACCAAGCGCGACGTACGGGCCATCACCCTGGCCCGTCTCGCGCCGACCCCCGGCGAGCTGCTATGGGACGTCGGCGCCGGCAGCGGCTCTATCGGCATTGAATGGATGCGCACCCACCCCAGCTGCCGAGCCCTGGCGATTGAAGCCGATGAAAGCCGCCAAGCCTTGATCGAGCGCAACCGCGACAGCCTCGGCGTGCCCGGCCTGCAACTGATCCGCGGCAAGGCTCCACAGGCACTGGACGACCTGGAGCCGCCGGACGCCGTGTTCATCGGTGGCGGCGTCACCCGCGAAGGCGTGCTCGATAGCTGCTGGGCCCGCCTCAAGCCCGGTGGCCGGCTCGTGGCGAACGCCGTGACCCTGCAAAGCGAGATGACCCTCATGAACTGGCGCGAACGCCACGGCGGCGAACTGACCCGGATCCACATCGCCCAGGCCCAGCCATTGGGCGATTTCGATACCTGGCGCCAGGCCCTGCCGATCACCCTGCTGGACCTGACGAAGCCTGCCGATGCGTGACGAAACCGCCGAACAGCCCGCGCCCCTGCGCAGCGGCCTGACCACCGGCAGCTGCGCCACGGCCACCAGCCTGGCGGCGGCCCGGCTATTACTGTGCGGCATCGACGCCGATGCCGTGGAAATCGTGCTGCCTAAAGGCAAGCAGGTGCAGATGCGCCTGGAGTTCTGTCGACGCACCGAGCAGGGCGCCGAAGCCGGGACGATCAAGGACGCCGGCGATGACCCGGACGTGACCCACGGAGCCCTGCTGTTTTCCCAGGTGCGATTGATCGCCGAAACCGGGGTACGTTTTGTCGCCGGGCGCGGCGTGGGCACCGTAACGCGGCCAGGGCTGGTGTTGAATGTCGGTGAACCGGCGATCAACCCGGTCCCGCGCAGAATGATCACCGATCACCTCGGCCGGCTCGCCGCTGATACGGGCTATGCCGGCGGCTTCGAGGTCACGGTCAACGTCGAGGACGGCGAGGCGCTGGCGCTGAAAACCATGAACCCGCGCCTGGGCATCCTCGGAGGTCTGTCGATCCTGGGCACCAGTGGCATCGTCCGGCCGTTTTCCTGCGCGGCCTACATCGCGTCCATCCACCAGGGCATCGATGTGGCGAAAACCAACGGTTACCTGCACATCGCTGCGTGCACCGGCAATGCCAGCGAAGACACCATGCGCCGGGTCTACAACCTGCCGGAAATCGCCCTGATTGAAATGGGCGACTTTGTCGGGGCCGTGCTCAAGCATTTGCGCAAGGTCCCGGTGGACAAACTCAGCCTGTGTGGCGGCTTCGGCAAGATCAGCAAACTCGCCGCCGGCCACATGGACCTGCACAGCCGTCACTCCAGCATCGACCTGCCGCAACTGGCGCAATGGGCAGCCGCAATCGGCGCCGACGCGCCCCTGCAACAGCAGATCCGTGACGCCAACACCAGCCAGCAAGCCCTGGCATTAGCCAGCGCCGCCGGCATCGCCCTCGGTGACGCGGTGTGCGAGCACGCCCTGGCCTTCGCCCGCAGCGTCGTGCCGCCGCAGGTCCAGGTCGAAGTCTTCGCCATCGACCGCCAGGGCGGGATCGTCGGCCACGCTGGATCACTGAAATGAACCGTATCCTGCTGCTGGGCGGCGTCACCGAAGCGCTGGCCATCGCCCGCACGCTCGGGCCGCAACACATCTACAGCCTGGCGGGCATCGGTCGCGTCCCGACGGACCTGACCTGCCAGGTCCGCGTGGGCGGCTATGGCGGGGCTGAAGGGCTGGCACAATTCATCCGCGAGCAAGGCATCGACCTGCTGCTCGACGCGACCCACCCCTACGCCGCACAAATCAGCCACAACGCCGCCGAGGCAGCCCGTGCCTGCGCCATCGCGTGCTGGGCCCTGCGCCGTCCGGCGTGGCAGCCCCAAGCCGGCGATGACTGGCGCGAAGTTGCCGACTGGACCGAACTGACCCAGGCCCTGAAACCCTTCCGCCGCCCCCTGTTCACCCTTGGCCGCGAACCGCTGCAACATCTGGATGAAATTCCCCTCGATCAATTCTGGACCCTGCGCGCCCTGGAGGTTTACCCCGGCAACGAACGCTGCGAAGTCATCGGCGCCCGCGGACCGTTCCGCCTCGAAGACGAACGCGAGCTGTTCCAGCGGCGCCAGATCGATGTGCTGGTCAGCAAGAACAGCGGCAGCAGCGCCACCGAGCCAAAGCTGGAAGTGGCCCGGGAGCTTGGGGTGCCGGTGCTGATATTGAAGCGGCCGGTGTTGCCGGCTGTTGATCGGGAGTTTTGGACTTTTGAAGAAACACTTGAGGCGTTGGCACCTTCAGGCTCATGAGCCAATATCTCGGCCTTGCATGAACAGTAACCTATTTGTTACCTTCAAGGCTGAACGTGATCTCACTCGAAGAATATATCCAAGACAACGACACAAGCCCCTTCCAACGCTGGTATTCCAATCTGGATGCCCTGGCGGCATATAAAGTGTCTAGCGCCCTGATGCGGTTAGAGATGGGCAATACCTCAAACATCAAATGGTTCGACGGTTTGGGCGAGTACCGCATTAATTGGGGACCAGGCTATCGCGTGTACTTGGTCCAGGAAGGTAAACGTCTGATCATTTTGTTTGGTGGCGGTGACAAGTCCACCCAGAAAAAAGACATCAAGCAAGCAAAAACTCTAATTGCCGAATTCCGAGCACGGAAGCGGGCAGAAAAGAACATGAGGTAACCCAATGGCTCTCACTCGAAGCTATAAACATACGATTGCCGAACGCGCCAAGCGCGACCCTGAGTTTGCGCAAATCTTGCTGGATGAGGCCGCTACTCTATTTTTAAATGGAGAGCCGGAAATGGCGCGAATGATTCTCCGTGATCTCGTCAATGCCACTGTTGGTTTCGAAGAGCTGGCGAAGGAAACCTCCAAGCCGAGCAAGAGCTTGCATCGAATGCTCTCAGCCAAGGGCAATCCAAGCATGGATAATCTGGCAGCGATATTTGCGGTTATCCGCACGACCTTGAAAGTGGATATGCAGGTTCACGCTATTCCGGCGCATTGAGAAATGCACACTGGCTCCGTCACCGCACCAATACGCACCCGACAATCTATTGCTACTGTTAATCCAAGCCCTGCGACCCTACACCGCACGTGGCTTTTTTACTTCTACCCCCCGATCAGGCTAAATACCGCCACCTGATCGCCCAATCGAGCGGATTCGCCCATGTCCCGACAACGGCTTGCATTTGCCTGGATCGCCTGCTTCGCAGTGCTGTTCAACATGCTCGCCATGCCGCTTTCCGGCAGCGCTGTCGCTAGGGCAGAGGCTCCGTCGGAGCAGTTGCTGTGGGGCAGTTTCTGTTCTTCGGGTGGCACGAAGAGCGTGGCGATTTCCCTCGGCAAGCTCGAACAGAGCGCACCGCAGCAAGACGATCATTCCAACATGCAACATTGCTGGTGCTGCGCCGGTTCAGCCGCGCTGATGGCGCTGGCCGGTCACATGCCACAGCTGTATCTGGACGCACGACTGGCCCACCAAGGCGCCGCCCCGCCATCGTTCGACAACCCCACGCCCCGCCAGCAATGGCCCAGTCTCAACCCCCGCGCCTCGCCTCCGGCCTGATTCTTCCCGCAAAACCTGCGCCTTGAATCGTTTCGGAGAATTGCCATGTTGAACAGACTCATCCTGCTGGCCGCCCTGCTGCTGCCTGTCGGCTTCGCCCAGGCCCACCAGTACAAAGCGGGCGAGCTTGAGATCGCCCACCCGTGGTCCCAGGAACTGCCGCCGAACGCGCCGACCGTGGCCGCGTACTTCGTGATCCATAATGCCGGCTCCAACGCCGACCGGCTGCTCGGCGTCGACTCGCCGATTGCCGGCAAAGCCGAGCTTCATGAGCATGTAAAGCAAGACGACCTGATGAAGATGCAACCGGTGCCGGTGGTGGATATCGCCGCGGGCGCGACCGTGACCTTCGCGCCAATGGCCTATCACGTGATGCTGCTGGACCTGAAGGACCGCAGCCTGCTGAGCGATGGCAAACGCTTTCCCATGACGTTGCATTTCCAGAAAGCCGGGGACGTTGTCGTGGATGTAGCGGTGCAGAAAAAAGCCCCCGACGGCACCAAGACGCACGTGCACGCCCAGTAGACGTAGCCGCCCGTGCAATCTCCCCGCACCAGACTGTCCACGCCCCGCCGCCCATCCATGAGCCTGGCGCGCGGCAGCTGGATCAGCCTGTTCGCGATGCTGATGATCTTCATCGGTCCACTGATTTCTCAGTCGATGCCGATGGATCAGCGCATGTCGCCGGTCATGAACATGTCCATGCCAATGGACATGGATATGGACATGTCGGCAAGTGCCCATGGCGACCATAAAGCACCGACAGCCAAACACTGCCGGCCCCAGAGCGAGCACCATGCGCTGTGGGAAAAATGCGGCTATTGCAGCCTGCTGTTCAACTGCCCGGCCTTGCCTGGCGGCCAGACCTTCGCCGTTTTCGACACACCGCAAACCAATAGCTTTACCGCCCCTTCTCCCCGGCTGGGCCATGCCCGCGCCTCATTCTTCCCGGGTGCACGCACCCGCGCCCCGCCCCTCGACGCGTAAGCCCCGGCACTTACCTTACCCGGTCGCACAAGACAGCCCCAGGCTGCCCGACCGTGTCGTTTACGTCTGTTCGATGGAATCATCATGTCCAGGATTTCTGCTGGCATCGCTTTGGGCACTGCCCAGGTTCGCTGCCCCCCGAACGAGCCACGGGTTCGTTTTCGCCATACGGTCGCCGCGCTGTGCGGCCTGCTGCTGTCACCCCATGTGCTTGCCGACGAGCACGAGCATCATGAGACCCAGGTCGAGGAACTGAGCCCGACGGTCATTACCGCCATCGCCCCCAGTTCTCCGCTGACGGTCGTCACCAACCCCAAGGACCCACGCCAGCCGGTCCCGGCCAGTGATGGCGGTGACTACCTCAAGACCATTCCCGGCTTTGCCCTGGTGCGTAACGGCGGCACCAACGGCGACCCGGTGCTGCGGGGCATGTTCGGCTCGCGGCTGAATATCCTCACCAACGGCAGCATGTTGCTGGGCGCCTGCCCAGGGCGGATGGACGCGCCGACGTCCTACATCTCGCCGGAGACCTACGACAAGCTCACCGTCATCAAGGGCCCGCAAACCGTACTCTGGGGCCCTGGCTCATCGGCTGGGACCATCCTGTTCGACCGCGAACCGGAGCAGTTCGGCGAACTCGGCACGCGGGTCAACGCCAGCGTGCCGGCCGGTTCCAACGGCCGCTTCGACAAGGTGGTGGATGCCGCCGCCGGTGGACCGCTGGGTTATGTGCGGGTGATCGGCAACACCGCGCATTCCGACGACTACCGTGACGGCAATAACGATACGGTGCCGTCGCGCTACGAGAAGTGGAACGGCGACGTCACGCTCGGCTGGACGCCGGATGCCGATACCTTGCTGGAGCTGACCGCCGGCAAGGGCGACGGTGAGGCGCGATACGCCGGACGCGGCATGGACGGCGCGCAGTTCAAGCGCGAAAGCCTCGGGCTGCGTTTCGAGCGCTCGAACCTCGGCGAGGTGTTGGACAAGATCGAGGCCCAGGTCTACTACAACTACGCCGACCACGTGATGGACAACTACACGCTGCGCACGCCGTCCGGCACCGGGATGATGGCCGGGCCGATGGCGTCCAACGTCGACCGCCGGACCCTCGGCGCCCGCATCAAGGCCACCTGGCGCTGGGCTGATGTGCAGTTGATCAGCGGCCTGGACGCCCAGACCAACGAGCATCGCCAGCGCAGCAGCATGGGCATCGACACCTACAAGGACCTGCCCCGGACCAAGGACGCCGATTTCCACAACTACGGCATGTTCAGCGAACTGACCTGGTACGCAGCCGACCGCGACCGGCTGATCACCGGCGCCAGGCTCGACCGAGCGTCGGCCAAGGACTACCGGCAGACTGTCGGCTCCGGCATGTCGGCCCGCCCCAACCCCACCGCCGACGACACCCGCGCCGACACGCTGCCCAGTGGCTTCGTACGCTACGAACATGACCTGGCCGACAGCCCGACCACGTTGTACGCAGGGCTGGGCCACGCGCAACGCTTCCCGGATTACTGGGAGTTGTTCTCGCCAAACGCCGGCCCCAGCGGTTCGTTGAATGCCTTCGACTCGATCAAGCCGGAGAAAACCACCCAGCTCGACTTCGGCCTGCAATACAAGACCGATGCCCTCGAAGCCTGGGCATCGGGATACATCGGCCAGGTCCGCGACTACATCCTGTTCGACTACACCCCCGGCATGATGGGCAGCACTTCGCGGGCCGAGAACATCGATGCGCGGATCATGGGCGGCGAGCTGGGCGCGGCCTACAAGCTGACCGAGCGCTGGAAAGCCGATGCGTCCCTGGCCTATGCCTGGGGCAAGAACAGCAGCGACGGCACGGCCCTGGCGCAGATGCCACCGCTGGACGCCCGCCTGGGCCTGACCTACAGCGAAGACCGCTGGAGCACAGGAGCCCTGTGGCGGGTGGTGGCGGCGCAGCATCGCGTCGATGAAAACAAGGGCAACGTGGTGGGCAAGGACTACGGCAAAAGCGCGGGCTTCGGCGTGTTCTCCCTCAATGGCGCGTATCGCATCAACCCGCATTGGAAGGTCAGCAGCGGCGTCGACAACCTGTTCGGCAAAGCCTACGCCGAGCACCTGAACCTGGCCGGCAACGCCGGGTTCGGTTTCCCGGCGAACGACCCGCAAGCCATCAACGAACCGGGGCGCACGCTCTGGACGAAGGTGGATATGAGTTTCTAGGCCTGACACCGACCTCTTGTGGCGAGGGAGCTTGCTCCCGCTCGATCGGTCCGACGCCGCGGGCGTAGCGACCGAAAAAACCAGGACTGCTGCGCAGTCCAGCGGGAGCAAGCTCCCTCGCCACAGGGTCTTTGTTTTACCGCACTACATAACAACCCAATTTGCCTGCGGAGCGCTTTTTCATGAGCCAACCGAAACCGAATTTCTACAACCTCGCCTGGCGCTGGCATTTTTATGCCGGGCTGTTCGTCGCCCCCTTCATGGTGATGCTGGCCCTGACCGGTATCATCTATCTGTTCAAGCCGCAGCTCGATCCACTGATGTACGGCAGCCTGCTGAACGTACCCGCCGGGCACCACAGCCTGGCGGCGGACGACCTGCTCAAGCAGGTTCGCCAGGCCTACCCGCAAGGCAAGGTCAAGCAGTACCTGCCACCGGTCAACGCCGAGCGCAGCGCGCAGTTCGTGGTGATCGACAAGGGCCGGGAACTGAACGTGTTCATCGACCCGTACCATGGCGACGTCCTGGGCGAGCAGGATGCGAAAAACAATCTGCAAGCCATGGCGCGGGCGATTCACGGCGAGTTGCTGATCGGCACGGTTGGCGACCGCCTGGTGGAAATGGCCGCCGGCTGGGGCGTGGTGCTGGTGGTGTCGGGGCTGTACCTGTGGTGGCCACGCGGGCAATCGACGGCCGGGGTGCTGTGGCCCCGCTGGCGCGCTCGCGGGCGCCTGCTGTGGCGCGACCTGCACGTGGTGGTCGGCTTCTGGGGCGCGGCATTCCTGCTGGTGATGCTGCTCAGCGGCATGACCTGGACCGGCTTCTGGGGCAAGCAATACGCCGACCTGTGGAACCGCTTTCCGGCGGCGATGTGGAATGACGTGCCCAAGTCCGACGTCGAGGCCGGCAGTCTCAACAACGCCCACCGCCAGACCGTACCCTGGGCCATGGAGAACACGCCGATGCCGATGTCCGGCGACCATGCCGAACACATGGCCCACGGTGGAGCCCATGAAGGCCCGGCGGCCCCGGTCGTCAGCCTGCAAGCGGTGCAGGACATCGCCACGCAACGCAACGTCGAACCGGGCTATAGCATCACTCTGCCGACCACCGCCGGCGGTGTGTTCACCATCGCCGTGTTCGCCGACGACCCGCGCAACGACGCGACCCTGCATGTGGACCAGTACACCGGTAAAGTCCTGGCGGATGTGCGCTGGGAGCATTACAGCTTGGTGGCCCGCGCCACCGAGACCGGTGTGATGCTGCACGAGGGCAAGATGTTCGGGCCACTGAACCAGATCATCGTACTGCTGATCTGCCTGATGATCCTGCTCAGCGCCGTCAGTGGCCTGGTGATCTGGTGGAAGCGCCGACCCCAGGGCAAGTTCGGCGTACCGCCGCTGCGTCATGACCTGCCGACCTGGAAGGGCGGCGTATTCATCATGCTTGCCCTGGCGGTGGTGTTCCCGCTGGTAGGGGCGTCGCTGGTGGTGGTATGGCTGTTGGACCGGCTCGTCACCCGGATCAATCGCCAGCCTGAGGTGGCTTCATCTTCAAGTTGAACACAGTGAGTTAACGGCAAGCGGCGCGAAGGCTCTACAATCGCGCCCGCTATCAGACTCAACACCTTCCCCTTGTGGGAGCGAGCCTGCTCGCGATAGCGGTGGATCAGCCAACAGTGATGTAGCTGATAGATCGCTATCGCGAGCAGGCTCGCTCCCACAGAGGGAACTGTGTGTCGATCCATCATTCGAGTACACGCATGACCTCGCTCACCCTCTCCCACCTCGCCTGGACACCCCTGGGCCACGGGCATTGCCATCACCAGTTCCAGCTGCATGACGTCACGTTGCAGGTGGCGGACGGGGAGTTCGTCGGGTTGATCGGGCCCAATGGCAGCGGCAAGACCAGCCTGTTGCGCTGCGCCTATCGCTTCAGCCGGCCGGAACGTGGCGAGGTGAAATTCGAGCATCACAATGTGTGGAAACAGTCGTCACGCTGGTGCGCACAACGCATCGCCGTGGTGCTGCAGGAGTTTCCCGAAGCCTTTGGCCTGACGGTGCAAGAAGTGGTCGCCATGGGCCGCACGCCGCACAAAGGTCTGTTCGACACCGACACCCATGACGACCGGCGCCTGGTGCTCCAGGCACTGGCGGCGGCCGGGCTTGAAGGCTTCGGCGCGCATGCCTTCGCCACGCTGTCGGGCGGTGAGAAGCAGCGGGTGATCCTGGCTCGCGCCCTGGCCCAGCAACCACGACTGCTGATCCTCGACGAGCCGACCAATCACCTCGACCCGCACTATCAACTGCAACTGCTGCAACTGATTAAGGGCCTGGGCATCGGTACCCTCGCCAGCCTTCACGACCTGAACCTGGCCGCCGCGTTCTGCGACCGGCTGTACGTGATCGAACACGGGCGCATCGTCGCCAGCGGCACACCGAGTGATGTCCTCACCGCCGAGCTGTTGCGCGAGGTGTTCGGCGTGCAGGCGCTGGTGGACGAGCATCCGCTGTCCGGCTACCCCCGAATCACCTGGATAACCCAACCATGACTTTGCGTTTTCTGCTGCTCCTGCCCCTGCTGCTGGGCAGCGCCCAGGCCCTGGCCGAGGCCACCCACTATCCGCTGACGATCCAGAGCTGCAACCGCCAGGTGCAGTTCAACCAGGCACCCCGGCACGCGGTCAGCCATGACATCAACATGACCCAGATGATGCTCGCCCTGGGGCTCAAGCCGCGCATGGTCGGCTACAGCGGCATCAGTGGCTGGAAATCGGTGACGCCCGAGATGGCGAAGATCCTCGACGGCCTGCCGGAACTGGCAGCCAAGTACCCGTCGGTGGAAACCCTGCTCAATGCCAACGTGGATTTCTTCTTCGCCGGTTGGGACTATGGCATGCGCGTAGGCGGCGACCTGACGCCGCAGACCCTGCAACCGCTGGGCATCAACGTGTATGAACTGACCGAGTCCTGTGCCTTCGTGATGAAACGTCCGGCGGCGTCGCTGGAAGACACCTACAACGACCTGCGCAACCTGGGAAAGATCTTCGATGTGCAGGATCGCGCCGAAGCCCTGATTGCAACGATGCAGGCCCAAGTGGCCGAGGTCCGTAAGCAGCTGCCAGCGGATCGACCTCGGGTGTTCCTCTACGACAGCGGCGAAGACCGGGCCATGACCTCCGGCCGTCTGGGCATGCCCCAAGCGCTGATCGACGCCGCCGGCGGTCGCAACATTCTCGACGACGTGGAAACCAGCTGGACCCGGGTCAATTGGGAAAACGTCGTGGAGCGCAATCCCGAGGTCATCGTGATCGTCGACTACGGCGAAGTCAGTGCCGAGCAGAAGCAGCATTTCCTGCTGGACAACCCGGCCCTGCAATCGGTGGACGCGATCAAGCACCGGCGCTTCATCGTGATCCCCTACGTCCAGGCCACGCCGGGGATCGATAACGTGCTGGCGGTGCAAACCCTGGCGAAGGGTTTTTACCGTCCATGAACGATCGTCGCTATGGCGCGCTGCTGGTGCTGCTCGGCGCGTTGCTGCTGGTGTCGTGCGTGGTGTCCCTGGGCTTCGGCCCGGCGCGGGTGCCGGTGGCCGTGGTCTGGGACATCCTGCTGAACAAGGCTTTGGGTATCGGCGACGTCTACTGGACGCCCGGCCAGGAGCACATCGTCTGGCTGATCCGCGTGCCGCGCCTGCTGCTCGGCGCCTTGGTGGGCGCGGGCCTGGCGTTGATCGGCGCGGTGCTGCAGGCGGTCACGCGCAATCCGCTGGCCGACCCGCACTTGCTGGGGGTCACGTCCGGCGCAACCCTGGGCGCGGTCATCGTGGTGCTGCATGTCGGCGAAATCGTCGGCCTGCTGACCCTGCCCCTCGCTGCGTTCATCGGTGCACTGCTGAGTATGTTGCTGGTGTTGGCGATTGCCAGTCGCCAGGGGCGCCTGGAAAGTGATCGCCTGTTGCTGTGCGGGGTGGCGGTGTCGTTCGTGATGATGGCGGCGGCCAATCTGCTGCTGTTTCTCGGTGACCATCGCGCCAGCTCGGCGGTGATGTTCTGGATGCTCGGCGGCCTGGGCCTGGCGCGCTGGGAATTGCTGGCGGTGCCGGCCGTCAGCGTACTGCTCGGACTGGTGTTGCTGCTAGGCATGGCCCGGCCGCTGAATGCGTTGATGGCCGGTGAGCAGACCGCCGTGACCCTGGGCCTGAACGCCGCGCGAGTGCGCTTGTGGATCTTTCTGATCGCCTCGCTGATGACCGGTGTGCTGGTGTCCATCAGCGGCTCGATCGGCTTCGTCGGACTGATGGTGCCGCACATTGCCCGGCGCCTGGTGGGCGCCGAGCACCGTCGGCTGCTGCCGGCCTGCGTGCTGCTGGGCAGCCTGTTCCTGGTCTGGGTGGACGTCGCCGCCCGTACCCTGATCGCCCCGGAAGATTTGCCGATTGGTGTCGCTACAGCCGCTATCGGCGGGCTGTTTTTCATCGGACTCATGCGGCGCCGATAAAGGCAGGCTGACGCCAACCGTGGCGAGGAAGCAAGCTCCCGCTGGGGTGCGAAGCGCCCCCGGATTCTGAGTTCTGGGGCAATCGCTGATGACTTTGCCAAATGGGGGCTGCTTCGCAGCCCAGCGGGAGCAAGCTCCCTCGCCACGGGTCTGTATTCACAAGCAGAGTCATGCCAAGGCTTCAACCCCGCGCCCCAATGTAGAGCATCTCCTCGCACCAATCCTCATGATGCGACCGCTCATGGTGCGCCCGCGTTTTTCTTAACCCCGCCAACTCCCTGTTTCCGCGCCTCCCCCCAACCGGGCACACCCCTTGCAAAAGCCTCCTTCAGCGTCTGCATCTGCCAACCAAGAAAACTCATAAAGTCCACGGAGATCGCACAATGAAGCGTCGTAGCTTGATCAAGGCTTTTACACTCTCGGCAAGCATTGCCGCGATGGGCATGGCCTGGACCGTCCAGGCCGCCGAGACCATCAAGGTCGGTATCCTGCATTCGCTGTCCGGCACCATGGCGATTTCCGAGACGTCCCTCAAGGACATGGCCCTGATGACCATTGACGAGATCAACGCCAAGGGTGGTGTGAACGGCAAGAAGCTTGAAGCGGTGGTCGTGGACCCGGCGTCGAACTGGCCGCTGTTCGCGGAAAAGGGCCGGCAGCTGCTGACCCAGGACAAGGTCGCGGTAGTGTTCGGCTGCTGGACCTCGGTGTCGCGTAAATCGGTGTTGCCGGTATTCGAAGAACTCAACGGCCTGCTGTTCTACCCGGTGCAGTACGAAGGCGAAGAGATGTCGCCGAACGTGTTCTACACCGGCGCAGCGCCGAACCAGCAGGCGATCCCGGCGGTGGAATATTTGATGAGCGAAGAAGGCGGCAGTGCCAAGCGCTACTTCCTGCTGGGCACCGACTACGTCTACCCGCGCACCACCAACAAGATCCTGCGCGCATTCCTGCATTCCAAAGGCGTGGCGGACAAGGACATCGAAGAGGTCTACACCCCGTTCGGCCACAGCGATTACCAGACCATCGTGGCGAGCATCAAGAAGTTCTCGGCCGGCGGCAAGACCGCCGTCATCTCCACGGTCAATGGCGACTCCAACGTGCCGTTCTATAAGGAGCTGGCGAACCAGGGCCTGAAAGCCACCGACGTTCCGGTGGTGGCGTTCTCGGTGGGCGAAGAAGAACTGCGCGGCATCGACACCAAGCCGCTGGTGGGCAACCTGGCGGCGTGGAACTACTTCGAGTCGGTGGATAACCCGGCGAACAAGAAATTCGTCGACGCCTGGAAAACCTACGCCAAGGCCAAGAACCTGCCGGGCGCCGACAAGGCGGTGACCAACGACCCGATGGAAGCCACCTATGTAGGGATCCACATGTGGGCCCAAGCGGTGGAGAAAGCCAAGTCCACCGATGTCGACAAAGTCCGCGAAGCCCTGGCCGGCCAGACCTTCGCCGCACCGTCGGGCTACACCCTGACCATGGACAAGACCAATCACCACCTGCACAAGCCGGTGATGATCGGCGAGATCCAGGACGACGGTCAGTTCAACGTGGTCTGGCAGACCGAAGGCCCGATCCGCGCCCAGCCATGGAGCCCGTTCATCGCCGGCAACGACAAGAAGCCCGACTATGCGGTGAAGAGCAACTGAGCCCATGGGTGTCGGCTTGAGCACGGTGCTTAAGCCAACACAACTCCCTTGTGGGAGCGAGCTTGCTCGCGATGACGGCGGCACATTCAGCATAACTGCACACTGAACCACCGCTATCGCGAGCAAGCTCGCTCCCACATTGTCCGCGTAAGGCGATTTTCTATGCCCACTGCCCTCTACCGCCTCATCCTCGCCCTGGTGCTGCTGTTACCAGTGGCCACCCACGCCGGCGACGCCGAAGACTTCGCCACCGCCAACCCGACCCAGCAGGCCAGGCTTCTGGAAACCTGGGCCGCGCAGCCCGAGCCTGGGCGCGTCGAGTTGATCGACGCCTTGCAGCAAGGCCAGTTGACCCTCGACGGCCAACCCAAGACCCTGCGCTTGAACAACCGCTTACGGGGGCTGATCGAAACCGCCCTCGCCAGTCACCAACTGCTCGCCGCCGATGCACGCGTGCGCCTTGACGCCGCCCGGCAGTTGCAGAAAAGCGCACGCCCGGCCCAACTGGCGTTTCTCGACCGGCAACTGGCCGGTGAACAGAACGAAGACGTGCATGCCGCCCTGAGCCTGGCGCTGGCCAATCTGCAACTGGTGGATAGCAACCCCGGCGTGCGCCTGGCCGCCGTCCGGCTGCTGGGAGAAACCGGCGACCCGCTGGCTCGTACTCGCCTCGAGGGCTTGCTCGAGCCCGGCGTCGAAACTGATGCCAACGTACGCACCGCCGCCGAAACCAGCCTCAGCCAGGTCAAGCGCAAGTTGCTGGTCGGCGAGCTGCTCGGCCAGGCCTTCAGCGGCATGTCCCTGGGCTCGATCCTGCTGCTCGCCGCCCTCGGCCTGGCGATCACTTTCGGCCTGCTGGGGGTGATCAACATGGCCCACGGCGAAATGCTGATGCTCGGCGCCTATTCCACCTACGTGGTGCAGATCCTGTTCCAGCGCTTCGCCCCCGATGCCATCGAGTTCTACCCGCTGATCGCCCTGCCGGTGGCGTTCTTCATCACCGCCGCCATCGGCATGGCCCTGGAACGCACGGTGATCCGCCACCTCTATGGCCGTCCGCTGGAGACCCTGCTCGCCACCTGGGGCATCAGCCTGATGCTGATCCAACTGGTGCGCCTGGTGTTCGGCGCGCAGAACGTCGAGGTCGCCAACCCGGCCTGGCTGTCGGGCGGGATCCAGGTATTGCCGAACCTGGTGCTGCCGTACAACCGCATCGTGATCATCGCCTTTGCGCTGTTCGTGGTAGTGCTGACGTGGCTGTTGCTGAACAAGACGCGCCTGGGTCTCAACGTGCGCGCCGTGACCCAGAACCGCAACATGGCGGCCTGCTGCGGCGTGCCTACAGGCCGCGTCGACATGCTCGCCTTCGGCCTGGGTTCGGGAATCGCCGGGCTCGGCGGCGTGGCCCTGAGCCAGATCGGCAACGTCGGCCCGGACCTGGGCCAGAGCTACATCATCGATTCCTTCCTGGTGGTGGTGCTCGGCGGCGTCGGTCAACTGGCCGGTAGCGTCTATGCGGCCTTCGGCCTGGGCATCGCCAACAAGATCCTCGAACCGCAGATCGGCGCCGTGCTCGGCAAGATCCTGATCCTGGCGTTGATCATTCTGTTCATCCAGAAGCGTCCGCAAGGCCTCTTCGCGCTCAAAGGACGGGTAATCGACTGATGAACCAGCCCCTGATCGTCACGGCCACGCAAAAGGCCGGTCCCAAAGTCACCCTTGTGGTCGGCGCGTTGGTGCTCGCCGTGCTGCTGAGCCTGCCGTTGCTGTCGCTGTTGTCGGCGGACAACCCGCTACAAGTCTCGGCCTATACCCTGACGCTGGTGGGCAAGATCCTTTGTTACGCCATCGTTGCCCTGGCGCTGGATCTGGTCTGGGGTTACGCCGGCCTGCTCTCCCTCGGCCACGGCCTGTTCTTCGCCCTGGGCGGCTACGCCATGGGCATGTACCTGATGCGCCAGGCGGCCGGCGATGGCCTGCCGGCCTTCATGACCTTCCTGTCATGGACCGAGTTGCCCTGGTACTGGACCGGCACCGACAGCTTCCTCTGGGCGTTGGCCCTGGTGGTGCTGGCCCCCGGTCTGCTGGCGCTGGTGTTCGGCTTCTTTGCCTTCCGCTCGCGGATCAAGGGTGTGTATTTCTCGATCATGACCCAGGCGCTGACCTTCGCCGGCATGCTGCTGTTCTTCCGCAACGAGACCGGGTTTGGCGGCAACAACGGCTTCACCAATTTCCGTTCGATCCTGGGCTTCGGCATCACCGAGCCGGGCACCCGGGCCGTGTTGTTCCTGGCTACGGTGCTGCTGTTGGTGGTGAGCCTGTTCCTCGGCTGGCGCCTGGCCCGCAGCAAGTTCGGCCGGGTGCTGACCGCCCTGCGCGATGCCGAGAACCGGTTGATGTTCTGCGGCTACGACCCCCGTGGCTTCAAGCTCTTCGTCTGGGTACTGAGCGCGGTGCTGTGCGGCCTGGCCGGTGCGTTGTACGTGCCGCAGGTGGGCATCATCAACCCCAGCGAAATGTCACCGACCAACTCTATCGAGGCCGCCGTGTGGGTGGCCCTCGGCGGACGTGGCAGCCTGATCGGACCGCTGCTGGGCGCGGGCGTGGTCAATGGCATGAAGAGCTGGTTCACCGTGGCGTTTCCTGAATATTGGTTGTTCTTCCTCGGTGCGCTGTTCATCGTCGTGACCTTGTACCTGCCCAAGGGCGTGATCGGGTTGCTGAAGAAAAGGGGCGAACAATGAGAATCACACCCACGGCCGACTTCATGCTCGAACCCATCCTGGAACCCAACAAAGACCAGGGCAGCAGCCGCGACGCCATCGGCCTCGGCCAGGCCGCAGGCATTGGCCTGAACACCCGCCACGGCACGATCCTGACCCTGGAGGACATCAGCGTCAGCTTCGACGGTTTCAAGGCCCTGAACGATCTGAACCTGTACATCGGCGTTGGCGAATTGCGCTGCATCATCGGCCCCAACGGCGCGGGCAAGACCACGTTGATGGACGTGATCACCGGCAAAACCCGCCCCAGCCACGGCAAGGCCTGGTTCGGCGAAACCCTGGACCTGACCAGCATGAGCGAGGTGCGGATTGCCCAGGCCGGCATCGGTCGCAAGTTCCAGAAACCCACGGTGTTCGAAGCCCTGAGTGTGTTCGAAAACCTGGAGTTGGCGCTCAAGACCGACAAGTCGGTGTGGGCCAGCCTGCGGGCCAGGCTGAGCGGCGAACAGCATGAGCGCATCAGCGAAGTGCTGGAGACCATCCGCCTCACCACCTCGGTCAATCGCCCCGCCGGGTTGCTGTCCCACGGACAGAAGCAGTTCCTGGAGATCGGCATGCTGTTGGTCCAGGATCCGCAACTGTTATTGCTGGACGAACCGGTGGCCGGCATGACCGACGCCGAGACCGACTTCACCGCCGAGCTATTCAAGTCCCTGGCGGGCAAGCATTCGCTGATGGTGGTGGAACACGACATGGGCTTCGTCGGCGCGATTGCCGACCACGTCACCGTGCTGCACCAGGGCAGCGTGCTGGCCGAAGGGTCGCTGGCGCAGGTGCAGGCCGATGAACGAGTCGTTGAAGTTTATTTGGGAAGATGAATCGGCCAGCTTCGAGCCGCAAGCTTCAAGCGGCCAGTTAAAGCAAGTCTCGCACCGTCCCGCTCTTACTTGCCGCTTGAAGCTTGCCGCTTGAAGCCCTACGAACGGAGTTCAAATGTTACAGGTCCAACATCTTCACCAATACTACGGCGGTAGCCACATCCTGCGGGGCCTGTCGTTCGATGTGAAGGTCGGCGAGGTGACGTGCCTGTTGGGGCGCAACGGCGTGGGCAAAACTACCCTGCTCAAGTGCCTGATGGGCCTTTTGCCGGCCAAGGAAGGCGCGGTGAACTGGGAAGGCCAGCCGATCACCACGTCCAAGCCGCACCAACGGGTGCATGCCGGCATCGCCTATGTGCCCCAGGGCCGCGAGATTTTCGGTCGGCTGACGGTGGAAGAAAACCTGCTGATGGGCCTGTCGCGTTTCCCAGGCTCCGAGGCCAAGGAAGTACCGACGTTCATCTATGAACTGTTCCCGGTGCTGTTGCAGATGAAACAGCGTCGTGGCGGTGACTTGTCCGGCGGCCAGCAACAGCAACTGGCGATTGGCCGGGCGCTGGCGAGCCGACCGCGGCTGCTGATCCTCGACGAACCCACCGAGGGCATCCAGCCGTCGGTGATCAAGGAGATCGGCGCCGTCATCAAGAAACTGGCGGCCCGGGGCGACATGGCGATTCTGCTGGTGGAGCAGTTTTACGACTTCGCCGCCGAACTGGCCGATCAGTACCTGGTGATGTCCCGAGGCGAGATCGTGCAACAGGGGCGCGGGGAAAATATGGAAGCCGAGGGTGTACGCGCACTGGTTACGATCTAGTCTGTAGCGTCCCGAGAATTATCAGAAACCATGAACCTACCTGTCTTTGCGTTGGCGCCCGCGGCGCTGTTCACCCCCAGCTGGCACGCGGCGCTGGAGCTCGGCTACGCCCGGTTCGGCGACTGTACCCGCCCGGTCCAACGCCGCCATAAAGGCCCGTTGCGGGTGCAAAAGCATTTGTACGCCGAAGGGCCCGAGGTGTGCCAGCACATCATCGTCCACCCACCGGGCGGAATTGCCGGAGGCGACCGCCTGGATATTTCGGCCAGTGTCGGCCCTGGCGCCTGGGCACAGCTGACCAGCCCTGGCGCGGCCAAGTGGTATCGCGCCGGCGGCCCGGCGTATCAGAACCTGACCCTGGAGGTCAGCCCCGGCGCGACCCTGGAATGGCTGCCTCAGGAAACCATCGTCTTCAGCGCGGCCCAGGCCGAACTCAGCACCCGCATCGACCTGCAAGGCGATGGGCGTTTGTTCTATTGGGACGTAGTCGCCCTGGGCCGACCGGCCAGCGGTGAGCGATTCGACCTCGGGCATTTCCAGTCGCGGCTGGACATTCGCCGCGACGGCCAGTTGCTGTGGCATGAACGCCAGCGCATCGTCGGCGACGACGGATTGCTGGACTCGGCCATCGGGCTGGGCGGGGATCCGGTGTTCGCCACGTTGCTGGTGACGGGTGAAATCGATAGCGAATTGTTGGAGCAATGCCGATCCCTGGACCATGCGGTGCGCGGTGACCTGACCCAACTGCCTGGGCTGGTCGTGGCGCGGTGCCTGGCGAGCGAGGCGTTGCTGGCGCGGGGGTGGTTGGTTGAGTTGTGGCGTTTGCTGCGGCCAGCGTTGCTCGGTCGAGAGGCCGTCCCCCCAAGAATCTGGAGCACATGATTTGGCTTTTCTGTGGGAGCGAGCTTGCTCGCGATAGCAATGGAAGCTTCAACATAGCAGTTGACCGACACACCGCTATCGCGAGCAGGCTCGCTCCCACAGGGGCTGTGTGTTGTTAACCCGAATTTATTTAACTGCCTTTACGGACTGCCCATGGACCTGACTCCACGCGAAAAAGACAAGCTGCTGATCTTCACCGCCGGCCTCGTTGCCGAGCGGCGGCTGGCCCGTGGCTTGAAACTCAACTACCCCGAGGCCATGGCCTATATTTCCGCAGCCCTGCTCGAAGGCGCCAGGGACGGCCAGACCGTGGCCGAGCTGATGCACTACGGCACCACGTTGCTGACCCGCGAACAGGTAATGGAAGGCATCCCGGAAATGATCCCGGAGATCCAGGTGGAGGCGACATTTCCCGACGGCACCAAACTGGTCACCGTTCACCAACCCATTGCTTGAGGCCGCGCCATGACTTATCACGTTCGGGATGCCCGGCACACTGACCTGCCAGCGATCCGCGACATCTACAACGACGCGGTACTGAACACCACGGCGATCTGGAACGAGCAGGCCGTGGACCTGGGTAATCGCCAGGCCTGGTTCAGCGCCCGGCAAGCCCAGGGTTATCCGGTATTGGTGGTAGTCGATGCCGACGACAACGTCCTCGGCTACGCTTCGTTCGGCGACTGGCGGCCCTTCGACGGCTTCCGCCACACCGTCGAGCATTCGGTGTACGTGCGCAATGACCAGCGCGGCAATGGTCTCGGCCCGCAATTGATGAGCGCGCTGATCGAACGCGCCAGGACCTGTGGCAAACACATCATGGTGGCCGCCATCGAAAGCGGCAACGCGGCCTCGATTCGACTGCACGAGCGGGCCGGTTTCGTCACCACCGGGCAAATGCCCCAGGTGGGCACCAAGTTCGGTCGCTGGCTGGACCTGACGTTCATGCAGTTGACCCTCAATCCCGGCGCACCTGCGCCTGCTGCCAACAAGGAGTGAACCGCGATGAACGCTGCCCAGTTGCGTCGAGTCCACGCTGAGAGCTTTGCGCATTATCGCCAGGGCCTGATCGATCTGTTGCTTGATGCCGTGGGACACGGCGCCAGTGTCGGCTTCATGGCCGACCTCGATGCGGCCCAGGCCCGTGCCTATTTCGACGAGGTCCAGGCCAGCCTCAACCAAGGCAGTCTGTTGCTGTGGGTGGTGGTCAAGGATGAGCAAGTCCAGGCCAGCGTCCAGCTTGCCCTGTGCCAGAAACCCAACGGCCTGAACCGGGCCGAAGTGCAGAAGCTGCTGGTACGCGGCGATGCCCGCCGCCGCGGCCTGGGCCAGCAGCTGATGAACGCCCTGGAACTCGGCGCACGCCAGCACAAGCGCGGCCTGCTGTATCTGGACACCCAGGCCGGCTCCGAAGCCGAAGCGTTTTACAAAGCCCTGGGCTACACCCGTGTCGGCGAACTGCCGGACTACTGCCAGAGCCCGGACGGGACCTACACCCCGACCGCCATCTACTACAAGACTTTGGGGCAACCGCAATGATCCCAGGCCAATACCAGGTCCAGCCCGGCGAAATCGAACTCAACGCCGGGCGCCGCACCCTGACGCTGAGCGTTGCCAACAGCGGCGACCGGCCGATCCAGGTCGGCTCGCACTATCACTTCTTCGAGACCAACGACGCCCTGACCTTCGACCGCGCCGCCAGCCGCGGCATGCGCCTGAACATCCCGGCCGGCACCGCCGTGCGCTTCGAGCCGGGCCAGAGTCGGGAAGTCGAGCTTGTCGATCTGGCTGGGTTGCGGCGAGTTTACGGGTTCGCGGGACGAATCATGGGCGACTTGTAGACTTCATCTGCAAGTCTCTAGCTGCAAGCTGCAAGAAACAGCGGTTTGCGGCGCTCCCCTTCGCTTTGTTGTTACTTGAGGCTTGCAGCTTGAAGCTTGCAGCTCAGTTCCGAGGAACCATGAAATGAAAATAAGTCGTCAGGCATATGCCGACATGTTCGGCCCCACCGTCGGCGACAAGGTGCGCCTGGCCGACACCGAATTGTGGATCGAAGTGGAGAAAGACTTCACCACCTACGGCGAAGAAGTGAAATTCGGCGGCGGCAAGGTGATTCGCGACGGCATGGGCCAGGGCCAACTGCTGGCCGCCGAGGTCGTGGACACCTTGATCACCAATGCGTTGATCATCGACCACTGGGGTATCGTCAAGGCCGATGTCGGCCTCAAGGACGGACGCATTGCCGCCATCGGCAAGGCCGGTAACCCGGACATCCAGCCGGATGTGACCATCGCCATCGGCGCCAGTACCGAAGTGATCGCCGGCGAAGGCATGATCCTCACCGCTGGCGGCATCGACACCCACATTCACTTCATCTGCCCGCAGCAGATCGAAGAAGCGCTGATGAGCGGCGTCACCACCATGATCGGCGGCGGCACGGGGCCGGCCACCGGGACCAACGCCACCACTTGCACGTCCGGCCCCTGGCACCTGGCGCGCATGCTCCAGGCCGCCGATGCCTTCCCGATGAACATCGGCCTGACCGGCAAAGGCAACGCCAGTCTGCCGGAGCCGTTGATCGAACAGGTCAAGGCCGGCGCCATCGGCCTGAAACTGCACGAAGACTGGGGCACCACCCCAGCTTCCATCGACAACTGCCTGAGCGTGGCCGACCAGTACGACGTCCAGGTGGCGATCCACACCGACACCCTCAACGAATCAGGCTTCGTCGAAACCACCCTGGCCGCCTTCAAGGGCCGCACCATCCACACCTACCACACCGAAGGCGCCGGTGGCGGTCACGCACCGGACATCATCAAGGCCTGCGGCTTCGCCAACGTGCTGCCGAGCTCCACCAACCCGACCCGGCCATTCACCCGCAACACCATCGACGAACACCTGGACATGTTGATGGTCTGCCATCATCTGGACCCGAGCATTGCCGAAGACGTGGCGTTCGCCGAGAGCCGCATCCGCCGCGAGACCATCGCCGCCGAAGACATCCTCCATGACCTCGGCGCGTTTTCGATGATCAGCTCCGACAGCCAGGCCATGGGCCGCGTCGGCGAAGTCATCACCCGCACCTGGCAGACCGCCGACAAGATGAAAAAACAGCGCGGCGCGTTGCCTGGCGATGGCGAAGGCAACGACAACTTCCGGATCAAGCGCTACATCGCCAAGTACACCATCAACCCGGCGATCACCCATGGCATCAGCCATGAAGTGGGCTCCATCGAAGTCGGCAAGTGGGCCGACCTGGTGCTGTGGCGCCCGGCGTTTTTCGGCGTCAAGCCGACCCTGATCCTCAAGGGAGGGGCCATTGCCGCCAGTTTGATGGGCGACGCCAACGCCTCGATCCCGACGCCGCAGCCAGTGCATTACCGGCCGATGTTCGCCAGCTTCGCAGGCTCGCGCCACGCCACCAGCCTGACCTTCATCAGCCAGGCCGCCGCCGCAGCGGGGCTGCCGGAGCAGCTCGGGTTGAAAAAGAAAATCGCCGTGGTCAAAGGCTGCCGCGACGTGCAGAAGACCGACCTGATCCACAACGACTACCTGCCGAACATCGACGTCGACCCACAGACCTATCAGGTCAAGGCCGATGGGGTGTTGTTGTGGTGTGAGCCGGCTGAAGTGCTGCCGATGGCGCAGCGGTATTTTCTGTTTTGACGATGGCCTGACCCGTTTCCTGTGGCGAGGGAGCTTGCTCCCGCTGGACTGCGCAGCAGGCCCATTTTTTCAGGGCCGCTTCGCGCCCCAGCGGGAGCAAGCTCCCTCGCCACAAGGCTTACATCTGGCTCAGGAATATATGCTTCACTCCACCAACCGCCCCAACCGCTGCTTGAGCATGCGGTTTTCGTTGCGCAGGTGCTGCACTTCCTCCAGCAGGTCCAGCGCCAGGGCGACGCCTTCCCATTCCAGCTCCAGCTCGCGGCGCAGCCTGGCGGCGCGGCGGGCCAGGACCAGTTCGTAGTCGGTGAAACGCCAATCCTTCGGCGCCGCGCCGTGGGGTTCGAGGATGCCATGGGCGACGATTTCGATGACATGGACATCCTGCAACGCGGCGGCTTCGCAGAATTCGCTCAAGTTCAGTTCAATGATCGGGTTGTTCATGGTCTGCTTCTCCCAATGCCTTGACTGTCGAGTCTAGCCCTCAAACAATCAGAAATTCTCCCGTGGGTCGAACGCGGCTTTCTTCGCCAGCTCCGCCCACAGGCCCTTGATCGTGTCGTCGCTGGCCTTGGGCATCACAGCCTTGAGCTGGACGAACAGGTAGCCGCGCTCACCGGCCTTGTTACGCAAGCCGTGGCCCTTGGCGCGCATGCGCTGACCGTTCTGGCTGCCGGCCGGAACCTTGAGGTTGATCTTGCCGGTGAGGGTCGGGACCGCCACTTCGGCGCCCAGCGCCAACTCCCATGGGGCCAGGGGCAAGGTGATGATCAGGTCCTGACCCTCGACGTCGAACTTGGGGTGCGGCGCGAAGCGGATAGTCAGGTACAAGTCGCCATTGGCGCCGCCACCGATCCCCGGCGCGCCCTGGCCCTTGAGGCGGATGCGCTCGCCGTCGGTCACGCCCAGCGGGATCTTCACGTTCAGGCTTTTACTGGTGTTGCTCACGTGCTGGCCCGCCGCGTTGTACTGCGGCACCTGGTAGCTGACTTTTTTCGACTCGCTCGCGAGGGTTTCTTCCAGGAAGATCGGTAATTCCAATTCCACGTCTTGTCCTCGACGGCCGGCGCTGCGACCTGAATGTCCGCCGCCGAAACCCGGCCCGCGATTACCGAAAATCGAACTGAAGAAATCCGAAAAGTCGCCGGTGTCCTGACCGCCAAAACCACCGCGGCTCTGCCAGCCCGGCGGGCCCTGGAATGGTTGGCCGTGCTGGCCGTAGCGGCGCAGGTCATCGTATTCGGCGCGTTTGTCGGCGCTCTTGAGCGCTTCATAGGCTTCGGAGACGTCCTTGAACCGGGTCTCGGCGTCTTTTTCCTTGCTCACGTCCGGGTGATATTTGCGCGCCAGTTTTCGATAGGCGGCCTTGATCGTGGCATCGTCGGCCGTCGGCTCGACACCCAGGATCTTGTAGTAGTCTTTGAAATCCATCTAAGCATCACCATCCGTTATCGATGTCGCACCGCCACGCACAGCATGCCCGGATGACCGGACAGCGGGTTGACCGACCTCAAGATTGGGACCGGGCGGTACGTCAGAAGTTTATCGGCAGAAGGTGGCGGTTCTTGTAACCGCCCTGTGCTGCCAGACCCATGCCAGCAAGTTTGGGGACAAAACCGCGTCTTTCAAGGCCGATGTTCCAGAATTAGCAGATCGCCGGCCTTCGAATCCGCGCCGCACTGGCATACACTGCGCGGCCGTTTTTTCACCCGGAAGCTGAAAGACATGAAAAACGCATCCCCAGCCCGTGCCTGCGGCATCGACTTCGGCACGTCCAACTCCACCGTCGGCTGGCTGCGCCCCGGTATGGAAACGCTGATCGCGCTGGAGGACGACAAGATCACCCTGCCCTCGGTGGTCTTTTTCAATCTAGAGGAGCGTCGCCCGGTATACGGCCGCCTGGCCCTGCACGAATACCTGGAAGGCTACGAAGGCCGGTTGATGCGCTCGCTCAAGAGCCTGCTGGGTTCCAAGCTGATCAAGCACGACACCAGCGTGTTGGGCACGGCGATGCCGTTCAAGGATCTGCTGGGATTGTTCATCGGCCAGCTGAAAAAACGCGCCGAAGCCACCGCCGGTCGGGAGTTCGAAGAGGTGGTGCTGGGTCGTCCGGTGTATTTCGTCGACGATGATGAGGCGGCCGACCAGGAAGCGGAAAACACCCTGGCGGATGTGGCCCGCGCCATCGGCTTCCAGGAAGTCTCGTTCCAGTACGAACCCATCGCGGCGGCGTTCGATTATGAATCGACCATCACCAAAGAAGAGCTGGTGTTGATCGTCGACATCGGCGGCGGTACCTCGGACTTCTCCCTGGTGCGCCTGTCACCCGAGCGCCGCATGCACGACAACCGCCACGCCGACATCCTCGCCACCGGTGGCGTGCACATCGGCGGCACCGACTTCGACAAGCAATTGTCGCTGGCCGGCCTGATGCCGCTGTTCGGCTACGGCAGCCGCATGAAGAGCGGCGCCTACATGCCCACCAGCCACCACATGAACCTGGCGACCTGGCACACCATCAACGGTGTGTACTCACAGAAATCCACCCTGGCCCTGAGCAGCATGCGCTACGACATTGAAGACACCGGCGGCATCGACCGGCTGTTCAAGCTGATCGAACAACGCGCCGGGCATTGGTTGGCGATGGAAGTGGAAGAAACCAAGATCCAGCTGACCCACACCGACCAGCGCCACGTGGCCCTGGACCGGATCGAACCGGGCCTGAGCGTGGACCTGAGCCGGGCCCTGTTCGAGTCGGCCATTGATGGTCTGCTGGAGCGAGTGCGCACCAGCGTCACGCAATTGCTGGGCGATGCCAACGTCGGCGTCGATCAGGTCGACACGGTGTTCTTCACCGGTGGTTCCAGCGGCATCCCGGCGCTGCGCAACAGCGTCTCGGCCATGCTGCCCCAGGCACGGCATGTGGAAGGCAACATCTTCGGCAGCATCGGCAGCGGGTTGGCGATCGAGGCGATGAAGCGCTATGGATAAAAGCAGCTTCGAGCTTTGAGCTGCAAGCTTCAAGGAAGAGCAGTCGGGTTATCGCCGATAGCTTTTACTTGAAGCTTGAAGCTTGCAGCTCGCAACCGGCAACCGGCAACCGGCAACCGGCAACCGCTGTCCTAGACCATCCCGATCTGCTTCAACTCACTCTTGAGATACGCATAGTAGATCGGC
Organism: Pseudomonas sp. SMV71; assembly: GCF_052042015.1. Taxonomy (NCBI): domain Bacteria; kingdom Pseudomonadati; phylum Pseudomonadota; class Gammaproteobacteria; order Pseudomonadales; family Pseudomonadaceae; genus Pseudomonas; species Pseudomonas sp. SMV71. The sequence continues at coordinate 88,868 of NZ_JBKGGU010000014.1, read as the reverse complement.
CCCGCCACTACCCCAGGCAACCCGAACGCCGCCTCGAACACCAGCATCGCCATGAGCAGTTCCCAGGACTTGGCGCTGATTTGCCCGCCAACGATCCGCGCATTGAGGAAATATTCCAGCTTGTGGATCACGATCAGGTAACCCAGCGCCGCCACCGCCACCCAGATCGACAGCGACAGGCCGACGATGGTGATCAAGGTGTTGGAGAGCAGGTTGCCGATGACCGGCAGCAAGCCCAGCAGGAAGGTCATTACGATCAGGGTCTTGGTCAGCGGCAACTTGATGCCGAACAGCGGCAGCACCACCGCCAGGAAAATCCCGGTGAAGAAGGTGTTGAGCAGGGAAATCTTGATCTGCGCGAAGACGATATTGCGAAACGCCTTGACCAGCAGGTTCAGGCGATCGAACAGCGCGGCGGCCAGGGGTTTGCGCTTGGTCAGGTCGGGGATGCGCTGCAGGGCGACGATGGCCCCCAGGACCATGCCGATCAGCAGCGTCACGAACATATGGGCCGCATCCTTGCCCACCAGTTGCAGCTCGCTCAGGTGCTTGCTCATCCAGGCGCCGATGGCCACCCGGAACTCGGCGGCGCTGGCCGGCAGGTAGGCGTCGATGAACGGCGGCAGTTGTCCACGGGCTCGGTCGACCACACCCATGAACTTGTCCAGGGACGCGCCGGGGTTCTCCGCTTCATGCAACAGGAAACTGATGGCGCCGGCGAAAATCAGCGTCAGCACACTGACCACCAGCGTTCCCAGTAGCGCCACCGCCAGCCAACGGGCCCGTCGGCCTTCGATCAAACGCTGCAACTGGGGCGTGAGCATGTTGACCAGCTCGAACACCAGCAACCCGGCCAACAGGCTCGGCAGCAGGCGCAGCGGCAGCACCAGCAACAACCCACCGAAAATGATCACCCAACTGATCACCAACAACACATGACGCTGAGAAAACGTTGGCATACAGCCTCAAGAACGAACGGCGTGAAAGGATTGGCAGTCTGCCAGCCTTCAGCGAGCAGCACTAGGGATTGTATCGGCCGATCTCTGGCGCAGTTCAGAGGTTTTTGCAGCGTCTGTGCAGGCCCATCGCGAGCAAGCTCGCTCCCACAATGGACCGAGCCACGCCAATCCAATGTGGGAGCGAGCTTGCTCGCGATGAGGCCCGCACTGACGCAAAACGTCACTTGTTCTTCAGGCAATCACTCATGAACGCCTTGCGCTCATCACCCTTGAGCGCCTTGGTGGTGGCAACGGCATTGCAGTTCTTCATGCGCTCCTGCGGCGTGCCGCCTCGCACCTCTGGCGGCTTGGTCTTGAGGCATTCGCTCATGAACGCTTTGCGCTCATCGCCCTTGAGCGCCTTGGCGCTGGCGTCGGCGTTGCAGGTGGTCATCTTGGTCTGTTGCGCCGTCGCGGCGAAGCCCTGGGAGCATGCCAGCAAACCGATCAGCAACAACGGGACACGCAGCATTTTCATGGAATTTCTCCTGAAGGCCGCCCGGAGGGTACGGCGATGTGTTGCAGTGTAGACAAAGCCTGTTACACCTTCCTCAGGTCGATCTGCCCGAATGCCGTCATCGCGAGCAGGCTAGCTCCCAAAAGGTAGCCATTTGCGCACCCGCCCGCGAAACCCTGCGGGAGCGAGCCTGCTTGCGATGAACGATTACACGGTGCTGCTCGATGGCCTAAACCCCAGCCGCTTTCAATCGCTCTGCATGCTCGACAAACAACCGGATCGGCTCGGCACCCTTGCCCACCAACCCCAGCGACTGATTGACGATGTCGAAATGATCCAGCGGATAGTCATCGCCAATGACCGTGCCCAGGTGCGAGCTGAACCGTCCGACCATGCCGTCGCACTGCCCCGCCTCGCGCACGAATGTGCGGGCGAACAGGCGGCAACTGCGGTGGGTGCCGTCGAACAGGTTGCGGCCCCTGTCGGTCTTGCCCGGCTGCAGGGTCCCGGACCAGGAGTAATAGCGCACGCCGTTGACCTCCTCCGGTCCGTGCCCGCCCCAGTGCTGGGGCAGTCCTTGCGGATAACGCTGGTTGAACAGTGCCACCCCGGCCGTGGTGAGGGAGGCGTGGGAGGCCTGGATATCCACCGGCAACCTGGGCCCGCGATAACCGGTCTCCAACAGGCTCATCAGGGCATTGACCAGGCGCAGGGCGGCACTGAGCAGGCGACCCTTGGCACTGTCGACCGGGTAGTGGGTTTGCAGGTAGTCGGCCAGTTCGGAGCCGTGATTGGTACCGGCCACGGAAGTGACCGAGGCCACCAGGTCCGGGCGCATGGCGGCGGCGTAGCGGGCAGTGAGACTGCCCTGGCTGTGGCCGATCAGGTTGACCTTCTGCGCGCCAGTCTGGCGCAGGACCTCCTCGATCCTCGCCAACAACTGTTCGCCACGCACCTCGGATGAATGCAGCGGCGAAACTTTCACCTCCACCACCACCGCACCTTCCTGGCGCAATGCCGCGGCGATCCCATACCAGTACGGATACAGCACCAGGCGAATGAACCCGAGCATGCCCGGAACCAGTACCAGGGGGTAGCGAGTGGCGCAGCGTTGCGACATGGCAACATCCTTGTGATCAAGAGGTGGTCAGCATCGACATCGTTGATGACCAGTCTATGACACCCGCGTCACTTCAGCCCGGCCACGCCCGCCACTATCAGCCCCACCGAAACGACTTTCATCAGCGTCAGGCTCTCACCGAGCAGCGCAACCCCCAGGAACACCGTGCCCAATGAACCGATGGCGGTCCAGATCGGGTAGGCCACGCTCACTGGCAGTTCGCGCATCGACAGGGTCAGGCAGCCGATCCCGCCCACGGCGGCCAGCACCGTGACCAGCGAGGGCCAGAACCGGGTGAATCCCTCGGCGTATTTCATCCCCATGGCAAAGGTGACCTCGAACCCGGCGGCGACCAGCAGCAGGACCCAGGCCATCAGAAGCTCCGGGCCAGGGCCAGCAAGCGCTGTTCGGCCTCGGCGCAAGACAACGCAAAGCTGCGCTCGGCCGACTCCTCGCCTTCGGCGGCCACCACCGTCACGTCGGTGATGCCGATGAAACCCAAGACCGTACGCAACAGCGTGTCCGCGTGGTTCATGCCCTCCAATGGGCCACCGGGGCCAAAGCCGAAGTCGCCACGGCTGGTCACGATCAAGGCCTTCTTGCCCAGCAGCAACGGCTCGTAGTGCGATACACCATTGTCCAGGCTGTGATTGAAGGTCAGGCCGATCCGCACGATCTGGTCGATCCAGGCCTTCACACCGCTGGGCACGCTGAAGTTATGCATGGGCGCGGAAATCACCAGCCGGTCGTGGGCCTGCAGCTCCGCGACCAGGGCGTCGCTCAGGGCCAGGTCCGCCTGCATGGTCAGCGGCCGGGCCTGGGGCTCGGGGTAGAACGCGGCAGCGATGAAGGCTTCGTTGACGGGAGGAACCAGTGTGCGCCCCACTTCGCGACGGGTCGGCACAGCATCGGGATGCACCGCCTGCCAGGCCGAGAGAAACGCCTCGGCCAGACGCCGCGAATGGGAACGTTCGCCACGGGGGCTGCCATGTACCACAAGAATATTGCTCATCTGAAGCTCCTGTTGTTCAGCTACACTCAGAACTGCCTGGAGCCATCAGATTGACGGTCGATTGCATTTCCCGACAAACGAACGCTAATCAAGCTGGATGAGCTTTTCTCACCCATAACCGAGCGCCCGTCGATGTTCTCTGCCCTGCCTCTCAACGCCTTGCGTGCCTTCGAATCCGCCGCGCGCCTGCTCAGTTTCAAGGCAGCCGCCGAAGAGTTATCGGTGACGCCCACGGCGGTTTCCCATCAGATCCGCGCCCTGGAAACCTGGCTGGGCGTGCAACTGTTCGAACGCTTGCCACGTCAGGTACGTCTCACCGACGGCGGCCAGCGGTTGTTTCATAGCCTGCATGGGGCCTTGCTGGACGTGGCGCAAAGCGTCGAGACCCTGCGCCCGCAACGCAGCAACACGCACCTGACACTCTCCACTACGGCGGCGTTTGCCGCGCTGTGGCTGGTGCCGCGCCTGGGACGGTTTTACGCACGTCACCCGAACATCAATGTGCGCCTGGACACCCACTGCGAGGTGATCGACCTGCATCAGGATGCCAGCGTCGACCTGGTGCTGCGCTATAGCCTGGACAGTTACCCGAACCTTTATGGCCTGTGCCTGTTCGACGAACATTTTGGCGTCTACGGCTCGCCCGACCAGGTGTCCCTGGCAGCGCGGCAGCCCCCCACATTGATCAGCGTGCGCTGGCACAACTCCAAGCTTTATGCCCACGGCTGGGACGCCTGGTGCGCCCGGGCCGGGGAAGATTGGCTCACCCGGCAACCTTGCGTGCGCGAGTACGACGAGGAGCATTACGCCTTGCAGGCGGCGATTGCCGGACAGGGCCTGGTGCTGGCGAGCAACATTCTAGTTTCTGCGAGCGTGGCCAGCGGCTTGCTGGTGGCTTATCGGCCCGAGATTCAGGTCAAGGGCGCCGGTTATAGCGCCCTGTGCGTACCGGGGCGCGAACGCCATGCGCCGGTGCGCGCATTCTTCCAATGGCTTGAGGAGGAGGCACGCCTGTCTGCGGTTTGATTGGAGGCCAGAGGAAGAGTCTGCTGAAAGATCCGGTAAAACTTTTCCAGGCGCGAGTCACTCAGATTCAGAGCGATCGCGCCTGCAGAGCGCGACACCTCAACCGGATCAGCCTCCAGGAGAACGAGATGAACGACATGCACTTGACCGACGTAACCACCTTGCGCGAACGCGCCCGGCAGAATGTGCAGAACGGCGCGGTGACCGAGGGCTACGGTGCCGACCGACAGGAAATCATCCGCCTGCTCAACGAAGCACTGGCCACCGAACTGGTGTGCGTGCTGCGCTACAAGCGCCACTATTTCATGGCAACCGGCCTGAAGGCCGGCGTGGCGGCCGGGGAATTCCTCGAACACGCGACCCAGGAAGCCGAACATGCCGACAAACTGGCCGAGCGCATCGTGCAACTGGGCGGCGAGCCGGAATTCAACCCCGACCTGTTGACCCGGCATTCCCATGCGCAATACGTGGCGGGCAATACGCTCAAGGAGATGGTCTACGAAGACCTGGTGGCCGAACGGATCGCCATCGACAGCTACCGGGAAATCATCCAGTACATCGGCGAAAAAGACCCGACCACCCGGCGCATCTTCGAAGACATCCTGGCTCAGGAAGAAGAGCATGCCGATGACATGGCCGATATCCTCGCTGACCTGTGATATCGCCATCGCGAGCAGGCTCGCTCCCACAGGTGATCGTGTTCTTCCTGAAGAAACCCGTTCGATGTGGGAGCGAGCCTGCTCGCGATAGGGCCGGCTGCTTCACTGCAACTTAATGATTGATCAACGCGTCGGCTTCACCGTCACCGGCGCCTTGCCCGCCTTCATTTGCTCCAGCAACGGCGCGCACTGGTTCGGCTCACCACCGCTGGGTGCAACCAGCGCCAGCAATCCCGCCGCCGGCGCGGCGATCACCCCCAGGGCGACCATCCCGGCGCCGCGCAACATCAGCGGCACCGCCTTGACGCCGGCAGCGGGCTTGGCGAACGTGCCCCGCACGTACAGCGGCGAGCGCAGGGAAATCAGGCGCCAGCCCTTGGACTCGGGCGTCACGGTCAGGTCCAATTGTTCGGTCGCCATGTTCGCGGTGCCGTCGATGTAGATGATCGCGTTCTCAGTGTCGAACACGAACAGGCGGCTGGTCGCCAGGCCGGTCTTGATATCGAAATCCGCCGCCGCGCAATTGATCTTCACTTCCTTGTCGCCAAAGATTTTCCCCACCACATAGTTCCCGACGTTCAGCCCCGCCAGCTCCATCAGCTCGCGACTGATGGCGCCGTCGTTGATGAGCATCTTCAGGGTGCCGTTGGAGGTGCCGAGCAACGCCGCGACCGAATTGCCGCGCCCGCTGATGTCGGCATCGCCGTTCAATTCGCCGAAGCTGGTCTTCATCGGTTCGAAACCCGGGAACAGCTGCTTGAGCTTGAAGCCCCGTGCGGTCAGCCTGGCCTGGCCTTCAAGAGGCTGGGTGTGCCCGTTGAGGCGAACCTGCGCATCGAGCTTGCCACCGGCCACGCCAAAGCGCAGGGGTTCGAGGCTCAACTGGCCGTCGTGGAGTACCAGATGAGTGTAGAGATCGGTGAAGGGCAACTGCTCGCTATGGACGATGCGTTTACCGGTGAATTCCACATCGGCGTCCATCGCGCTCCAGCGCTCGGTGCGAAACTCTTCCACCGGCAGGACCTTGTCGCTCGGCTGCTTGCTCGCAGCGCCACGGGCCTTTTGCTCAGTGCTGGAGTCCGCACCGATCAACGGCGCCAGGTCACTGAACAACAGTTGATTGGAGACCAGCGCGCCGCTGAGTTTCGGCCGGGGCTGGCTGGCGGCATAGGCCAGGTCGCCATGGATGTCGCTGTCACCGATCTTGCCGTTGAACCCTTCATAGCGAAACAGCGCGCCAGTCGGCTCGTGGAGCTTGGCGATCAGCCGGCCATCGGTGGCATAGGGCGGAGAATCCGGCAGGGTCACACCGGTGAGCGGGTACAGGTGCGCCAGGCTGTTGCCGGCCAGTTTCAAGCGCAGGTCCAGGGCGCCGAGGTTCATCGGATCGGTCAGGGTACCGGCCAGTTCAATGCGCGTGTCGGCAATCTTCGCCTGGGCCTGCAATGGAAAAGGCCGGGCCGCATCCTGCAAGGCCAGCAAACCGCCGACCTTGCCCGAGCCGCTCAGGTCCTGCCCGTGATATTGCCCGTTGACCTTGAAGGCGAATGCATAGTCCTGGGCCGCCGCGCCCTGCTCCTGGACCTTTTTGGCCGCCTTGTCGCCAACGATCTCGCTGAACGCAATGGGTTTGCCCAACGGGTCGATCATCAGGTCGAGCCGGGTCTTGAGGGTCTGGTCGTCCAGTGTGACGTGGCCTTTGTCAAAGCCGATCGCGCCAATGTCCACTACCCAACTGGAGGGCTCGGCGTCGGGGTCTTTCGGGTCGAACTGGAAGGTCCAGTTGGCGCGGCCGTCGGCAAGCCGTTGCAGATTGGCATTGGGCTCGCTCAGGTCAATGCGCGGGATCGACACCCGGCGGGCCAGCAGCGCCAACGGCGAAATGCGCAATTCGACACGCTTGAGCGTGGCCATCTGCGGGGTTTTCGACCAGTCAGGGTTGCCCAGGCTCAAGTCCTCGGCCACGACATGGGGCCACGGCAGCCAGGCTCGCCAGCCGCCCTCCTCCGGCTCGCGCTGCCAGACCACCGCCAGGTTGCCGTTAATGGCGAACGGGCGGTGCAACTCCTCGGAAACCTTGGCGTTGAGCGTGGGCTTGATCCGGTTCCAATCGAAGAACGCGATGACCAGCACCAGCACGGCCAGCAAGACGAAAAGACTGGCAAGGCTCCAGGCGAGGATTTTTGAAGTGCGCGTCATGCACAAGGCTCCTGATGACAAATAGGGCGTCCAGACCGCGACGCTTGGAAAGACGAACCTGTGCTCGGCCCGTTCGTGATGGATTGGACTGGCGAAACGGCCAACTGGTTTAACACCAGGGCCGATGAACGGCATCAGAAGACCGGCCAATCCTGACCAATCCGCCAGCTATCTGTTACCGCTCCCGCACGTTTGTGAGGCACGAGTGAGTACAAAATACCCACTTACGTGCAAAACCATCCCGCTGAAAGGCCCGATCTAGAGCCTCTCTGCGGAACAATCAATTCGGTTGATTATTACCATTGCGTTTATGAACTTTTATATCGACTTATCGAGAGTAGCATTGCCTCCGTACCCACTTTATCGCCCTCCCAAGGAGCAATGATCATGAAACGCCAATTACTGATGAGTCTGTCCCTTTCACTGCTGGCTTCCACTGCTTTCGCACTGCCGGCTTCCGAACAAGCCACGCCACAGGTTAAAGATAGCCATTCGGTCTACAGCCAGACCGTCGCAGAAGGTGGCCGGGATCGCCTGGAAGAAAAAGGCCTGGTCCAGGACGGTGGCGACCGCACCCCACAAGGCCAGAGCCTGGCAGCCGACGGTTCCGACCGCACCCCATTGGGTGAAAGCCTCGCAGCCGACGGTTCCGACCGCACTCCACTGGATGAAAGCCTCGCAGCCGACGGTTCCGATCGTACCCCACTGGGTGAAAGCCTTGCAGCCGACGGTTCCGACCGTACCCCACTGGGTGAAAGCCTTGCAGCCGACGGTTCCGACCGCACTCCACTGGGTGAAGCCCTCGCCGAAGGCGGCGGTGACCGTGTGATCGAACGCAACCGTACAGCGAGCTGAGCCCATGCTGGCCCAGAAAAAAGCCCGATTCCTGCAATCGGGCTTTTGATTTTTCAAAGCGCTTGTTTCCCACGCCCCTTTCTACCGTTCGACGTCGGCAAAGCCGATTTGCTAGAGTGCGTCGCTCCCATGACTCGGAAGTCAGTCCTGCGATGCTGCCCCGCGCCGAACAGAAACAACAGACCCGAATTGCCCTGATGGACGCTGCCCGTCATCTGATGGAGTGCGGACGGGGGTTCGGTAGCCTGAGCCTGCGGGAAGTCGCCAAGACAGCGGGCATCGTGCCCACCGGATTCTACCGGCACTTCGATGACATGGACCAACTGGGCCTGGCCCTGGTCTGCGAGGTCGGCCAGACCTTCCGCGAAACCATCCGCCTGGTGCGCCACAACGAGTTCGTCATGGGTGGCATCATCGACGCATCGGTGCGGATATTCCTCGATGTCGTGCAGGCCAACCGGTCACAGTTCCTGTTCCTGGCTCGCGAACAGTACGGCGGCTCCCTGCCGGTGCGCCAGGCCATCGCTCGACTGCGCGAAGACATCAGCTCGGACCTGGCCGCTGACCTGTCCTTGATGCCCAAGCTGCAGCATCTGGACTTCGCCGGGTTGAGCGTGATGGCCGATCTCATCGTCAAGAGCGTGTTCGCCACCCTGCCCGACATCATCGACCCACCCGCCAAAGCCCTGCCTGAACATCTCACGCCCCAGGCGAAGATCACCCAGCAACTGCGGTTCATCTTCATCGGCCTCAAGCATTGGCAGGGGTTGGGGAGCGTCGAATAATCATTGAAAAAATTCTCCCTGTGGGAGCGAGCCTGCTCGCGATAGCGGTGCGTCAGTCACATCACTGCTCGCTGATCCACCGCTATCGCGAGCAGGCTCGCTCCCACAGGGTTTTTCTCCAGCTGCAAAATGGTGCGCCTCATTAGCCGTCGCACCAAAAAGATCCACCCACACCCACCCACCTCCCAATTTCCCCTGCCGTTTCCTACAGCCCAATCAATTGGCAAGCCCCTTGCTCTAAACACAGCACCGTTCATTGCTGGAAGCACGCCGATGCTGGTGATTCACCGCAGAATCGACCCTCAACCCCGCTGGGATGCCGAGCTGCACCTGACTTTCGACGCCCGCAGCAAGAGCCGCCTGCGCTGTTTCAGTGCCGAGGGCGAAGACGTGGGCTTGTTCCTGGAGCGCGGCCAGTCGCCGCTGTACGACGGCGAATGCCTGCAAGCCGAGGACGGTCGCATCGTGCGGGTCTGTGCCCGCCCCGAACAATTGCTGCACGTCACCTGCGCCAACGCCTTCGAACTGACCCGCGCCGCCTACCACTTGGGCAATCGCCATGTTGCCCTGCAAGTGGGCGATGGCTGGTTGCGCCTGCTGGACGACTACGTGCTCAAGGCGATGCTCGAACAATTGGGCGCCGTCGCCGAAGCCATCGAAGCCCCGTTCCAGCCGGAACACGGCGCCTACGGCGGCGGCCATCATCACTCCCGGCATGGCGACGACGACTTCAACTACGCACCGCGCCTGCATCAGTTCGGCGTGCGCACATGAACCCGGCCTGGGCGCTCCTGCGTCTGGCCAGCCCGCAACTGCCGATTGGCGGCTACAGCTATTCCCAAGGCCTGGAAATGGCGGTGGACAACGGCCAGGTCAAGAGCTGCGACGACGCCCGGCGCTGGATCAGCGATCAATTGCTGCTGAACCTGGCACGCTTCGAGGCGCCCTTGCTGCTGGCGCACTGCACCGCAGCGGCCGCCGATGACTGGCACGCCCTGGCGCAACACTGCCAGGCACACCGCGCCAGCCGGGAAACCCGCGAGCTGTACCAGGAGAGCCGGCAGATGGGCTACTCGCTGCAACAACTGCTCAACGGTTTGCCGGAACTCGACGCCGCCGCACGGCGCTTCTTCGAACACACCAGCGAACCGCACCTGGCCTTGTGCTGGGCCCTGGCCGCCCGTGCCTGGGGTATCACGCCCCAGGATGCCCTCACCGCCTGGCTGTGGAGCTGGCTGGAAAACCAACTCGCGGTGCTGATGAAAACCCTGCCGCTGGGCCAGCAGGCCGCCCAGCGCCTGACCAGCGAACTGCTGCCGCTGCTGCAACAGGCCCAGCACCACGCCTCGAATATCGAGCCCGATCACTACGGCAGCGCCGCGTTTGGCCTGTCCCTGGCGTGCATGGCCCATGAGCGCCAGTACAGCCGTCTGTTCCGTTCCTAGGAGACACACCGTGAATACACAACCTCTGCGCGTCGGCATCGGCGGCCCGGTAGGTTCAGGCAAGACCGCCCTGACTCTGGCCCTGTGCCTGGCCCTGCGTGATCGCTACAACCTGGCGGTGGTCACCAACGACATCTACACCCGCGAAGACGCCGATTTCCTGGTGCGCAACGAAGCCCTGGCGCCGGAGCGGATCATTGGCGTTGAAACCGGCGGCTGTCCGCACACCGCCATCCGCGAGGACGCCTCGATCAACCTCGAGGCGGTGGACCAGTTGAACCGGCGCTTTCCCGGCCTGGACCTGATTCTGGTGGAGTCCGGTGGTGACAATCTCTCGGCGACCTTCAGCCCGGAGTTGTCGGACCTGACGATCTACGTGATCGACGTCTCGGCCGGCGACAAGCTGCCGCGCAAGGGCGGACCGGGCATCTGCAAGTCCGACCTGCTGGTGATCAACAAGATCGACCTGGCGCCACTGGTGGGCGCGTCCCTGGACATGATGGACGGCGATACCCGGCGGATGCGCAACGGCAAGCCGTTCGTGTTCAGTAACCAGAAAACCGGCCAGGGCCTGGACGAGATCATCGCCTTCATCGAACGCCAGGGCCTGCTGACCGGCGCATGACGACTCATTCCAATTTACAAACCGATTACAAGGAAGCCTCTCCATGACCCTCAAACGCATCCTCGGCGCCTTCGCGCTTTTGCTGACCCCGACCCTGGCCTTCGCCCATCCGGGTCATGGCGACAATGGCCTGATGGCTGGTCTCGGGCACCCCATCGGCGGACTGGATCATCTGCTGGCGATGCTGGCGGTCGGCTTGTGGGCCGCGCAGCAACAAGGCGCGGCGCGTTGGGCGCTGCCGTGCACCTTCGTTGGCACGATGCTGATCGGCGGCTTGCTGGGTTTCGCAGGCCTGGAGCTGCCGGTTATGGAAAGTGGAATCGCCGCATCGGTACTGGCCCTGGGCCTGGCGGTGGCACTGGCGGTGCGTCCGCCGTTGAGCCTGGCGATCGGCGCCACGGCCGTATTCGCGCTGTTCCATGGCGTCGCTCACGGTCTGGAATTGCCAGACATGTCGAGCCCTTGGGCCTACGCCGCAGGGTTTGTCGCAGCCACGGCGGCGCTGCATGGCGTCGGTTTCGCGGTGGTGCGTGTATTGCCACGGGCAGCGGCGCCGCTAGTACGGCTGGCCGGAGCGGCTTCAGCGGGGGCTGGGGTCTGGTTGCTCGCAGGTTGATTCCATAGCGTTTGTCCGGGCCTCATCGCGAGCAGGCTCGCTCCCACAGGGACGGCGTACACCGCCCGAATCTGGGAGCGGGTTTGCTCGCGAAGGCGGCCTGCCAGGCACCGCACCTCTCAAGTCACACCCCACAATTGATCGGTGTACACCGCCCCCTTTGTGGGAGCGAGCTGCTCGCGATGGCGGCCTTGCCGGCACCCTCTCTCTGAAGCCAACCACTCTGCTACCATGTCGCGCAATCGCCCCTCCAGCCGTGACGAACGCCGCCCATGCCTGATGCCTCCCGCCCCGCTCCTTCGCCTGAATTGATCACGCTGTTCGCAGCGGTGCGCCGGCATTTTCACGAGGTGATCGTGCCGATGTGGCAAGGCCCGGGCTGGAACGGCGAACTGGCATTGCCCTATGAATCCCTGGATGCCGACCACGCCCCCCTGCCGCCGCAACGTTACCGCGCCATGGCCTGCGCACGGCAGTTGTATGTGTTCGCCAGCCTGATCGGCGAGGTGCCGCAGGCCGAAGAACGTGCGGCTGCGCTGTTTCGTTCGTTGCAACGGCACTTCCACGATGCCGAACATGGCGGCTGGTTCTACAGCATCGACCCGCAGGGCGCGCCGCTGGACACCGGCAAGGACCTCTACACCCACGCCTTTATCCTGTTCGCCTGCGCCCATTACTGGGGCAAGGTTCGCGAACCGCTGGTGGAGTCGGTGCTCAACGCCGCGCTGGAAGTCATCGCCCGACGCTTCGCCACGGGTGACGGTCTCTACGAAGCCAGCCTCAAGCGCGATTGGTCGACTGTCGAATCCGGCCCGCTGCAAAACCCATTGATGCACCTGGCCGAAGCGCTCCTTGCCGTCCTTTCGGTTCGCGAAGACGCCAACGTACGCCAGGCATTGCTGAGCCTGTGCGAGGCGATGTTCAAGTGTTTCACCGACCCGCAACTGGGCGTGATGATGGAAAAACCGCTCAAGGCTGTGGATAACTGGTTCGAGCCCGGGCACCAGTTCGAGTGGTACTACTTACTCGCATCGTCGCCCTTGTTGCGCGACGGCAAGCTGCGCATGGCCCTTGAGCGAAGCTTCGAATATACCGAGCAGCGTGGCGTAGACCGAAAGTCCGGCGCGGTATGCGCGATGCTGAGCCTGGAGCCGCATGCCGTCCCGCGGGACGCGACCCAGCGCATCTGGGCCCAGGCCGAATACCTGCGCGCACTGACCTTGCGTGCGCACGGTCAGCAGGCTTTGCTGCCGCAGCTACAGGCCCTGCAGCAACACTTCCTGCATGCCAAGGGCTGGAACGAATGCCTGGATGCCGATGGCATCGTCAGCCGGCGGGACATGCCGTCCACCACGCCCTATCACCTCATGACCTGCTATCTCGGGTTGGCCGACTGCCTGGCGTAATGCTTTTGTGGCAAGGGAGCTTGCTCCCGCTCGGCTGCGAAGCAGTCGCAAGCTTTTGGGGTCGCTGCGCGCCCCAGCGGGAGCAAGCTCCCTCGCCACAGGTTTCCGTAGACAGCCCCAACCAACTCAGCGGTCAGGCCTTGTTACGCTCAATCGCAAACCCGGCCCAGGTCTGGCTCACCGGCATCAGTTCCAGACTGTTGATGTTGATGTGCGCCGGGGCATTGAGCACCCAGAAAATAGTATCGGCGATGTCCTGCGGTTGGATCGGCTCGGCGCCGGCGTAGGTCGCGTTGTAGCGCTCCTGGTCGCCGCCGAAGCGCACCAGGGAGAATTCGCTCTCGCACAGGCCCGGCTCGATGTTGCTCACCCGCACACCCGTGCCTTGCAGGTCGCAACGCAGGTTCAGGGAAAACTGTTTGACGAACGCTTTGCTCGCGCCATAGACGTGGCTGCCAGGGTACGGGTAGTTGCCGGCAATTGAACCCAGGTTGATGATGCTCGCGCCACGCCCATGGGCGATCAGGCGCGGCAGCAACAGACGGGTGCTGTAGATCAGGCCCTTCACGTTGGTGTCGACCATGGTGTCCCAGTCATCGAGATCGCACTTGGGCGCCGGGTCAACGCCCAAGGCCAAGCCGGCGTTGTTGATCAATCCGCGCAATTTGGTGAATGACGGTGGCAAGTTGGCGATGGCTTCTTCCATGGCCTTGCGGTCACGCACGTCCAGCACCAGTCCATGGACTTCGGTCTGCTTCGACAACTCGGCACACAGCGCATTGAGGCGTTCTTCACGACGACCGGTCAGCACCAGCTTCCAACCGGCCTCGGCGAAACGACGGGCGCAGGCTTCACCAAAACCGGACGTCGCGCCGGTGATAAACAGGGTGTTGGACATCGTGTTCTCCTTGCTTGGGCTTTCGCCGTGAATGGAAATCGGCCCACAGCATGCCCGGCCATGCCCATCGGGGGCAAGGCTTGCCAGGCTTGCATGACTGCTCATAAAACAGCCAATTCGCGCCAAGCCCGATTTTCCGCGGCTTACAGCCAGTTGCCCGCATCTTATCCACAGGCACGTCCACAGTAATCGGGGGCAAGTGCAGACGCTGCAAGCCGCTGTGCATAAGGGTTTGCGAGGTATCTGGAAAATTTTTTCCCTTGACCCTGCAAGTCAGGTTGTGCAGACCCGGTTATCTGCTATAAGCCAAACGAGAAAGCGAGATGGCTCCAAGCCAGTAACTACGGCCCTCCGGGAGGTCTTTCCAGAGTTTAATCACAGAGTTATCCACAGGCCTGTCCACTCCCATAGTCCCTTGTTGCAAGGCTTATAAAATGGTTGACAATCCTCGTTGTCGCTTGGGCAAAAACGCCTGATCAAAAAACGACCACACCTCTACAAGCCACGTATTACACGGCCTGCAACCAGATACACCCACGTTACCCACAGCCAGTTCCACAGCAAACGGGGACAAGTCAAAACGCAGACAAAACAACTATTTGCGGCGACTTTATGTCGCGGTTTGGCAAGGATTCAGGATTGTTGTCCACAATTGCTGTTGGCGCATGAGCCTGTGGGAGCGAGCCTGCTCGCGATAGCGGATCGTCAGCCGAAATTTCGGTGACTGAGCCACCGCCATCGCGAGCAGGCTCGCTTCCACAAGGGGTCACCGGTGTTTGAAGAAAAAAAACCCGGTGATCACTCGCCGGGTTTCTTCATTGCAAGCCTGCGTCAATGCCCACCCAGATACGCGTTGCGCACCTCTTCGTTGGCCAGCAACTCCTTGCCGGTGCCGGTCAAACGGATTTCACCGTTGACCATCACGTAGGCCCGGTCCGACAACCTGAGGGCGTGGTTGGCGTTCTGCTCCACCAGGAAGATGGTCATCCCGGTAGACGCCAGTTCACGGAGGGTGGCGAAGATCTGTTTCACCACGATGGGCGCCAGCCCCAGGCTCGGTTCGTCGAGCAGCAACAACTTCGGCCGGCTCATCAACGCCCGGGCAATGGCAAGCATTTGCTGCTCGCCGCCGGACATGGTCATGGCGCGCTGGTTACGACGCTCCTTGAGCCTTGGGAACAGCTCGAACATGCGCTGCATATCCTCGCCGGCGTACTTGTCACCAATGGGAATGGTGCCCATCAGCAGGTTTTCCTCGACTGTCATGTCGGGAAACACACGCCGGCCTTCCGGCGACTGGGCGATACCGTTGGAGGCAATGTAGTGGGAGGATTTATGGGTGATGTCGACGCCCTGGTAAATGATCTGCCCGCCCGCCGCACGCGGCTGGCCGAAGATCGACATCAGCAACGTGGACTTGCCGGCACCGTTGGAGCCGATCAGGCTCACGGTCTCGCCTTCGCCAATGTGCAGCGAGACTTTCTTCAGGGCCTGGATCGGCCCGTAGAACACGTCCAGTTCCTTGAGTTCGAGGATAGGCGTACTCATACCAGTTCCTCTTCATCGGCGCCCAGGTAGGCCGCGATCACCTTCGGATCGTTGCGAATCGCCTCCGGACCGCCCTCGGCGATGACGTTGCCGTGGTCCAGCACCACGATGTGGTCGGAAATACTCATTACCATGCCCATGTCGTGTTCGATCAGTACCACGGTCAGATCATGCTCGTCGCGCAGCAGCCGGATCATCGCGCTCAGCGCTTCGGTTTCCTGAGGGTTCAGGCCTGCGGCCGGCTCGTCCAGGCAGATGATCTGTGGACGGGTGCACATGGCCCGGGCGATTTCCAGGCGCCGTTGCTGGCCGTAGGAAAGCTCCCCCGCCAGGCGGTTGGCGCAGTCCACCAGGTCCACCACTTCAAGCCAGTAGAAGGCATGGTCCAGGGCGTCGCTTTCAGCCTTGCGGTAGCCCTTGGTGTTGAGGATGCCGGCCACCAGGCTGCGGTTGACCCACATGTGCTGGGCCACCAAGAGGTTTTCCAGCACCGACATTTCCTTGAACAGGCGGATGTTCTGAAAGGTACGCGCCAGGCCGGCGCGGTTCACCAGGTGAGTACCGCCGAACATCTTGTAGTACAGCCGGCTGGCAAAGGATTTCGGCGATACGAAATCCGTCGGGCGAAACGCCTCGCCCAACAGCTGGATCACATTGGTCCGCTCACCACGCACGTTGAGCTCGATCTTCCCGCCGGTCGCCTTGTAGAACCCGGTCAGGCAGTTGAAGACCGTGGTCTTGCCCGCACCGTTGGGACCGATCAGGGCGAAGATCGAGTTGCGCTTGACCTGCAGGCTGACGTCACTGAGGGCCTTGATCCCACCGAACTGCATCATCAGGTTTTCAACGCTGAGTACGACTTCGCTCATGGCGCTACTCCTTTACGCGGCGTCACCCCGGTGCGACTGATCCGGATCAGGCCACGAGGTCGCCAGATCATCATCAGCACCATCAACACGCCGAACAACAGCACCCGGTATTCGGAGAAGCTGCGCAGCAGCTCCGGTGCCACGGTAAGCACGAATGCCGCGATCACCACGCCCACCGTCGAGCCCATGCCGCCCAGGACCACGATCGCCAGGATCAGCGCCGACTCGAAGAAGGTGAACGACGATGGGTTGACGAAGCCCTGGTAACTGGCGAAGAACACCCCGGCCAGGCCAGCGGTGGAGGCACCGATGGTGAACGCCGAGAGCTTGACCAGCACATGGTTCAGCCCCATGGAGCGGCACGCGATCTCGTCTTCACGCAGGGCTTCCCATGCACGCCCGACTGGCATGCGGGTCAGGCGATGCTTGATGTACAACACCAGCAGCACCACGATGAACAGCACGATATAGATGAACAGGAATTTCAGGTTGGGGTTGTAGTCGATGCCGAAGAACTCATGGAACGGCACCCCGCCATCCTTTGCCCTGCGACCGAATTCCAGACCGAAAAAGGTCGGCGATGGCACTGGCATGCCGTTCGGCCCGCCGGTGAAAGACAGCCAGTTGTTGAGCACTAGCCGGATGATTTCGCCAAACCCGAGGGTCACGATTGCGAGATAGTCACCGTGCATTCGCAGCACCGGGAAGCCGAGTATGCATCCCGCCATCGCGGCGGTAATGGCAGCCAATGGCAGCACCGTCCAGAACCCCAGTCCCAGGTATTGGTAACCCAGCGCCAGACCGTAGGCACCGATGGCATAGAACGCCACGTACCCCAGGTCCAACAACCCCGCCAGGCCGACCACGATGTTCAGGCCCAGGCCCAGCAGCACGTAGATCAGCCCGAGAATAACCACGGTGAGCACGTATTTGTTGGCGAAGAAGGGGAAGACGATGGCGATCACGATCAGCGCCGGGATGATCCAGCGCAGGCGCGACTTGTAGTCCGGTGGAAGTACATGCACGCCGGAGCCGGTACTTTCGAAACCCTGGAGCACCTTGAGGCCCTTGGGCGTTTGCAGAAACAGGCTCAAGGCAAAGCGCCCGATCATCACGATCGCCACCAGCCAGCCGACGCGGGCCGGTTGCAGGTTGAAGCTGTAGCCGTCGAGCACCACGCCGACAATCGGCCCGAACACGATCAGCGAGATCAGCCCGGCCAGGATCGCATCGATGACGCTCTGTTTGATATCAAGCGGTTTATTGGCAGCAGACATACTTATACCTTCGCCACGAGTGGGCGACCCAACAGGCCTTGGGGACGGAAAATCAGAATCAGCACCAGCAGCGAGAAACTGAACACGTCTTTGTAGTCAGAGTTGATCAGACCGGAGAACAGCGACTCGGAGATCCCGAGGATGATCCCGCCCAGCATCGCCCCGGGCAGGGAACCGATGCCGCCGAGTACCGCCGCGGTGAACGCCTTGATGCCGATGATGAAGCCGGCATAGAAGTCGAACGTGCCGTAGTTCATGGTGATCAGCACACCGGCCAGGGCCGCCATGGCTGCACCGATGACGAACACGTAGGAAATCACCCGGTCGGTGTTGATCCCCAGGATGGAGGCCATCTTGCGGTCTTGCTGGGTGGCACGGCACATGCGCCCCAGCTTGGTGTACTTGATGATGTAGGTCAGCAGGGCCATGCCGGCGAATGCAGCGACCAGAATGAAGATCTTGGTGTAGGTCAGTTGGACGAAACCACTGCCGATGTCGACGCGCATGGCGCCTTCGAGCAGGGTCGGCACACCTTGCTGGCGGGCACCCTGGCTGATCTGTGCATAGTTCTGCAGGATCAGCGAGATGCCGATGGCGCTGATCAGCGGTGCCAGTCGGGTGGAGTTGCGCAGGGGTTTGTAGGCGACGCGTTCGATGACCCAGCCATACACTCCGGTGACCACGACCGTGAACACCAGCGTGCCAAGGATCATCAGCGGGAAGGATTCGATACCGAAGTAAGCCAGCAGAGCCAGACTGATTGCCGCCAGGTAAGCGGAAATCATGTAAACCTCGCCGTGGGCAAAGTTGATCATGCCGATGATGCCGTAGACCATTGTGTAGCCGATGGCGATCAGACCATAGACCGACCCGAGGGTCAGGCCGTTGATCAGTTGCTGCAGGAAAATACCATCCATAACGCGATCTCACGCAGTAAGAGACGGCACAACCTCGATGCCATGAAGACGGGTCCGGGGCTGTGCGGCTCGTAGAGAAAAAACAGACGGGCCTGCCGGCGTTCGCCGGCGAGGGAAGGCTGAGCGCAGTCTCTGTGGCGAAGGAGTCGGCCTCCTCGCCACAGGCTGGTCATCCCTTCGAATTACTTCTGCTTTTCCAGCTGATGGTATTTGCCGTCCTTGTCCCACTGGTAAACCACGTAGTCGGAGACTTTCAAGTCACCCTTGGAATCCCACTCCTTCTTGCCCATCACGGTCTGGACCGGATTGGCCTTTAGCCATTTGGCCGCGTCCTCGCCTTTGTTGGACTTGGCGCCGTTGAAACCGGCCGCCAGTGCCTGGACCGAGGCATAGGCGTACAAGGTGTAACCTTCAGGCTCGACGCCCTGGGCACGGAAGGCATCGACCACAGCCTTACTGTCCGGCAGCAGGCGTGGGTCGGCACCGAAGGTCATGTACACGCCATCGACGTATTGCGCGCCGCCGGCGGTGGTGACCAGTTCATCGGTGACGATGCCGTCATCGGACATGAACTTAACGTCCTTGAGGCCTTGTTCACGCAGTTGGCGAACCAGTGGGCCAGCTTCCGGGTGCAGGCCACCGAAGTACACCACGTCGGCGCCAGCGGCACGGATCTTGGTGACCACGGCGCTGAAGTCTTTCTCGCCGCGGGTCAGGCCTTCATACAGCACCGCCTTCACGCCACGCTTCTCAAGCTGTGCCTTGGTGGCATCCGCCAGACCCTGGCCGTAGGTGTCCTTGTCGTGCAGCACAACGACCTTCTTGCCCTTGAGCACGTCGACGATGTAGTCGCCCGCCACGATGCCTTGCTGGTCGTCACGACCGCACATGCGGAACATCGCGCTCAGGCCGCGCTCGGTGACCTGTGGGTTGGTCGAGCCCGGCGTGATGGCGATGACGCCGGCTTCATCGTAGACCTCTGAAGCGGGAATGGTGTTGGACGAGCAGAAGTGCCCGACCACGCCGATGACTTTGTCCTGGTCAACCAGACGGTTGGCCACGGCCACGGCCTGCTTGGGTTCGCAGGCATCGTCGCCGGCGACCAGCACGATTTTCTCCCCGTTGACGCCACCTGCCTTGTTGATGACATCGGCTGCCGCCTGGGCACCCTTCATGTACTGCTCGCCAAATGCAGCGTTGGCACCGGTCATCGGCCCCGCTACACCCAATTTCACATCAGCTTGAGCAAACGCAGAAACACCCAGCGCAGTTGCCACTGCGAGGGCCAGGAAGCCTTTCTTGTAAAACGTCTGGGACATGAGGTGGTGCTCCAAGTTTTTTTTAGTTGGCACTGCGACTTCATTCACTGAAAAGCTCAGAGCAAGGGCCGTGCCATCGGTTTTTTATTCTTAAAAAAGTCGGTGCTTTATTGTTATTTCGACTGTTTCGGGCCCTTTTTCACAGGGCGTGCAACCGTCTAAACCGCACGAGGTGCAACCTTAAATTTAGCTGGGTAGAACCCTCCATGAGCCATCATTGCAACCGTGACAGGAAACTGCGTGCAACCACGCTGTAACAACCTGCGTCACCGAACTGCACACTGTCGGGGCGCGATTGCTACAACGCGCACCATAACAGGCTAGACGCTATGCTGGAAAAGGCCGCCTCCTGCAACACTTTTCAACACTCAAATAACGATGCGCAGGCACTGGCCCGCGTGGTACAGCGAGAAGCCCGCTTCGTACAGGCAGCTACGCAATCCAACCCCGGCCAGTGGCTGCATGGGCGCGAACGGGATCGGCAGCGCCGTGGCGTCGCCGTGGCACAGGTAATCGGCGAAGGCCTTGCCCACCACCGTACCGGTAGTCACGCCCCGTCCGTTATAACCGGTCACTGCCACCAGTCCGGGGGCTGGTTCGAACAAGCGCATCAAGTGATCAGGCGTGAAGGCGATACAGCCGGTCCAGGTGCATTCCCATTCCACCGACTTGAGGTAGGGAAAATAGTGCCGCTGGACCCGGTCGGCCCAGGCCTTGAGGAACCAGGTCGGCTTGCGGTTGCCATTGCCCAGGCTGCCCAGCAGCAACCGCCCGTCCTGGTCCCGGCGGATGCTGCTCAGCACCTGCCGGGTGTCCCACGAGCCCTGCCCACCCGGCAGAATGCGCCGGGCAGCCTCGTCGGTCAGCGGGACCGAGGCAACCTGGTAGTAATAGCCGGGGAAGAAGTTACGCCGCAGCTCGGTCCAATCACCCTCGGTATAGGCATTGGAGGCAATCACCACCTGCTCGGCCGACACCGAACCCCGGGCGGTCTGTACCGACCAGCGCGGGCCCTGGCGCTCCAGGCGCGTGACGGCGGAATGATCGAACAACTGGCCGCCAAGATCCTTGGCCGCCTTCGCCAACCCGCTGGTATAGGCCATGGGATTGAGAGTCCCGGCGCGGCGGTCGAGTAACGCGGCGGCGATCTGGCTCGTACCGGTGGCCTCGATACAGGCCTGGCCCGTCAACAGCTCCACCGGGGCGCCACGGCGCATCCATTGTTGTTCGCGACTGCGCAGGTCCGCCTCGCCTCGGGCGTTGTGCGCCATGTGCAAGGTGCCTTCGCGGCGCAGTTGGCAATCGATGTTGTATTTGTCGATGAGGCTGAACACCAGCGCCGGCGCCGCGCCCAGCATACGGTTGAGCTGACTGCCCACCTTTTCGCCGAACCCGGCCTCGATGTCATCCGGCGGGATCCACAAGCCGGCGTTCACCAACCCGACGTTACGCCCCGACCCACCCTGCCCGGCCCGATGCGCTTCCAGCACCGCGACACGCTTGCCTTGCTCCAGCAAATGCACCGCCGCCGACAACCCGGTGAAACCGGCGCCGATCACGCAGACGTCCACCGTGACTTCACCGGTGAGCGGCGTGTTCTCAGGTCTTTGCGGCGTCAGTTTTTCCCACAGACATTCTTCGCGTAACGGCATTGCCAGCTCCTGGTCAGGAGCAGCTGCGAGCTTCAAGCCTCAAGCTGCAAGCAGGGATCGCTTGCAGCTTGGAGCTTGTGGCTTGAAGCTGCTTAATCAAAGGTAATCCCCTGCGCCAAAGGCAGTTCCAGCGAATAGTTCACGGTATTGGTCTGGCGACGCATGTAGCCGCGCCATGCATCGGAGCCGGATTCGCGACCGCCGCCGGTTTCCTTCTCGCCACCGAACGCACCGCCGATTTCCGCGCCGCTCGGGCCGATGTTGACGTTGGCGATACCGCAGTCGCTGCCCACCGCCGACATGAATTGCTCGGCCTCACGCACGTCATTGGTGAAAATGCAGGAAGACAGGCCCTGGGGCACGGCATTGTTCAGGTGCAGGGCCTCGGCAAAGTCCTTGTAGCCGACCACATAGAGGATCGGGGCGAAGGTCTCGTGGCGCACGACGTCGCTCTGTTCCGGCATCTCGACGATGGCCGGCGACACGTAATAGGCGTTCGGGAACTGGTCTTCGAGCTGACGCTTGCCGCCGAACACCCGCCCGCCTTCGCTCAAGGCTTGCTCCAGTGCATCCTGCATGTTCTGGAAGCTTTGCTTGTCGATCAGCGGGCCCACCAGGTTACCTTCCAGCGGATGGCCGATGCGCACTTTCGAATAGGCGGCCTTGAGGCGGGTGACGATCTCTTCCTTGACCGACTCGTGGGCGATCAACCGACGCAGGGTGGTGCAGCGCTGGCCGGCAGTGCCGACGGCGCTGAACAGGATGGCACGTACGGCCATGTCCAGGTCGGCGCTGGGCGCCAGGATCATGGCGTTGTTGCCGCCCAGTTCCAGGATGCTGCGGGCGAAACGTGCCGCGACCTTCGGCGCCACCTCGCGGCCCATGCGGGTACTGCCGGTGGCGCTGATCAACGCCACGCGCGGATCGTCCACCAGCGCTTCGCCGGCATCGCGGCCGCCAATGATCACCTGGCTCAGGTACGGCGGGGCATCGCTGAAATTCTTCAGTACGCGCTCGAACAGGGCCTGGCACGCCAGGGCGGTCAGCGGCGTTTTTTCCGACGGTTTCCAGATCACCGAGTTGCCGCAGACCAGTGCCAGCGTAGTGTTCCAGGCCCACACCGCCACCGGGAAGTTGAAGGCACTGATCACGCCGACCACGCCCAGCGGATGCCAGGACTCACGCATGTGGTGGCCCGGACGCTCGGAAGCGATGGTCAGGCCGTACAACTGGCGGGACAGGCCGACGGCGAAGTCGCAGATGTCGATCATCTCCTGCACTTCACCCAAGCCTTCCTGGGTGATCTTGCCGGCTTCCCACGACACCAGCTCGCCGAGGTCGGCCTTGTATTCGCGCAGCAGGTCGCCGAACTGACGCACCAGCTCGCCACGGCGCGGCGCCGGTACCTGGCGCCACAGATCGAAGGCGTGCTCGGCGCGGCTGACCTGCTGCTCGACTTCGGCGGCACCTTCCCAGTTCACCGCACCAATGCGACTGCCATCGATAGGCGAATGCACCGGTTGTGTGCCGTTCTGGTACAGGGCTGGCGAGACGCCCAGACGATCAAGCAATGCAGCAACCATGGAAAATTTCCTCAAGCGAAAGACAAAGGATTGGCAGCCGGACGAAAACGGCTGATCAGACCTGTAGTTGTAGCCGTCCGCAGAGTTGCCAACAAACGATCTTTAAGCGAGATATCATTCCGTTTATTCATGCTGCCCCCAGAATAAGCAGAGCGACACGAAATAAGGCCTCATCATGCTCAATAAACGCTACTTGCCCTCGATCACGGCGCTGCAATGCTTTGAAGCGGTGACCCGCCACCTGAGTTTCACCCGTGCCGCCGAGGAGCTGAACCTGACCCAGAGCGCGGTCAGCAAGCAGGTGGCACAACTGGAGGAATTGCTCCAGCACTTGCTGTTCCGCCGCGTGCGCCGGCGCCTGCAGCTGACCCCGGCCGGGGATCTGTACCTGGGCGAAGTGCGAAAAATCCTCACGCAGGTGGAAATGTCCACGCATTACCTGCGTTCCTACGGCGGGGACACCGAAGTCCTGCGAGTCTCCACACCGCCGACCTTCGGCGCACGTTGGCTGGTGCCGCGACTCAAAGGCTGGCGCCTGCGGCACCCAAGCATTCACCTGGACCTGTGCAGCGAACAGGAGGCCGACGACCTGCTGCAAGGACGCAGTGACCTGGCGTTCTATTTCGGCCAGGGTTCACGACCCGGCAGCGAGTCTCTCAAGCTCTTCGGCGAAGAATTGGTGCCGGTCTGCGCACCGGGCAGCCTGCCCGAGCAACCGTTCAGCGACCCGACGCAACTGGCGGACCTGGTATTGCTGCAAAACGCCTCGCGCCCCCAGGCCTGGCACGACTGGTTCGACAGCCAGGGCTACCACACCGAACACAGCTACCATGGGCCGCGCTTCGAAACCTTCTACATGTGCATCCGCGCCGCCCAGGTTGGCTGTGGCGTGGCCTTGCTGCCGCGGTTCCTGGTGGAAGAAGAATTGGCCGACGGCAAACTGGTGATCCCCTGGCAACATGCGATGCCCAGCACCAGCGCCTATTACCTGGCCTATCCGGAGCACTCGGCGGAAGTGCCCAAGGTGAGGCTGTTTGTGGAGTGGATGTTGGAGCAGATCAACAATCCGGATCTGCCACGTTAATCACAGCCCACACAATCCCTGTGGCGAGGGAGCTTGCTCCCGCTGGGGTGCGAAGCGCCCCTCCAGCGACATCCTGGATACCCATTTTGCGGCTGCTTCGCAGCCGAGCGGGAGCAAGCTCCCTCGCCACAGAAGATGTGGTGACGATAAATCACTGGCAATATCCATCCCGGTTATGCGCCACTAGCCACTTCATCCATAACCGCTGTCCGACGCTGCCCAGCGCAGCGAACTGCCTGGAGATTCCCGCCATGAGCGAGAGTGTATTTGCCGATCGCATCGTGCAGAACCTGCTCGACACCGACTTCTACAAACTGACGATGATGCAGGCGGTGCTGCACAACTACCCCAACGTCGAAGTCGAATGGGAATTCCGTTGCCGCAACAGCGAAGACCTGCGCCCGTACCTGGCGGAGATCCGCTTCCAGATCGAGCGCCTGGCCGAATTGAGCCTGAGTGCCGATCAATTGAGTTTCCTGGAGCGCATCAGCTTCCTCAAGCCGGACTTCCTGCGCTTTCTGGGGCTGTTTCGCTTCAACCTGCGCTATGTCCACACCGGCATCGACAACGGCGAGTTGTTCATCCGCCTGCGCGGGCCATGGCTGCATGTCATCCTGTTCGAGGTCCCGCTGCTGGCCATCGTCAGTGAAGTGCGCAATCGCTATCGCTACCGCGAGGTCGTCCTGGAGCAGGCGCGGGAGCAGTTGTATCGCAAGTTCGACTGGCTGAGTGCCAACGCCAGCGCTGATGAATTGGCCGAACTGCAAGTCGCCGACTTCGGTACCCGGCGTCGGTTTTCCTACCGCGTCCAGGAAGAAGTGGTGAACGTGCTCAAGCATGACTTCCCGGGGCGCTTTGTCGGCACCAGTAACGTGCACTTGTCTCGCGAGCTGGACATGAAACCCCTGGGCACCATGGCCCATGAATGGATCATGGCCCACCAGCAACTGGGGCCGCGGCTGATCGACAGCCAGATCGCCGCCCTCGATTGCTGGGTGCGCGAATACCGCGGCCTGCTGGGCATCGCACTGACCGACTGCATCACCATGGACGCCTTCCTGAGCGACTTCGATCTGTTTTTCGCCAAGCTGTTCGACGGCCTGCGCCATGACTCCGGCGACCCGGTGCTCTGGGCCGAAAAGGCCATCGCCCACTACCACAAGCTCGGCATCGACCCGATGAGCAAGACCCTGGTGTTCTCCGACAGTCTGACATTACCCAAATGCCTGGAGATTTTCCGCGCCTTGCGTGGTCGCATCAATGTCAGCTTCGGTATTGGCACCAACCTGACCTGCGACATCCCGGGCGTAGAGCCCATGAGCATCGTGCTTAAAATGATCAGTTGTGACGGGCAACCCGTGGCCAAGATTTCAGACGAGTCCGGCAAGACCCACTGCAAGGATCCGAATTTCGTCGCCTACATGCGACACGTTTTCCAAGTACCTGCCGCCCTTTCTGACACATCAAGCAAGGAGTGAATCATGCAAGCCGTACAGCGTGAGATTGCTGAACAGCTCAAGGTCCAGCCACCGTTCGCCGACGATGCAGCCCTGAAGGCCGAAATTGCTCGCCGGGTGAGCTTCATCCAGGACTGCCTGGTCAATTCCGGGCTCAAGACGCTCGTCCTGGGCATCAGCGGCGGGGTCGATTCATTGACCGCCGGCCTGCTGGCCCAGCGCGCCGCGCGCGAGTTGCGAGAGAAAACCGGTAACCCGGCCTACAAGTTCATCGCCGTGCGCCTGCCCTACGAAACCCAGTTCGATGAACACGAGGCCCAGGCCTGTGTGGACTTCATCGAGCCGGATGAGCGCCACACCGTGAACATCGGGCCGGCGGTCAAGGCGCTGGCCAAGGAAGTCCTGGCGTTCGAAGGCAAGGCGCCGGGCGCACGGGATTTCGTATTGGGCAATACCAAGGCGCGGATGCGCATGGTGGCGCAGTACACCATCGCCGGCGCCGAGCAGGGCCTGGTGATCGGAACCGACCATGCGGCCGAAGCCGTGATGGGCTTTTTTACCAAGTTCGGGGACGGCGCCTGTGACCTGGCGCCCTTGAGTGGCCTGGTGAAGAACCAGGTACGCGCTATTGCCCGAGACTTTGGCGCTCCGGAATCGCTGGTGGAGAAAGTCCCCACCGCCGACCTCGAAGACCTGTCCCCCGGCAAACCCGACGAAGCCGCCCACGGCGTGACCTATGGCGAGATCGATGCCTTCCTGCATGGACAGCCGATTCGAGAAGAAGCGGCCAGGATCATTTGCGATACCTACCGCAAGACCGAGCACAAGCGGGTGATGCCGTACGCGCCGTAACGGTCAGATGCCTCTCCTGCTCGCGATGGCGGTGTGTCAGCCAGCTTCGGCCTTGACTGACCCGGCGCTATCGCGAGCAGGCTCGCTCCCACAAGGGATCGGCGGTGAACACAAGCTCTGTGAACGCCACAGCTTCCATGTGGGAACGAGCCTGCTCGCGAAGCAGTAGACCAGGCAAAACTGCATGACCTGAGACGCTGCCTTCGCGGGCAAGCCCCAGCAATCACTTCAGGGTCACAGTGCCTTTCATCATCGAGATGTGGCCGGGGAACGAGCAGAAGAAACCATATTTTTCTGCCGCATCGAGCTTCGACACGTCGAAGGTGACCGAGTCTGTCTCCTTGGCACCAATGACCTTGGTGTGGGCGATCACACGAGCGTCGTCGTCTTTCAGGTAATTCTTATCGATCCCGGCAGCCAGGCCATCGGTCGCAATCGGCTGCATGTCAGCCTCTTTGCTCAGTACCCAGTTATGGCCCATGACGTTTTTCGGCAGGCTGCCGGAGTGGGTCAATTCGACGGTGAAAGTCTTGCAGCTCTTGTCGATTTCGATGGCCTTGGTGCTGAAGGACATCTGGTCGGTCGAGTCGATGGTGGTCTTGCACTCCGCTGCCATCAGCTGGCTGCTGGCCAGGGTCAACAGGGATACCGCTACAAGTTTGGCAAACATCATGAATCTCCAAGGCATGGGTTAAAAATTCCTTCAAAGGGGAAGACTGCCCTAATTTCAGACAAGTTCCTATGACCTGAATCAAAAATTGTATACAACTTAAGGCTATCAGCCTGATGGACACAATCAACCGGCCAGGCGAACGACGGCCCTTTATGATCGGCTCCATCAACCCCTGGAGTACCGGTCATGAACCTCAACAACCTGTTATGCAGCTTGCTCGCCGCCTACGCCTGTGGCGCCAGTGGCACCTACGAAAAACCCCTGCGCGAGGACTGAGCCCTTTGCACACCACAGCGGCCAGGCTTTACTCTGGGCCGGTCAAGGATCTCGGAGTAAAGCATGACCATTGCGTCTGTCTGTGTATTTTGCGGCGCCAGTACCGGCGCCAACCCTGCTTATCGTGAAGCCGCTCAGGCCCTGGGCCGGGCGCTGGCGCAGCGTAAGCTGACGTTGGTTTATGGCGGTGGGGCCGTGGGCCTTATGGGCATCGTGGCCGACGCGGCCCTGGCAGCCGGTGGCGAAGTCATCGGCATCATCCCGCAAAGCCTGAAGGACAAGGAAATCGGCCACAGCGGTCTGACCCGCCTGGAAGTCGTGGACGGCATGCACGCCCGCAAGGCCCGCATGGCCGAACTCAGCGATGCCTTCATCGCCCTGCCCGGCGGCCTCGGTACGCTGGAAGAGTTGTTCGAAGTCTGGACCTGGGGCCAGCTCGGTTACCACGCCAAGCCGCTGGGCCTGCTGGAAGTGAACGGGTTCTACAGCAAACTCACCGGTTTTCTCGATCACATTGTCGAAGAAGGGTTCGTTCGCGCACCGCATCGCGACATGCTGCAAGTGAGCGAATCACCGCAGGATCTGCTCGATGCGCTGGACGAATGGCAACCTTCGCAACCACCCAAGTGGGCGCAAGGTAAACCCGGTTAACCCCTCATCCCCGATACAGGGCAGAATAGCTGCCGCTCAACCTCCCCTTCGCCCTAAAAGGATCGCCCATGGCCAAACCTAATTATTCCTTCGCCAAACGTCAGCGAGACTTGGCCAAGGAGCAGAAGAAAGAGGAAAAGCTGCAGCGCAAGAAAGCGTTGGCTGAAGAAGCCGCACTGAACCCGGGTATCGAAGGCGAAGAAACGGCGCAAGACGACGTCGATACACCCAAAGACCAGGCACCAGACGCCTGAGCCTGTGGTGGGCCGGCAGCCCGACTGCCGGTTCTCATAGACCCAACGCCTTGATGATCGACGCGCGATAACCGATTGGCAGATTTTCCGGCAAGCGATTCGGCTCGAACAGACCGATCTGCTTGTGCTCATGGCTGATCGTCGGCACGAAACCGCCCAGTAACTGGCAGCGGTAAGTCGAAATGAACACATGCCGCCCGGCAATCACCTCGAACAGGTAAGAATCCAACGGCTCCCCGACGCTGACCTCGAGCGCCAGCTCCTCGGCGATTTCCCGCGCCAGGCATTGCGGTGCCGTTTCGCCCACTTCGATCCGCCCGCCGGGCAGTTCCCATTCATCCCGCTCGTTGAGCATCAACACGATCAGGCCTTCGGGGGATTGCAGCACGCCTTTGATGGAAACCGGGAACATCGCACAAGCCTCACGATTGATGAATAACGCGTGGCGAGGGCGCTTGCTCCCGCTCGGTTGCGCAGCAACCGCCCCAGTATCTGGGGCCGCTCCGCCCGAGGCGTCGGACCGTCCCGGCGGGAGCAGGCTTGCTCGCCACAAGTGTCTGCAGTTCACAGCCGTTTTTTCACTCCACCGGCATCACCGTCACCCGCAC
Source organism: Pseudomonas sp. SMV71 (assembly GCF_052042015.1). Lineage (NCBI taxonomy): Bacteria > Pseudomonadati > Pseudomonadota > Gammaproteobacteria > Pseudomonadales > Pseudomonadaceae > Pseudomonas > Pseudomonas sp. SMV71. The sequence continues at coordinate 59,747 of NZ_JBKGGU010000014.1, read as the reverse complement.
CTCAGGATCATGGCTGCCGCCCCCCAGGATCACCCCGCGCAACGGCGATACATCGGAGAAGTCCCGGCCCCAGGCCAGGGTGATGTGCTCCAGGGCAGGTTGCACGTTGTTGGTCGGGTCGAAATCCACCCAACCCAGCACCGGGCAATACACCGAGACCCAGGCATGGGACGCATCGGCACCGATCAACCGTGGTTGACCGGGCGGTGGCTGGGTCAGCAGGTAGCCACTGACGTAACGTGCCGCCAGTCCACGGGAGCGCAGGCAGGCCAGCATCAGGTGGGCAAAGTCCTGGCATACGCCGCGCCGTCGCGCCAGCACCTCCACCAGCGGCGTCGCCACCTGGGTTGCCTCGGCGTCGAAGGTGAACTCCTGGAAAATTTTCGCCATCAATGCGCGGACGCCAAGCATCAGCGGGCGCCCCGGTATAAAGCAGCTTTCGGAAAACTCGACGAAGCTGCGCTTGAGGTGCACATAGGGTGATTCGAAACGATAACGGCAAGCGTCCAGCAGCGAAGCAGTGAGGGGCCGACCGCTGTAGGTCAGTGCGTCACGGGTCGACTCCCAAGCCGGCGACTCATTGAAATCCAGTGCCGGGCGCGCCAGCACCTCGACGCTCAGGCGGGCGTTGACCAACAACTCATCATGGGGCCGCTCGAAGGCCAGGCGGGTCAACGGATTGCCGAACACGTCCAGCTCATCGCGACGGGTCGTCGGCTCCGGACTGATCGACAACTGCTGCTCGGTGCAACGTTGCCAGTCACAGGCACGCGGCCACAGGTGGGCCAGTTGCTGGGCCAGGGACACCGGGCTGTCGTAGTGATAATGCGTGTCGTGGAGGATCTGGTAGCGAGCGTTCATCAGACGGACACCGTGCGCTGGCTGACGTCATCGACGTGGGCGAAATGGCGCAAGGCCAGGCGATCGGAGACCTGGCCGCTGACGTCGGCCACCTCCTGCAACAGATCCGCCAACCCATCGAGCGCCGCCCGCAGGCTGGCTTCGCCGAACAACGGGTTCTCCAGGCAGCGCAAATCAAAGCGTGACAGACGCGCTACCAATTCCGGCAATGCGCTGTCCCTGGGTGCGCCGAAATCATCGTTCAAGCGTTTGAGCGTGCGCGCCACCAACTTCAACTGGAAAAGCACCGCATGGGGGTTCTGTTCGTCCAGCAGCAACAGGTCGAGCACCGGGATCAATTGGGCCACCGCCAGGTAGCGCGAACGGTAGGTGATACTGCTGTTGCCCAGTTCCAGCAACCACTCCAACCCCGCCTGGTCGAACACCGCCTCGCTGCGCAGGAAGGCCGCCAGGCTGCTGCTGAGAAATTGCAGGCGCTCAAGACGCCGGCCCATCATCAAGAAGCGCCAGCCTTCATCGCGGGTCATGTCGTCCAGGGCGAAGCCGGACAGCGCCGCCAGGGACATCACCAACCGGTTGAGGAAATCCAGCAGTTCGCCAAAATCCGGATCGCCGGTTTCCAGTTCCAGGGCTTCGCGCTGCAACTCCACCAGCGCCTGCCAGTTCTCCCGGGACAGCTTGCCACGGACCTGCGAGGCCGCCCACTGCAAACGTTGCAGGTTGGAGCGCAGGCTGAACGACCAGTTTTCGCCCAGCAACGCCGCCAGCAGGCGTTCGGGTAACTCGCCCTCCTCCGGCAACAGCATCAGGCGCTCGCCCAGCGACACCGCCGATTGCAGAGCTTGCGGGTCATCGCCATCGACATAGCGCGCCAGCATGATGCGCAGCAGCCGCGCACTGTCGTCGCAGCGTTCACTGTAGCGACCGAACCAGAACAGGTTCTCCACCACTCGCGACGGCAAGTACGGATCACGCCGGACCAGGTCGTGCACGCCGATGGTCCGCTGGGCGGTCCACTGTTCGCTTTCTGGAGCCTGCTCCCCAAGCACCCAAGTGTCCTTGCTGGCGCCGCCGCGCTGCATCGACACCACTTCGGCGTCGGCGTTGGCGGCCACACGGGTCAGGCCGCCCGAGAGCACCCGATAACCGTCTTTCCCGGAAACGGCATATACCCGCATGCCGATGGCCCGAGGCAGGATATGGCCGTCCTCGGCCTGCCAGACCGGTGCCTGGGATACCTGCGCCAGCTCCTGGGCGACATAGGCATAGGGCCGCGCCTGCATGCGCGTCGCCAGTTTTGCACGCTGTTCTTCGCTCAAGTCACGACCCAATACCGGCTTGAAGCTCTGGGACGCAAACGCCGGCTTGATCAACAGCTGAGGCAGCTTCTCCAAGGCCTGGGCCAGCACCGGCGGCTCACCGCACCACCAAGTGGCAATGGAGGGCAGGAGCAGTTCCTCGCCAAACAGGAACTCATTGATCTTTGGCAAAAAGCCCAACAGACCCGGTGACTCCAATACGCCGCTGCCCAGGGCATTGGCCACCAGCACCCGGCCCTGGCGTACCGCCTCCAGCAACCCAGGCACGCCGAGGGCGGAATCGGTGCGCAGTTCCAGCGGATCGCAGAAGTCATCGTCGAGCCGACGCATGATCGCGTGGACCCGACGCAATCCGCTGAGGGTCTTGAGGTAGACCGTGGCGTCCCGAACCGTCAGGTCACCACCTTCCACCAGCGGATAGCCCAACTGGCGCGCCAGGTAGAGATGCTCGAAATAACTTTCGTTGAACCGTCCCGGCGTCAGCAGCACCACCAGCGGCGGCTCGCCATCGCTGGGCGCCTGGCGCGCCAGGGTTTGCTGCAAGGTGCGGAAGAAGCCGGACAGGTGTTGCACGTTCAGGTCGCGATACAGGTCGGGGAAGGCACGGGACACAATCATGCGGTTTTCCAGCGCATACCCGGCTCCTGAAGGTGCCTGGGTCCGGTCCGCCGTCACCCACCAGCGACCATCGGGGGTGCGCGCCAGATCCACCGCATACAGGTGCAGGAACGTCCCGTCTGGCGGCGCGATGCCCTGGCACGGCCAGAGGAAGTTGTTGTGCCCGAATATCAGTTCCGCTGGCAGCAGCCCTTCATGGATCAGCCGCTGCGGCCCATACAGATCAGCCAGCACTGCATTGAGCAGCCGCCCGCGCTGAGCAATTCCGGCCGACAGGTGCTTCCACTCCTGAGCGTCGATCACATGGGGCAGCAGGTCCAGCTCCCACGGCCGGTCGGCGCCTTTCGGATCGGCGTAGACATTGTAGGTGACACCGTTTTCCTGGATCTGCCGCGCCAGCAACGCCTGGCGCTGGAGTAACTGGGCTGGCGTGCTGCGTTGCAACTGGTCGAACAATGGCCGCCAGTGCGCACGCACCGCACCACTGTCGTCCAGTAGTTCGTGATAAGTGCCCGTTGTCAGCGGGTAGCGGTCAAGCAGCTCAGGCATGGAAAGCTCGGCGAACGGCAATGAAAGATCAGACTAGCGCAAGCAGATGACGCGCGGATAGATGTGTTTTGCCTTGGGCCTGGCAATAGATTTCAGCCTGGAACCATTGTGGCGAGGGAGCCTGCTCCCGCTTGACCGGGCTGGCGCACCAGTGCGCAACGCACACAAAAGGGGCCGCTTCGCAGCCCAGCGGGAGCAAGCTCCCTCGCCACAGAGGTTGTGCGTTTATATGTTCGGGGCTCCGTGGAAACGCCGCAGATCGAGCGTGAGAGGAAACTCGTCATCCGGTTCCAAGTGCGGGATCAGCACTTTCCCTGGCGTGTGCCCAAGCCGGAAAAAGCGCGCCATTCGCCGGCTCTCGGCTTCGTTGGCATTGACCGGCAGACTCTCGTAGTTGCGCCCGCCCGGATGGGCCACGTGATACTGGCAGCCGCCCACGGAACGTTGCATCCAGGTGTCGAGCAGATCGATGACCAACGGTGCGTGCATCGGGATGGTCGGTTGCAGGCAACTGACCGGTTGCCAGGCGCGGAAACGCACGCCCGCGACGAATTCGCCTACCCGTCCGGTGGCTCGCAGCGGCACCGGCACGCCATTGCAGGTCAGCACATAGCGTTGCGGCGCCAGGCCGCTGAGCTTGACCTGCAAACGCTCCAGGGAGGAATCCACATAGCGCACCGTGCCGCCCGCCGCGCCCTCTTCCCCCAGCACATGCCACGGCTCCAGGGCCTGGCGCAATTGCAGCTCGATGCCAGCGACCGCATAGTCGCCGACCTTGGGAAAACGAAACTCCAGGTGCGCGGCGAACCATTCGGCCCGCAACGGATAGCCGGCGGCGTTCAGCTCGTGGATGACATCGGCAAAATCCTGCTCGATAAAGTGCGGCAGCAGGAAACGGTCATGCAGCTCGGTGCCCCAGCGCGCCAGCTTCGCCGGCGCGTAGGGTTCACGCCAGAACCGCGCCACCAGCGCCCGCAACAGCAGTTGCTGAGTCAGGCTCATGCGGGCGTGGGGCGGCATCTCGAAAGCGCGCAGCTCCAAAAGACCCAGGCGCCCGGTGGCGCCGTCCGGTGAATAAAGTTTGTCGATGCAGAATTCGGCGCGATGGGTGTTGCCGGTCACGTCGATCAACAGGTTGCGCAACAGGCGGTCGACCAGCCAGGGCGGACATGCTTCGCCGGGTTGTGGCATTTGCGCGAAAGCGATTTCCAGTTCATACAACGCGTCATTACGCGCTTCATCCACCCGTGGCGCCTGGGAGGTCGGACCGATGAACAATCCGGAAAACAGGTAGGACAACGACGGGTGGTTGTGCCAGTAGCTGATCAGGCTGCGCAGCAGGTCGGGACGCCGCAGGAACGGTGAGTCAGCCGGTGTCGCGCCACCCAGCACGAAATGGTTGCCGCCACCGGTGCCAGTGTGCCGGCCATCGATCATGAATTTCTCGGTGGTCAGCCGGGTCAGTCGCGCCTGCTCATAGAGGAACTCGGTGCGCTCGACCAGCTCATCCCAGGTCGCCGAAGGTTGCACGTTGACCTCGATCACACCGGGGTCTGGGGTGATACGAAAGTTACTCAAGCGCGGGTCGCTCGGCGGCTCATAGCCTTCCAGCAGCACGGGGCAATGCAGCTCTTCGGCGGTCGCCTCGATGGCATTGACCAGTTCCAGATAATCCTCGACCCGCGCAAGCGGCGGCATGAACAGGTACAGCCGACCTTCGCGGGCCTCGGCACAAAAGGCGGTGCGGGTCAGCCAGTCGGCGGATTGATCGATCTGCGGAACCCGGCTCTCCTCGATGACCGCGTCACCATGACGGGCCAGCCACTCGGTATCGGGCAGCTCGGGCAACGCTTGGTTCGGATCGGTGGGATGGATGAACGGATATTCGGCCGCCGTCACCCAGGGTTGCGAGGCCAGTGGCAAGCGATAGCCCAGGGGCGAATCCCCTGGCACCAGCCGGCAGTGGTCGTCCCGCAGGTACCAACGACCGCTCTGCCACCGATCGCCCTTGGCGGTGCGGGCCAGTGGCAGCACCTGGCCGATCACTTTGTCCAGGCCCTGGCTGAAGACCTTGCGCAGGCGTGCCCGCTCCAGTGGATCGTCAAGACGCGGGTCCTGGGCCGTGACATTCGAAGGCAATGCACCTTCGCGCCATAGGTAATAGAAATTGTCTTCGTAGGCGGGGAACACGAAGCGTGTCGCAATCTTCAAGCGTTCGGCGACGCTGCTCAGAAAGCGACCGGCCAGTTCGCCATCAGCGCCGTAGTCCTGCTGCTCATCGGCAATCAGCGCCGGGTTGTGCCAGATCGGCACGCCGTCGCGCCGCCAATAACAATTGAGCGACCAGCGCGGCAATTGCTCGCCTGGGTACCACTTGCCCTGGCCGAAATGCACCAGGCCCTGGGGCGCGTAGTGAGTGCGCAGGCGCAGGAACAGCTCGGCGGAAAGCCGCCGCTTGTCCGGCCCGAGTGCTGCGGTGTTCCATTCGGCGCCGTCCGGATCATCGATGGAAACGAAGGTCGGCTCACCGCCCATGGTCAGGCGCACGTCACCCTCCAGCAGATCGGCATCGATCTGTCGTCCCAGCGCCTGGATCGCCCGCCATTGCTCTTCGGTGTACGGCTTGGTCACCCGTGGCGCTTCCCAGACCCGCTCGACGGACATCTCGTGGCTGAACTCGCACTCGCAAGGCTCCACCAGGCCACTGATCGGCGCCGCCGATGTCGGATCGGGACTACAGGCCAACGGGATATGCCCTTCACCGGCGAACAATCCGGACGTCGCATCCAGGCCGATCCAGCCAGCACCCGGCAGGTAGACTTCGCACCAGGCATGCAAGTCGGTGAAGTCCACGTCGGTTCCAGACGGCCCATCGAGGCTTTTCACGTCGGCGGTCAACTGGATCAGATAACCGGAAACAAAACGTGCGGCCAGCCCGAGGTGGCGCAACAGCTGCACCAGCAACCAGGCCGAGTCGCGGCAGGAACCGCAGGCATGCTCCAGGGTGTGCTCCGGGGTCTGCACGCCCGGCTCCATGCGGATCAGGTAGTTGATGTCTTCACTCAGGCGCTGGTTCAGCGCCACCAGGAAGTCCACCGCTGGCTGCGGCGTGCGGTCGATGCTGTCCAGATACGTCTGGAACCTGGGCGTCAGCGGCAGCTTTTCCAGATAGGGCATCAGCTCATGCTTTTCATCGGCCGCGTAGGTGAAGGGAATCTGCTCGGCATAAGGCTCGAGGAAAAAATCGAACGGATTGAACACCGCCATTTCCGCCAGCAGGTCGACCTCGATCCGCAGTTCTGCGGTTTTCTCAGGAAAGACCAGGCGTGCGAGGTAATTGCCCTGGGGGTCCTGCTGCCAGTTGATGAAGTGCTGCTCAGGGGAAACTTTCAACGCATAGGAGAGAATCCGCGTACGGCTATGGGGCGCCGGGCGCAGGCGAACGATCTGCGGGCCGAGTTCGACAGCGCGGTCATAGCGGTAGTGCGTGACGTGATGCAAAGCAACATGGATCGACACGGCGTGCCTCCTGCGAGCCTGGGCGTTATCGAAAGCGGCGCAAGACTTATGCCATGCAGGCAGGCCGGACACTTTCTTTGTCTACTCAAGGCAGTAGAGCACTAAAACCGGACGTTGCTCGCTTTCGCGTGCAAAGGGGCGCACATAAATGTGGCGGGAGACGGTAGCGAATCGACTCAGCGACGGGAACGCGAGGTCTTGGCCGCTTGGATGACGAGTCCACGTTGGCGGCGGATTTCCACCAGTTTGCGGCGCATTTCACGGTGGCGTTTGCTGTTGAGCAGTAGTAATCCCAACAGCGGCAGCAGCATCGCGGACAAATAAACGCCTTGATGCGGCCGGTAGGCAAACATCGGAATAACCGCACCCAGACAGGCCAGAAAGTAACCCGCTACACACCCGACGGCCCAGGCACGTCCGCGAGCAATCAAGAGGTTGCCCACTACCAGGACCAATACTAGAGCCAAGGTCCCGAGCCCGACATAGTCGGTCCTGACGGAGGGTTCCAAGGCACGCCAGTAAGTCGTTCCAGCCAGCACCAGCAACGTTGATCCTGAAAAGCAGGCCAGTAGGATGGTGCCCATGAACACCGGAAAATAACGGGCAAGGAAGCCCTTCAGCGATCCGCCGCCAATCATTCCGTGAACTCCTCGTACAGGCCGACGGCGACGGTCTTCATGGCCGTTGCCTGTATAACGACTCATCGGCGGGACCGTGGGCTCTTGATAGCTTGGATAATGAGTTCGCGCTGGCGACGGATTTCCACCAGCTTGCGGCGCATTTCACGGTGGCGCTTGCTGTTGAGCAGCAAGAGGGCGAGCAGCGGAAAAAGCAGACTCAAACTGTAAATCAGCCTGTTGGGTCGATATTCAATTGTGGGCAGTACACATAAAAAACAAAGGCCCAGCACCATCGACAACAGCAACACCCAGCGCGGGCGTCCGCGCGCAATCATGAAATTGCAATGCACTATGACAAGGGTAAGGGCAACTCCGCTCAGAAACGACCATTTCGCGTCATCGGCCAAGGAAAGGTCCCGGAAATAGCTGTCAAAGAACAGCGGAACAGCGAACACCAAGGCAAAGACCGACGCCAGTATTCCCCCTATGAAGACGGGGAAATACCTGAATAAAAAGCCGCGAATACTGGGTTGATCCTTCACTGGTCTATTTCCTCATACAGGCCTACGGCAATCGTCCGGACATTTCCAGAAACTGCGCTTCCGGTGAAGCCGATCACGGCCCCCAAGGCGTCCCGTATCTGCGTGACCGTTGCATGCTTGAGCTGAGTTGATGTGAAGCGTTTGGGTAGCTCACCGGACAACTGCTTCAACTTCAGGAGTTTTGAGGTCAAGCGAGGGTCATTGATACTCAACAACTCCTTGGTCAGTTTGGCCCGTTCTTGTCGATTTAACCCCCTAAGCACCTCTCGCACACTTTTACCTGTTGTAGCCTTATTCAGTCTGACCAGCTTGAGGGTCGTCAGCGAAGACGCACCTACCCCTACCAAGGACGCGGCGTCCAGAGCAATCATCGTGTATTGGTACCACTCTTCGCTGTCGAGTTGATCATTTCGGGCTGGATTACTGATTTCATTGCGAGCGCGATAGCCGCTCGCAAGACATTGGACGGTGCTGGCGACGGCAGCGGTATAGCCCAAGGCAGCGATCACGCTACTGGTTCCAGCTGAAAAGGGGATTGCAACGGAACCGCTAAGCACCACGACCCAACCGATAACGGCTCCCGCACAGGACAAGCTGGTATTGATCGCCTCTGCGACCAATCGCGACTCCCGAGGGTTGTCTTGCACCTGCTGGGCAAACTGAGCCGGCGCAATGTACTTCTGCGCCTCACGCAAAATGATCCGCTTGGGCGCGATGCTGCAGATCGGCTTGAACTCGCGCAGGGTCACCACGTTGAATTCGGCGTCGATGTACACCACGCCCGCCCCAACAATCCCGGGGTCGGCATCAATGGCGGCGAACAAGCGCGGCAGGTTGATCTGGCTTTCGATGCGTTGGCGGGCCATGAATTGGGAGAAGGTGTTGTCCATGCCGATACCCGGCAGTGGGGTGCTCATGTCTATCGTCCTTGGCAGTCGAGAAATGTCTTTACCAACACTGAACCTGTGGCGAGGGAGCTTGCTCCCGCTGGGGTGTGAAACAGCCCCAAAACCATACACCTCAGTGTGTCAGGTCATTTCGGTGTGTATTGGGGGGGGCGCTTCGCCCGAGGCGTCGGACCGTCTCAGCGGGAGCAAGCTCCCTCGTCACAGGAGTGCGCCCGCTTTCATTGGCGGGCGCCACGATAACAAACGGCCAGCAGCGTCGCTAGAAAGCAAAACGCCAGCACTCAGGCTGGCGTTTTGCGTTATCGCTCAAGGATCAGCGCGGTACCACAGGCTTGCGCGCAGGCTTCGGGCCTTTGCCCTTGGCGGCATCCTTGCGCTCCTTGGCGGCCTGTTGGTTGCGGGCGAAGGCCGCGGCCTTGGCTTGCTCGCGCTTGTCCCAGGGGTTGGCGCCGTCGCTGCCACGCGGTGGCAGGCCGGTGTGCTGGGTCAGGATCTTGGTGCCCTTGCCCACTTTGTGGCTGCCGGCCGGCGTCGAGTTCTTGCGACGAGCGCTCTGGTAGCTGTCAGCCGCCGGCTGGTGCAGCGGGATCAACTGGTGCTTGCCCGGCCCGATCAGGTCGGCGCGGCCCATGCGGGTCAGCGCCTCCCGCAACATCGGCCAACCCTTGGGGTCGTGATAGCGCAGGAAGGCCTTGTGCAGACGGCGCTGTTCTTCACTCTTGACGATGGTCACGCCGTCGCTTTTGTAGGTGACCTTGCGCAGCGGGTTCTTGCCCGAGTGGTACATCGCGGTGGCGCTGGCCATCGGCGACGGGTAGAACGCCTGCACCTGGTCGGCACGGAAGCCGTTGCCCTTGAGCCACAGCGCCAGGTTCATCATGTCTTCGTCGGTGGTGCCTGGGTGGGCAGCGATGAAGTATGGGATTAGGTACTGCTCTTTCCCGGCTTCCTTGCTGAACTTCTCGAACATGCGCTTGAACCGGTCGTAGGTACCGATCCCCGGTTTCATCATCTGGTTGAGCGGCCCTTCCTCGGTATGCTCAGGCGCGATCTTCAGGTAGCCGCCGACGTGATGGGTCACCAGCTCCTTGACGTATTCCGGCGACTCGACCGCCAGGTCATAACGCAGGCCGGAGGCGATCAGGATCTTCTTCACCCCAGGCAAGGCCCGGGCGCTGCGGTACAGCTGGATCAAGGAAGAATGATCGGTGTTCAGGTTCGGGCAGATGCCAGGGAACACGCAGGACGGCTTGCGGCACGCGGATTCGATTTCCGGGCTCTTGCAGGCGATGCGGTACATGTTCGCGGTCGGGCCGCCAAGGTCGGAAATAACCCCGGTAAAGCCCGGGACCTTGTCACGGATCTCTTCGATCTCGCGAATGATCGACTCTTCGGAACGGTTCTGGATGATCCGGCCTTCGTGCTCGGTGATCGAACAAAAGGTGCAACCGCCAAAGCAGCCGCGCATGATGTTCACCGAGAAACGGATCATCTCGTAGGCCGGGATCTTTTCCTTGCCGTACGCCGGATGCGGAACACGCGCGTAAGGCATGCCGAACACGTAGTCCATTTCCTCGGTGGTCATAGGAATGGGCGGCGGGTTGAACCAGACATCGACCTCGCCGTGCTTCTGCACCAGCGCCCGGGCATTGCCCGGGTTGGTTTCCAGATGCAGCACGCGGTTGGCGTGGGCGTAGAGCACGGGGTCGTTGCGTACTTTTTCCACCGATGGCAGGCGGATCACGGTTTTGTCACGGGTCATTTTCGGGCTGGCCAGGATCTGCACGACCTTGGCTTCGCCGGGGTCCTCAACCGGCCCCTTCTCCTGCTCGATGGCGCAGGCCGCAGTGTCCTGGGTGTTCACGTACGGGTTGATGATCTTGTCGATCTTGCCCGGGCGGTCGATGCGCGTGGAATCGACTTCGTACCAGTCTTTCGGCGTGTCGCGGCGGATGAACGCAGTGCCACGCACATCGGTGATGTCTTCGATCTTGTGCCCGTAGGACAGACGCTGGGCGACTTCGACAATCGCCCGTTCGGCGTTGCCGTAGAGCAGGATGTCGGCGCAGGCATCGATCAGGATCGAGTTGCGCACCCGGTCCTGCCAGTAGTCGTAGTGGGCGATGCGCCGCAGGGACGCCTCGATGCCGCCCAGCACGATCGGCACATGCTTGTAGGCTTCCTTGCAGCGCTGGCTGTAGACCAGGCTCGCTCGGTCCGGCCGCTTGCCCGCCAGGCCGCCCGGCGTGTAGGCGTCGTCGGAGCGGATTTTCTTGTCGGCGGTGTAGCGGTTGATCATCGAGTCCATGTTGCCGGCCGCGACACCGAAGAACAGGTTGGGCTCGCCGAGCTTCATGAAGTCGTCCTTGGACTGCCAGTTCGGCTGGGCAATGATCCCGACGCGGAAGCCCTGGGCTTCCAGCAGACGGCCAATGATCGCCATGCCGAACGACGGATGGTCGACGTACGCGTCACCGGTGACGATGATGATGTCGCACGAATCCCAGCCGAGCTGATCCATCTCCTCCCTGCTCATGGGCAGGAACGGCGCCGGGCCGAAACATTCGGCCCAGTACTTGGGATAGTCAAATAACGGCTTGGCTGCTTGCATGTCGATGACCGGTATAGAAGATGGAAAATCGCGGGCGCGGAATATAGCACAAAAAATAACCAATTTGTGGCGAGGGAGCTTGCTCCCGCTCGGCTGCGTAGCAGCCGCACAATCAATTGATGCTATTTGTCAGGAAAATTTTTGCCTTGTTGGGGGCTGATGCGCAGCCCAGCGGGAGCAAGCTCCCTCGCCACAGGGGCGGTGGCAGGTTATTCATCATCGTCGAAGTTATAGCTACCCGGCGCCAGGTTCTCAAAGCGCGTGTACTTACCGATGAACGCCAGGCGGATAAAGCCGATCGGCCCGTTCCGCTGCTTGCCGATGATGATTTCGGCAATGCCTTTGTGTTCCGTCTCCGGGTGATACACCTCGTCGCGGTACACGAACATGATGACGTCGGCGTCCTGCTCGATCGCACCCGATTCCCGCAAGTCGGAGTTCACTGGGCGCTTGTTGGGGCGCTGTTCCAGGGAGCGGTTCAGCTGGGAAAGCGCCACCACCGGGCAGTTGAACTCCTTCGCCAGGGCCTTGAGGGAACGGGAGATCTCGGAAATCTCGTTGGTCCGGTTGTCGCCGCTGGAGCCGGGGATCTGCATCAGTTGCAGGTAGTCGATCATGATCAAACCGATCTCACCGTGCTCACGTACCAGGCGCCGGGTGCGGGCGCGCATTTCCGACGGGCTGATGCCGGCCGTATCGTCGATGAACAGCTTGCGGTCGTTGAGCAGGTTGACCGCCGAGGTCAGGCGTGGCCAATCGTCGTCTTCCAGTTGGCCTGAACGGACCTTGGTCTGGTCGATGCGCCCCAGGGAAGAAAGCATACGCATGATCAGCGATTCACCTGGCATCTCCAGAGAGTAGACCAGGACGGCCTTGTCGCTGCGCAGTACGGCGTTTTCCACCAGGTTCATTGCAAAGGTGGTCTTACCCATCGACGGACGGCCAGCGACAATGATCAGGTCGGCCGGTTGCAGCCCGCTGGTTTTCTCGTCGAGGTCGGTATAGCCAGTGGACAAGCCCGTGATCGCGTCGGAAGTGTTGAACAGCGTATCGATCCGGTCGATGGCCTTGGTCAGCAGCTCATTGACGCCGACCGGGCCGCCGGTCTTCGGCCGGGCCTCGGCGATCTGGAAGATCTGCCGTTCGGCTTCGTCGAGGATCTCTTCGGCAGTGCGGCCTTCGGGGTTGAATGCACTGTCGGCGATCTCGTTACTGATGCCGATCAGCTGACGCAAAGTCGCACGTTGCCGAACGATTTGCGCATAGGCCTTGATGTTGGCGACGGACGGCGTATTTTTCGCCAGCTCACCCAGGTAGCCAAGGCCGCCGACCTGGGACGTCTGTCCCTCCTTGTCCAATTGCTCGGCCAGGGTCACGACGTCGATCGGCATGTTCTGATCGGCCAATTTGGCGATCGCACGGAAGATCAGGCGGTGGTCATGCCGGTAGAAATCGCCGTCGGACACTTGATCGAGCACGCGCTCCCAGGCGTTGTTGTCCAGCATCAGGCCACCGAGTACGGCCTGTTCGGCCTCGATGGAATGCGGCGGCACCTTCAGGGCAGCGGTTTGCAGATCATATTGCTCAGGAGCGGTGATTTCGTTCATGGCCACGGGGATTCTGGTGATGGAAACAGCAATTGCAGAAAGACAAAGGGCACGACCTGTAGACAGGATCGTGCCCGATGTTACCGACTAGTACCCAAGGGTGCCAGCCGACAGATGTTGCTTAGGCTGCTACCACGACAACGCGTACAGTGGCTTCAACTTCGGCGTGCAAGTGCACGGCGACGTCGAATTCACCCACGTTGCGGATGGTGCCGTTCGGCAGACGAACTTCGCTTTTCGCGACTTCAACGCCGGAGGCGGTCAGTGCGTCAGCGATGTCGTGGGTACCGATCGAACCGAACAGCTTGCCTTCGTCGCCAGCAGTGGCAGTGATGGTCACTTCCAGCTCGGCCAGTTGAGCAGCACGGCTTTCAGCCGAGGCTTTACGGTCTGCGGCAGCTTTTTCCAGCTCAGCGCGACGCTCTTCGAACGCAGCCAGGTTGGCAGCGGTCGCAGCGGTGGCTTTGCCGAAAGGCAGCAGGTAGTTACGACCGTAGCCGGCCTTAACGTTTACTTTGTCGCCCAGGTTGCCCAGGTTGGCGATTTTTTCCAGAAGGATCAGTTGCATGTGAAAATCCTCTAACTTTTAACCTTCACCGTTCGCGTTGTCGGCGTCTTTCGACGCCATCCGACCGCGAAAATCAATCAGGCTGTCAACGATGGCCAGGACCACGAGCAACGGACCGAGCAAGTGCATGAAAGGCAACAACGTCACGTACATCCCCACCAGCCAGAAAGCAGCCAGTCGTTTCTGCGCCACCAGCCCGTGAACCAGGGCCAGGCCGGCGAAGACCAGCGGTACACTGCACAACGGCATCAGAATCAGTGCATGCAGCCCGAAAAACGGGGCCACAAACATGACGGCCAGCAGTGACAGCGCCACGCTCTTGGGGAATCGGATTGCGCGAAATTCACGCCCGAAACCACCGGGGTTGTACAACGAAGCCTGCCAATAGCGCCCGAGAATCAGGCATAGCACGCTAAAGATCTGCAACGAAGCTGCTATCGAAATGATCGTCAGCGGTGCGGCCATGCGGGTGAAAAACGCCTTTTCGTCTGCCGAGAGTGTCTCGTAGACCCCACCCATCGCCAGCGGCAGGACGTTCTCGAACGTCTGCGCCAGTGATTCGATGATGGAACTGAATACAGTCCCCAGGCTCACCGCACACAACAACCCCACGGCCACGCTGCAAAGCAGCACGCGATTCCAGGTATGCCCGGCGCGCAGAATCAACGCCAGGCCGCCAGCCCCGAGCAACACCAGGAGTGTCGTCGGGTCCTTCAGGAAGTACCAGCTCACCAACGCTGACACCACCCCGATACCCAGGACGCTCAAGGCGTCCGAACCGCGCCGCAGAAGCACCAGGCTCCCGGCGGCGGCACTCAACCAGAACAACAGCGGCAATGCCGCGGATCCGGCCACGACCAGCGTGGCCTGCACACGTCCCCGCATGATGAAGTCAGCCAAGGCGCGCATGCATTCGATCCCTTACTACTCGTCGACTGCCCGGTCTCAGCGGCCGTGGCTGTCGGTGTAGGCCAGCAGGGCCAGGAAGCGGGCGCGCTTGATAGCGGTGGCCAGCTGACGCTGATAACGAGCTTTGGTACCGGTGATGCGGCTTGGAACGATTTTGCCGGTCTCGGATACGTAGGCTTTCAGGGTGTTGAGATCTTTGTAGTCGATCTCTTTCACGTCTTCAGCGGTGAAGCGGCAGAATTTACGACGACGGAAGAAACGTGCCATGTGATTGGCTCCTTAAAAGGTCCGTGGATTACTCGTCAGCGTTATCGCTGTTGTCGCTGTCGCTATCGCTGTCATCGCCATCGGCGCTGTCAGAGTGCTCAGGACGGTCGCGACGCTCACGGCGCTCACTGCGGTTTTCTTCAGCCTTGAGCATCTCGGATTGGCCGGTGATGGCTTCTTCGCGACGGATGACCAGGTTACGGATCACTGCATCGTTGTAGCGGAAGTTGTCTTCCAGCTCGGCCAGGGCCTTGCCGGTGCACTCAACGTTCAGCATCACGTAGTGAGCCTTGTGAACATTGTTGATTGCATAGGCCAGTTGACGACGGCCCCAGTCTTCCAGACGGTGGATTTTGCCGCCGTCTTCTTCGATCAGCTTGGTGTAACGCTCAACCATGCCGCCGACTTGCTCGCTTTGATCCGGGTGGACCAAAAAGATGATTTCGTAATGACGCATGAATGCTCCTTACGGGTTGTAGCCTGCCGCTTAAAAACGGTCAGACAAGGAGTGAATGACACTTATGGACTTGAGGACGCTAGACACATAAGTGCCTGCCATCACAGCAAGGGGCGCAATTGTAGAGAAGGGTCGAAGGCGGCGCAAGGCAATTGGTGATTATTTGAACAGTCACAATCGCGCCCACACACGAAACCACTGTGGGAGCGAGCCTGCTCGCGATAGCGGTGGATCAGTCAGCACAAATGCAAACTCACACTCCGCTATCGCGAGCAGGCTCGCTCCCACAGGGACTGCAACTGGATCAGGGCTTTTTGGCGGCCGTAGCCGCCTTCGCCCCACGCTGGCGCATCGCCTCGAACAGGCACACCCCGGTCGCTACCGAGACGTTGAGGCTGCTGACGCTGCCGGCCATCGGCAATTTGACCAAATAGTCGCAATGTTCACGAGTCAGGCGACGCATGCCTTTGCCTTCGGCGCCCATGATCAGGATGGTCGGGCCGGTGAGGTCCTGGTCATAGATACTGACCTCGGCCTCGCCTGCCGTGCCGACAATCCACAAGCCGCGCTGCTGGAGTTTTTCCAGGGTACGCGCCAGGTTGGTCACGGCCACCAGGGGAATGACTTCCGCCGCACCGCAGGCGACTTTGCGCACCACCGGCGTCAAGGTCGCCGACTTGTCCTTGGGCACGATCACCGCCAATGCCCCGGCGGCGTCCGCCGAACGCAGGCAGGCGCCGAGGTTGTGGGGATCGGTCACACCGTCCAGCACCAGCAGCAAGGGCGCGCCTTCGGTGCGGTCGAGCAACTCGTCGAGCATCGCCTCGCCCCAGACCTGGCTCGGGCTGACTTCAGCAACAACGCCCTGGTGGACACCTTCGACCCAGGCATCCATCTCGCGCCGTTCGGCCTGGCCGACGGCCACGCGGTTTTCATTGGCCAGTTCGACCAGGGTCTGGACCCGTGGCTCGCTGCGACCTTCGGCCAACCAGATCTGCTTGACCCGCTTGGGGTGATGACGCAACAACGCTTCCACGGCGTGCACACCGTAGATTTTCTCCAACTGACTCATGACTTGGCCTTGGGTTTACGCGCCCCGCCACTTTTGGCCGGGGCCGAGCCCGCTTTCGGCGGGCCTTTACGGTGTTTGCTCGGCTTGCTGGCCGCCTTGTCCGGAGCCGACCGCCCGGCCTTGCCGGACGCCGCCTTGCCGCCGGCCTTGGCCTCAGCCAGCAACGCCTGCTTCATTTCACGGCTTTTGCGTACTTCGGCGTTTTTCGCCGCGGCATCGCTCGGGCGATAGGCTTCGACAGCCTTTTCCTTGGCCGAACCGCGACGCCCGGACTTGGACGAAGCGGGCTCGGCGGCAGTCTTGGCCGCAGGGGCGGAGGTTTCAGCGCCGCGCTTCTTGCGGCCAATCGGTGCGCTGATGGTTTTTTCCGCCATCTCGAAGTCGATCTTGCGCTCGTCCAGGTCGACGCGCATTACCCGCACTTCGACGGTGTCGCCCAGACGGAAGCTACGACCGGTGCGCTCGCCCGCCAGACGGTGATGCACAGGGTCGAAGTGGTAGTAATCGGCTGGCAGCGCGGTGACATGCACCAGGCCTTCGACATAGATATCGGTCAGTTCGACGAACAGGCCGAAGCCGGTCACGGCCGTGATCACGCCGGGGAACGACTCACCCACGCGATCCTTCATGTATTCGCACTTGAGCCAGTTCACCACGTCGCGAGTCGCTTCGTCGGCGCGCCGCTCGCTCATCGAGCACTGTTCGCCAAGCTGCTCCAGCGCCGCTTCGTCGTACGGATAGATACGCGCCTTCGGAATGGTCATCGCACCGGCACGCTTGACGTGCGGGGTGTTCATCTTCGAATGGATCACGCTGCGGATCGCCCGGTGCGTAAGCAGATCGGGGTAGCGGCGGATCGGCGAAGTGAAGTGGGTATAGGCCTCGTAGTTCAGGCCGAAGTGGCCCTGGTTGTCCGCGCTGTACACCGCCTGGCTCAACGAGCGCAGCATGACGGTCTGGATCAGGTGGAAGTCCGGACGGTCCTTGATGCTGGCCAGCAGAGCCTGGTAGTCCTTGGGTGTCGGACCTTCCTTGCCTTTATGCAAGGACAGGCCCAGCTCACCGAGGAAGGCCCGCAATTTCTCCAGACGCTCCGGCGGCGGACCGTCGTGAACCCGGTACAACGCAGGGATTTCGTGCTTTTTCAGGAATTCGGCGGTGGCCACGTTGGCCGCCAGCATGCATTCCTCGATCAATTTGTGCGCGTCGTTGCGCACGGTCGGACGAATTTCGGCGATCTTGCGCTCGGAGCCGAAGATGATCCGGGTTTCCTGGGTCTCGAAATCAATCGCGCCACGGGCATGACGGGCACCCAACAATACCTTGTACAACGCATAGAGTTGCTTGAGATCCGGCAACACCTCGCTGTACTCACCGCGCAGCTTGCGCGATTCAGCCAGTTTCGGCGCCTCAAGCATCGCGCTGACCTTGTTGTAGGTCAGGCGGGCGTGGGAATGGATCACCGCTTCGTAGAAGCAGTAGTCGGTCATTTCGCCGGATTTGGAGATGTTCATCTCGCAGACCATGGCCAGGCGATCGACATGGGGGTTGAGCGAGCACAGGCCGTTGGACAGCTCTTCAGGCAGCATCGGCACGACGCGCTCGGGGAAATACACCGAGTTGCCGCGCACCTGGGCCTCGGCGTCCAGCGCCGAACCGAGCTTCACGTAGCTGGAGACGTCGGCGATCGCCACGTACAGCTTCCAGCCGCCGGAGAACAGGCGCAGCTTGCCGGGCCGGGCTTCGCAGTAGACCGCGTCGTCGAAGTCACGGGCGTCTTCGCCGTCGATGGTGACAAACGGCAGGTGACGCAGGTCGATGCGCTTCTCTTTGTCCTTCTCCTCGACTTCCGGCTTGAGCTTGGCAGCCTCCTTGAGGACTGCTTCAGGCCACACGTGCGGGATGTCATAGGTGCGCAGGGCAACGTCGATTTCCATGCCCGGCGCCATGTAGTTGCCGACCACTTCCACCACGTCGCCTTGCGGCTGGAAGCGCGGGGTTGGCCAGTGCGTGATTTTCACTTCGACGAACTGACCAATCTTGGCGTTGGCGTTGCGGCCCGGGGTGACCAACACTTCCTGCTGGATCTTCGGATTGTCCGCGACGACGAAGCCGATGCCGCCTTCTTCGAAATAACGGCCAACGATGCTTTCGTGGGCACGAGACACCACTTCGACGATCACGCCTTCACGACGACCGCGACGGTCCAGGCCGGACACGCGGGCCAGGGCCCGGTCGCCGTCGAACACCAGGCGCATCTGCGCCGGGCTCATGAACAGGTCGTCGCTGCCGTCGTCCGGGATCAGGAAGCCGAAGCCGTCCCGATGACCAGCGATGCGACCGAGGATCAGGTCAAGCTTATCCACCGGCGCATAAGTGCCGCGGCGGGTGTAGATCAGCTGGGCGTCACGTTCCATGGCGCGCAGACGGCGGCGCAGGGCTTCGAGCTGGTCTTCGGTGGTCAGACCGAACTCTTCGACCAATTGCTCGCGGCTAGCAGGCGAACCCCGATCGGCGAGATGCGCCAGGATCAGTTCGCGGCTGGGAATAGGGTTTTCATATTTTTCCGCTTCACGAGCGGCCTCGGGATCGAGGGACTGCCAATCGGCCATTAGAGAGTTTTCACCTTGTCTATATGCGGGTTAGTTTGGCATAGGCTTAATGAAACGGGAAATTTCAGGCACTTGAATCCTCTTTCTGAAGTGCTTCGACCGCCCTTTGGAGCCTGTGATCGCGCCGCTGGCGAAATTTCCAGGTTTTTTTGCAGAGAGGGGTTTACAGTTAAAAACACGCTCCGTATAGTGCGCGCCATCGACGACGTACACGCGTTGCCGATACTGCCCAGATGGTGAAATTGGTAGACACGCCAGCTTCAGGTGCTGGTGACCGCAAGGTCGTGGAAGTTCGAGTCTTCTTCTGGGCACCAATTTCAAGCAACAGGTCACCGACTTGTCAGCTTCACAAAAACCCGCGAAAGCGGGTTTTTGCATTCCAGCCCCAGGCAATTTCGTTTTGGTAATTACTAAAACAAAAACAGGGGTTTACATATCAAAATGCGCTCCGTATAGTGCGCCCCATCGACAGCGGCAACGCTGAAGATGCTGCCCAGATGGTGAAATTGGTAGACACGCCAGCTTCAGGTGCTGGTGACCGCAAGGTCGTGGAAGTTCGAGTCTTCTTCTGGGCACCAATTCAAGCTTCAAGGTCATGGCCTTGAACCTCACAGAAACCCGCGAAAGCGGGTTTTTGCGTTTTTGGGGTTTGCTTACCAGTGTCTGCGACTTGGCGCTTGCTCCCGCTGGACGGATTGACGCGCTATGTCCGCGTGCCTTGGGGCTACTTCGTAGCCCAGCGGGAGCGAGCTCCCTCGCCACAGGTACCGCGCTGCCCGCTGGGTACATCCAGACGTACATGAGAAACAATATCGTTTATCATTGTTACAAGTTTTTGCTACACGACAGTGAGGAACCTGCGAATGATGTCCAGAACCACCCTGCGCCGCGCGCTCAACTGCACCCTGCTCGGCCTGGCCCTCGCAACACCCCTCACCCACGCCACCGACAAGGTGGAACTGACTCTCTACAACGGCCAGCACAAGGAAGTCGGAGAAGCGCTGGCCAAGGCTTTCGAGGCCAAGACCGGCATCCACGTCAATGTGCGCAAAGGCAGCAGCAATCAACTGGCCAGCCAGGTGGTCGAAGAAGGCGAGCGCTCACCCGCCGATGTGATCTACACCGAAGAATCGCCGCCCCTGAACAAACTCGGTGAGCAAGGCCTGCTGGCGAAGATCGACGACGCCACCCTGAATGTGCTGCCCAAGGACTACGTCGCCGGCAATGGCACCTGGATGGGCGTCACCGCCCGCGTGCGTGTAGTGGCCTACAACCCGAAACTGGTCGATGAAAAAGACCTGCCCAAAACCGTCCTCGATTTTGCCCAGCCGCAATGGCAAGGCAAGGTCGGCTTCGTACCGACCAGCGGCGCGTTCCAGGAACAAGCCGTCGCCATTATCAAGCTGCACGGCATGGAAGCCGCCGAAGAATGGCTCACCGGGCTGCGCGCCTTTGGCAAGGTCTACAGCAACAACATGGTCGCCCTCAAGGCCGTGGAAAACGGCGAAGTGGCAACCGTGCTGGTGAACAATTATTACTGGTTCGCCTTGCAGCGAGAAAAAGGCCAGCTGGCTTCCAAACTGCATTATTTCACCGGCGGCGATGCCGGTGGGCTGGTGACCGTGTCCAGCGCCGCGGCCTTGAAATCCAGCAAACACCCCGAGCAAGCCCAGCAATTGCTTGCCTATATGGCGAGTGAAGAAGGCCAGCGGGTGATCACCCAGATGTCCGCCGAGTATCCACTGCACAAGGGCATGGTGTCGGATCGCGGACTCAAGCCATTCAGTGAGCTGGAGCCGCCGAAGGTTACCCCGGCCGACCTGGGCAACGCCGAAGAAGCGCTGGAGCTGGAACGCGAAGTCGGCCTGAACTGATGACGCCATCGCTGAACGCTTCGTCCATGACAGGGGGTCATATACCCCGACGCAAGCGTCCTCCCATCGGCCTGCTATTGCCGGTGGCGCTGCTGGTGCTGTTGAGCGCGCTGCCACTGCTGTACGTGGCAACGAAGGCCTGGCAAGCGGGCTGGGTCGAGGCGCTGCATCTGCTGTGGCGACCGTACGTGTTCGGATTGCTGCGCAATACCCTGGCACTGATGCTCGGCGTCACGCTGGCCTGCGGCGTCATCGGGCTGTCCCTGGCCTGGTTGCTCGAACGCAGCAATCTACCCGGACGCCGGTTATGGGGTGTGCTCCTCTGCCTGCCGTTCGCGGTACCGGCGTTTGTCAGCAGTTTCACCTGGGTTTCCCTCAGCGCGCAGTTCGAAGGCCTGGGCGGGGCGATCCTGGTGATGAGCCTGTCGAAGTACCCACTGATCTTTCTTCCCGTGGCAGCCACTTTGCGCAACCTGGACCCGTCCCTCGAAGAATCTGCCCGTACCCTGGGGCAAAACCGCTGGGGCGTGTTCTTTCGTGTCACCCTGCCGCTGCTCTGGCCCTCGTTGCTGGCCGGATCGTTGCTGATTGCGTTGCACATGCTGGTGGAGTTCGGCGCACTGTCGATTATCGGCCTGCAAACCTTCACCACCGCCATCTACCAGCAGTTCGAGCTGGAATTCAGCAACGCCAACGCCGCCATGCTGTCGGCGGTCTTGCTCGCGCTGTGCTTGACGCTGCTCTGGCTGGAACTGCGGATGCGCGGCAAAGGCCGTCATGTGCGCACCGGCCAAGGCGCGGCACGCCAGGCCGAACAGGTGCAATTGGGGTCCTGGGCGTTTATCGGCCAGGCGTATTGCCTGGTCCTGACGATCATTGGCAGCGGGATTCCGCTGGGGATGCTGGTGTACTGGCTGGCGGTCGGCACTTCCGCCGCATTCCCGCTCGGGGAAATCGGCGAGGCATTGCTGTCATCGCTGGCCCTGTCACTTGGCGGCGCCGCGCTCTGCCTGTTACTGGCCGTGCCGGTGGGTCTGCTGGTGGTGCGCTACAAGGGGCGCCTGGCAGTGTGGGCCGAACGCCTGCCCTATCTGCTGCACGCGCTGCCAGGGCTGGTGATCGCCCTGAGCCTGGTGTATTTCGCGCTGCACTATGTGCCGGCGCTGTACCAGACCTCGGGTCTGCTGCTGATCGCCTATGCGCTGCTGTTCCTGCCGCTGGCCCAGGCCCCGGTGCGCACCGCCTTGAACAAAGCCGCACCGCAACTGGAGGAGGCGGCACGCACCCTGGGCGCGTCGTCGTTCAGTGCTTTTTGCCGGGTAACCTTGCCGATCATTTTTCCGGCACTGGGCGCCGCGTTCGCCTTGGTATTCCTGGATGCCATGAAGGAACTGACCGCCACGCTATTGCTGAGCCCCACCGGGCTCAATACGCTGGCGACAGCGGTCTGGGCCCATACGTCGAATGTGGAGTTCGCGGCGGCAGCGCCTTATGCGGCGCTGCTGATCGTGGTGTCGGGGTTACCGGTTTATTTGCTGACGACGCGGATGTATCTGAGCCGCTGAAATGGCTATCGCGAGCAGGCTCGCTCCCACATTGACCCGATGCCACGCTCGAGATCATCTGTTGGAGCGAGCCTGTTCGCAATAAGGCCGGCCCAGGCATCGATCAGGCCCTGAACTGCCCCAGGCTCGCCTTCAACTGCGCCGCCAGACTGTCCAGCATCTTGCCGCTGGCGGTGGTCTCGACCACCGCCTGGGCCGCTTTCTCGGCTTGGGCATGGATCGTCTCCACCCGCCCACGCACCGCTTGCGCGCCCTGGGCCTGATGGGCCGCCGCCTGGGTCGCCAGGCCGATGGCCGCATGCACCTGCTCGACGGACACCTGCACCGACTGCTGCAACCGCGCACTGTCACGCAGCACCAGCAAGCCTTCACTGGCCTGGCGCCCGGCCTGGCCAATCGCTGCCACCGCTTCGCGAGCGCCTTGCTGCAACGCCACGATATGCGCCTGGATATCGCCCGTGGAGCTTTGAGTCTTGCTTGCCAACGCCCGCACTTCGTCTGCCACCACCGCAAAGCCGCGCCCGGTTTCCCCGGCCCGCGCCGCCTCGATGGCCGCGTTCAAGGCCAACAAGTTAGTCTGCTCGGCGATGCCGTGGATCACCGTCAGCACCACTTCAATCTGTTCACTCTGTTGCGCCAGCCGCTCGATGACTTTCGCCCCAGTGTCGACCTGTCCGGCCAAGGCCTCGATCAAACCACTGACCTTGGCCGATGTACGCGTGTTTTCATCGGTGGCCTGGCGAATCTCCACCACTTGTTGCAAGGCCGCCTGCATCGCCTGGCTTTCCGACTGCGCTTCATCGGCCATCTGCGACAGTGCACGCAGACTCTCGGCCACTTCATCACGCTGCATTCCGGCGGCCGCGTCGGCGCCGGAATTACGCAAGGTCATCGCGCCGATTTCCACCCCGGTGCGTTGGGCCACGTCGCCCGCCTCGCGCACGATGGGCTGCAACTTATCCACAAACCGATTGACCGCTGAGGCCATATCGCCGATTTCGTCCTTGCTGTTGATCTGCACGCGCTTGGTCAGGTCACCCTCACCCGCCGCCAGATCGTTCATGGCCGCGATCAGCAGCTTCAAGCGATTGACCACCCGACGCCCCAGCACCACGGCCAGCAGCACCAGAACGCCGAAGCCCACCAGTGCCAGGCCCAGGCCGATGCGCCAGCGCAAGGTCCCGGCGGCTTCCTGCACAGCGCTGGCGGTGTTGGTTTGCATCTGCGTGGCGGTGGCCTGGGCCGATTGCAGGCGACCGCGCATCGCGGTGGCACTGTCGGCCGCGGCCCCCTTGAGGCTATCGCCGACCAACTGGTCGCTGCTGGCAATCAAGGCCGCGAAGCGCTGATCCAGCGCCTTCAGGTCGTTTTCCACGGACGCCGTGGACACGCCCATCAAGACCTTGCCGATCTCCACGCCGTTGGGGTTGATCGAAGCTTCAAGGTAATACACTGACGGATCGTTCTTTGCCGCATCCAAGACCTTGTCCAGCGCCCTCTCACCCTTGCCCTTTTCCAACAGAGCCTTGTTGATCGGGTTTTCCCGGTTGAGGTACCGGGTCAGGTGCTCACCGGCCGCGTCGTCGTAGATGACAAACAACACGTTGGGATTACGCTGGGCGCGACGGGCGAACTCGGACAGGGTTGGAACGTCGCTGTCCCACATGGCGCGGGGGGCGACGGAGGCCAGCAGTTGCGCCATATCATTGGCGGAGTCGCGCAGATCCTTTTCCAGGGCACCACGCAATTGCGCCTGTTCGTCTTTCAGGCGGGTGGAAAGCCCGGCGTTCAGACGCTGACGCGTATTGGCGGAGAGACTGTCCAGGCTGGAGGTGACTTCGCGCCCGGCTTGTTCCAGCTCGGCCGAAAGCTTCTGACTGTCAGCCCCCAGCCGCGAACCGAGATCAGCCTCAAGGGCCGTGACTGTGCTACGGGTCAGCGCAACCGCCACCAGCACTTGCACCAAAAGGGCGATACCCAGGGTAACGAACACCGGCCGCAGCAAACGGCTTTGTAACAGTGAGAGAACAGCCGACACGGGAAATCCCTCTAGCGAACGCCATTATATTGATGGCACTCGTCAAAAGGTGCCGGTAATGGACATCCATAGCAAGTGTCGTGCCGAACGGCAGGGAGAAACGACAAAGGACCCAAACGAGGGTCCTTTGTTTTTTACATCAATGACTTATCAGCCGAACGGATGGCGCAGAACGATGGTTTCGTTGCGATCCGGCCCCGTCGAAATAATGTCGATCGGCGCACCGACCAACTCTTCGACGCGCTTGATGTAGTTGCGAGCCGCCACTGGCAGCTCTTCCAGGGTCTTGGCGCCCACGGTCGATTCAGCCCAACCTGGCATCTGCTCGTACACTGGCTCCAGGCCGATGTAGCTGTCGGCGTCGGTCGGTGCATCGATGACAGCGCCGTCCTGGTTCTTGTAGCCCACGCAGATGTTGATGGTTTCCAGGCCGTCCAGTACGTCCAGCTTGGTCAGGCACAGGCCCGAGATGCTGTTGACGTCGATGGCGCGACGCAGGATGACGGCATCGAACCAGCCGCAACGACGGGCACGGCCGGTGGTGGCACCGAACTCGTGGCCACGCTTGGCCAGAAACGCGCCAATGTCGTCGAACAGCTCGGTCGGAAACGGGCCCGAACCGACGCGAGTGGTGTACGCCTTGGTGATGCCCAGGATGTAGTCCACGTACATCGGCCCGAAGCCCGAACCGGTGGCGATGCCGCCGGCAGTGGTGTTGGAGCTGGTGACGTACGGGTAGGTGCCGTGGTCGATGTCCAGCAGCGAACCCTGGGCGCCTTCGAACATGATGTCCTTGCCGGCGCGACGCAGCTCGTGCAGCTCGGCGGTGACGTCGAGCATCATCGGCTTGAGCAGCTCGGCGTATTCCATGCATTCGTCCAGGGTTTTCTGGAAGTCGATGGCCGGTTCTTTGTAGTAATTGACCAGTACGAAGTTGTGGTAGTCCAGCAACTCGCCCAGCTTGGCGGCGAAACGCTCGCGGTGGAACAGGTCACCGATACGCAGGCCGCGACGGGCGACCTTGTCTTCATAGGCCGGGCCGATGCCGCGACCGGTGGTGCCGATCTTCAGCTCGCCACGGGCCTTTTCACGAGCCTGGTCCAACGCAACGTGATAGGACAGGATCAGCGGGCAGGACGGGCTGATACGCAGGCGCTCGCGCACCGGTACGCCTTTCTCTTCCAGCTTGATGATTTCCCGCAGCAACGCGTCGGGGGCCACCACCACACCGTTGCCGATCAGGCATTGCACGCCTTCGCGCAGCACGCCCGACGGAATCAGGTGCAGAACGGTCTTTTCACCATCGATCACCAGGGTGTGACCTGCGTTGTGGCCACCCTGGTAGCGCACTACGGCGGCAGCATGTTCGGTCAGCAGATCAACGATCTTGCCTTTGCCCTCATCACCCCACTGGGTGCCCAGGACTACGACATTCTTACCCATAACACTTGTCCTCATTCGCGCAAACTTGGTGCCGGCCGCGGCCGGCGGGAAAACTCAAGAAGCCAGCGGCAATACTTGCCAAAGCCCGTTCTGCTGAATCAATTGCCGGTCGCAGTCCGCTTCACGGGCGGCGGCCAAAGGTTGCCCGGGCAAAGCCTGGACGACACGCTGACCCTCACTGCGCAACTGGCAGACCGCCTGCCAGAGTGCCGCATCCGTGCTGTCAGGCATCCAGATACCGCCAGACGGTAGCTCGACCTCAGCACGCCCCAGGGTCACCAGGGTTTTCAAATCGGTAGAAAAGCCGGTCGCCGGACGGGCACGCCCGAAGTCGGCGCCGATGTCATCGTAACGACCGCCCTGGGCAATGGACTGGCCCACGCCCGGTACGAACACCGCGAACACGACGCCGGTGTGGTAGTGATAACCACGCAACTCGCCCAGGTCGAAATACAACGGCAGCTCGGGGAAGCGCACCGACAGACGCTCGGCGATCGCCAGCAGATCGTCTAGGGCCGCCAACACCGGTGCCGGCGCCTGGGCCAGGCGTTCACGGGCGGCGACCAGCACTTCACGGCCGCCACACAGATCCACCAGCGCCCGCAGCATGTCCGACAGATCGGCCGGCAGGCCTTCGGTCAGGCTGATGACTTCGTCGATGGCCTTGCGTTGCAGGGCGTCGAACAGCTGTTGTTCCACTTCACCGGACAGACCGGCCGCACGGGCCAGGCCGCGATAGATGCCGACATGCCCCAGGTCCATATGAACATCCGGCACGTCGGCCAGTTGCAGCATGGCCAACATCAGGCTGATGACTTCTACGTCGCTGACGGGGCTGGCGTCACCATACAGCTCGGCGCCCAACTGGATCGGGCTGCGGGACGATGACAAGGCGCGCGGTTGAGCGTGCAGCACACTGCCGGCGTAGCACAAGCGGCTCGGGCCCTCGCGACGCAGGGTGTGGGCATCAATGCGCGCCACTTGCGGCGTGATGTCGGCCCGAAAGCCCATTTGCCGGCCCGACTGCGGGTCGATTACCTTGAAGGTGCGCAGATCCAGGTCCTGGCCTGCGCCGGTCAGCAGGGATTCCAGGTACTCGATATGCGGCGTCACGACGAACTCGTAACCCCAGCTCTGGAACAGATCCAACACCTGCCGACGCGCTACTTCGATGCGCGCAGCTTCCGGTGGCAGTACTTCTTCGATGCCATCTGGCAGCAGCCAGCGGTCTACCGTTGCCATTACGCCATTCCCCTATGGTCCGGGCGGCCAGCCCTCGGGCAAGCCTTGAGTGAAGCAGAAAATGCCCGGCCCGCGCACAAAACACGCGCAAGGGCGACGTGACGAATGGCGCCGTGCCGCTCAGTCAAGGTCATTGAATTCTGTAGCGAGGGAGCTTGCTCCCGCTTGAGTGCGAAGCGCTCACCTAGGGGCTGCTACGCAGCCCAGCGGGAGCAAGCTCCCTCGTCACAGGTCCTTCATCAACGCCTGGAATGAACCGCATTGCCGCCTCGCCCGGCACTTTCCTCGAAAAACCTGTCGAGTCGTTCAACCCGGCGCCTGCAACGTGAAACCACAATCGAACGTGCAGACGCAAAAAAGCCGGGAATTTCCCGGCTGCCGCATCATACACACGTTTTCCCGAAGGATCACCCCACCCGACGTTTTAGCCGCCGGGCGGAGTGCTCAGGTCAACGGCGCATCAAGGCTTGGACTTCTCCAGGTACCGGAAGAAATCGCTGCTTGGGTCCAGGACCATGACGTCGGATTTGTTCGCAAAGCTTTCACGATAGGCCTGCAGGCTACGGTAGAACGCGTAGAAATCCTGATCCTGGCCATAGGCCTTGGCGTAGATCGCAGCGGCCTGGGCGTCACCATCACCCCGGACCTCTTCCGATTCGCGATAGGCTTCGGCCAACAGCACGCGGCGTTGGCGATCGGCGTCGGCACGGATGCCTTCGGCCAGCTCGTTACCCTTGGCGCGGTGCTCGCGGGCTTCACGCTCACGCTCGGTGCTCATGCGCTCGAACACGCTGCGGTTCACTTCCTTCGGCAGGTCGATGGCCTTGACCCGGACGTCGACGACTTCGATGCCCAGCTCTTTTTCGGCCATCGCGTTCAGCGAACGGGTGATGTCAGCCATGAGCGCATCACGCTCGCCGGACACCACTTCGTGCAGTGTGCGCTTACCGAACTGGTCACGCAGGCCCGACTCCAGGCGACGGGACAGACGTTCGTCAGCGATCTGCTTGAGGCCGGAGGTCGCGGTGTAGAAGCGCTCGGCATCTTTCACCCGCCACTTGGCATAGGCATCCACCATCACGGCTTTCTTTTCCAGCGTCAGGAAGCGTTGCGTCGGCGCATCCAGCGTCATCAGGCGGGCGTCGAACTTGCGCACCTTGTTGACGTACGGCACCTTCACGTGCAGCCCCGGCTGGACATCCGCCTGGACCACGCGACCGAATTGCAGCAACACCGCGCGCTCGGTCTGAGACACGATGTAGAAGCAGTTCCAGGCAGCGATCGCCACGACGACGCCGACAATAAGGGCGATCAGCGATTTATTGCTCATCAGCGACTCTCCCTGGTACGTGCTGGCTGTTGCTGCAGGTCCGCCGCCGCACGTGCATTGGCTTCATTGCTGGCGCTCGACGTGGTGGCCGGCGCGGGATTGCTGTTGCGACTGCCCTCGACCATCTTGTCCAGCGGCAGGTACAGCAGGTTGCTCTGGCCGTTCTTGTTGCCGGTCACGAGGACCTTGCTGGTATTGCTGAAGACCTCCTGCATGGTATCCAGGTACAAGCGCTGACGGGTCACTTCAGGGGCCTTGCGGTACTCGGCCACCAGCTTGGTGAAGCGATCGGCTTCACCCTTGGCGCGCGAGACCACTTCGTCGCGGTAACCGTTGGCATCTTCGATGATGCGCTGGGCCTGGCCACGGGCTTCCGGCACGACGCCGTTGGCGTAGGTTTCGGCCTGGTTGCGCGAACGTTGCTCGTCTTCACGGGCACGGATCACGTCGTCGAACGCTTCCTGGACTTCACGTGGCGCCGCGGCGCTCTGCACGTTGACCTGGGTCACGGTGATGCCGGTGCGATAGGTGTCGAGGAACCGTTGCAGGCGCTCCTTGATCTCGCTCGCCATCAATTCACGGCCTTCGGTCAGCACCTGGTCCATGGCGGTGGAACCCACCACATGGCGCAGGGCGCTTTCGGTTGCGTGTTGCAGGCTGATTTCCGGCTGGTCGACGTTCAGCACGAAGTCCTGCAGGTTGGTGATCTTGTACTGCACGGTCAGCGGCACTTCGACGATGTTCTCGTCTTCGGTGAGCATCTGGCCCTGCTTGGTGTAGGCACGCTCGCGCGTGACGTTTTCCATGTACTTCTGATCGATTGGCGGGAAGTAGATGTTCAGGCCCGGGCCAACCGTCTCGTAGTACTTGCCGAAGCGCAGCACTACGGCTTGCTCCTGCTCGTCCACGACATACACGGCGCTGTACAGCCAGACAGCCGCGAGCACGACGAGACCGATGCCGAGCAGGCCGAAACCGCCGCCCTTGCCCGGACGACCGCTGCCATCGTCACCGCGTTTCTTACCACCACCGAACAAACCGTTCAGGCTTTCCTGCAGCTTGCGGAAGGCCTCGTCGAGATCCGGCGGCCCCTTGCGGTCGCCGTTGTTACGACGCTTGCCGCCCCAGGGATCCTGATTATTCGAGTTGCCACCCGGCTCATTCCAAGCCATAGCGCTCTCCATCTGATAAAGCAAAGACGCACCCACGGCGCGCCGGCCAATGCTACAGAATGCCTGACACAGCTTTCTCAGGCTTTTATTGCAAAGTGTGTTGCTCGATGAATTCCATCGGTTGCAGCCCTTCGCGACTGACCAGTCGGTTCAGTTCCGACCGGGGCAGGCGAACCGCCAGCAGGCAGATGCCTTCATCGTCGTGTTCTTCTTTCTGCACCGCCCCCAACTCAAAGAACTGGGCGCGCAGCCGGGCGAAACGCTGCGGCAGTTTCAAGGTGCCGACAAACAGATCGTCGCCCAGCAACTCGGCCACCGCCTGCTTGAGCAGGTCCAGGCCAGAACCATCGCGGGCCGACAACCAGACCCGTTGCGGCTTGCCATCGGCATCGCGCTGGATCTGGGGTTCTACCCCTTCGAGCAAATCGAGTTTGTTGTATACCTCGAGGATCGGCAAGTCCTGGGCCCCGATCTCGCCCAGCACCACCATCACCTGCTCGATCTGCAGCATGCGGTCCGGTTCGGCGGCATCGATCACGTGCAGCAGCAGGTCCGAATTGCTCGACTCTTCGAGCGTAGCCCGGAAAGCCTCGACCAGTTTGTGCGGCAGGTGGCGGATGAAGCCCACGGTGTCAGCCAGTACGATCGGGCCCAGGTCGTCCAGGTCGAGCCGGCGCAGGGTCGGGTCGAGCGTGGCGAACAGCTGGTCGGCCGCGTAGACATCGGACTGGGTAACGTTATTGAACAGGGTCGATTTGCCGGCGTTGGTATAACCCACCAGTGAAACCGTCGGGATTTCCGCGCGCTTGCGACCGCGTCGCGACTGCTCGCGCTGACTGCGGACCTTCTCCAGGCGCCCCTTGATCTGGCGCAGGCGAACCCGCAGCAGGCGCCGGTCGGTCTCCAGCTGGGTTTCACCCGGGCCGCGCAGGCCGATACCGCCCTTTTGCCGCTCAAGGTGAGTCCAGCCGCGAACCAGCCGCGTACTCATGTGCTCAAGCTGGGCCAATTCGACCTGGAGCTTGCCTTCATGGGTGCGGGCGCGTTGGGCGAAAATATCCAGGATCAAGCCGGTACGGTCGATCACGCGACACTCGAAGACACGTTCGAGGTTACGCTCCTGGCTGGGCGTGAGGATGTGATTGAAAATCACCAGATCGACCTGTTCGGCCTTGATCAGGTCGCGCAACTCTTCGACCTTGCCACTGCCGATCAGGAACTTGGCCGTTGGCCGATGACGCGGCACGTTGAAAAACGCGACGGTCTCGGCGCCGGCCGAAAGTGCCAATTCCTGAAACTCCTGCGGATCTTCGCGCGCCTCAGGGTCCTGTCCATCCAAGTGAACGAGAATTGTCCGTTCACCACCACCGTGGCGCTCAAAGAACAAAGGAGACTCCTATCAGGCGTTACCCGGCTCAGCATCGCCGCCTTCGGATTCGGTTGCGCTAGGCAGACGAATCGGACGAACCGGCACTACTGTCGAGATAGCGTGCTTGTAGACCATCTGGCTGACGGTGTTTTTCAGAAGGATGACGAACTGGTCGAAAGACTCGATCGTGCCTTGCAGTTTGATCCCGTTGACCAGATAGATGGACACCCCAACTTTCTCTTTACGTAAAGTGTTCAAGTAAGGGTCTTGTAGCGAATGCCCTTTTGACATGTGCCGCACTCCTTTAAGGATCAATAATAAAAATCGGAATCAGATGGCTAGGGCCGTCACACCCCCAAGGATAGACGGCAATTGCAAGGACTCAGCTCAATATGGAGATGGTCCCCAGGTATTTCAAGGCGCGTGGCAGATTGTCGCAATCGAGACTGTCCAGCCAATGCAAGTCAGTCCAGCTGCGCAGCCAGGTGAACTGGCGTTTCGCCAATTGGCGCGTGGCAATGATCCCCCGCTCCTGCATCTCGGCTGACGTCAGCTTGCCGTCCAGGTAATCCCAGACTTGTCGATAACCCACCGCACGTATAGACGGCAACCCGGCATGCAGGTCACTTCTCTCACGCAGGGCTACGACCTCGTCGATGAATCCCTGTTCCAACATTAATGTGAATCTTTGTTCAATTCGCCGGTGCAGCACTTGCCGGTTCGCCGGAGCGATGGCCAGATTCGCGACAGTATAGGGCAATTGTTGCAGTCCCGAAGCGGCTGCTTCAGTACTTTGCGCAGATTGTCGCTGGCGCAGGGCTGTCATGCTCTGGCCGCTGACCCGATAAACCTCCAGGGCCCGGCTGAGCCGCTGCGGGTCGTTGGGGTGAATCCGCCCCGCCGATTCCGGGTCGATCAGCGCCAATTGCTCGTGCAACGCCTGCCAGCCAAGACGCCCGGCTTCTTCCTCGATCTGCGCGCGCACCTGGGGATCGGCCGCCGGCATGTCCGCCAGCCCATCGACCAAGGCCTTGTAGTACAGCATGGTGCCGCCCACCAACAGCGGGATCTTGCCCCGCGCGGTGATCTCGGCCATCGCCTGGAGCGCGTCGCGACGAAAATCCGCCGCCGAATAGGCCTCGGCCGGGTCGAGAATGTCGATCAGGCGGTGGGGAAATTCAGCCAGCAGGGCTTTTGATGGCTTGGCGGTGCCGATGTCCATGCCCCGGTAAACCAGGGCCGAGTCGACGCTGATCAGCTCGCAGGGCAGGACTTTGGTCAGTTCGATGGCCAGGTCGGTCTTGCCCGCGGCAGTCGGGCCCATCAGGAATATCGCCGGAGGCAGCTGGCTCATCAACGACCGCGCAAGAACAGTTTGTCCAGGTCGTCCAGGCCCAATTGGGTCCAGGTCGGCCGGCCATGGTTGCATTGACCACTGCGCTCGGTGTTTTCCATGTCCCGCAGCAGGCCGTTCATTTCCGGCAGGGCCAGGCGCCGGTTGGCGCGGATCGCGCCGTGGCAGGCCATGGTGCCGAGCAGTTCGTTCAGGTGCGCCTGGATCCGGTCGCTGGTGCCGTATTCCATCAGGTCCGCCAGCACGTCGCTGACCAAGCGATTGGCCTCGGCCTGTTTCAACAATGCCGGGATCTGGCGGATCGCCAGGGTTTCCGGGCCCAGGCGTTGCAGCTCGAAGCCCAGGCGCTGGAACCAGCTCACGTGCTCTTCGGCGCAATCGGCCTCGCGCTGACTCACCGCCAGGGATTCGGGTACCAGCAGCGGCTGGCCGCTCAGGCCTTCACTGGCCATGGCGATTTTCAACCGCTCGTACATGATCCGCTCGTGAGCGGCATGCATGTCCACCAGCACCAGGCCCTGGGCGTTTTCCGAAAGGATGTAGATGCCTTTGAGTTGCGCCAGGGCGTAACCCAACGGCGGGATGTCGCCCTGCCCGTCGGGCAACGCAGGCGCTGCGCTTTCCGGCAACGGTTTGAAGAATTCGCGATAGGCCGCCTGTGCCTCGGCGACCGGCACGTTCGCTTGCGGCCGCGGGGTGTATGGGTACTGATAGCCGCTGCCCGCACCACTGCCTGGCGTGCTGTAGCTCGGCTGGG
Source organism: Pseudomonas sp. SMV71 (assembly GCF_052042015.1). Lineage (NCBI taxonomy): Bacteria > Pseudomonadati > Pseudomonadota > Gammaproteobacteria > Pseudomonadales > Pseudomonadaceae > Pseudomonas > Pseudomonas sp. SMV71. The sequence continues at coordinate 26,564 of NZ_JBKGGU010000014.1, read as the reverse complement.
CCTGGGGCTGCTCCAACAACGTATTGGATGCCAGGCGCATTTCGCCCTGGGGCCCGAACTCGCCGGCTTCCAGCCCGGTCGGCCGGACCATGCCGGCCACCGCAGCCGGCGCCGCCAGTTGATCTTCCGGCCGTACATCGCCCAAGGCCCGGTGCAAAGTGCCGTAGAGGAAATCGTGGACCATGCGCCCGTCGCGGAACCGTACTTCGTGCTTGGTCGGGTGCACGTTGACGTCGACCACGGAAGGGTCGACTTCGAAAAACAACACAAAGGTCGGATGCCGACCATTGAACAGCACATCGCGATAAGCCTGGCGCACCGCGTGGGCCACCAGCTTGTCGCGTACGGCGCGGCCGTTCACGTAGAAATACTGCAAGTCCGCCTGGCTGCGGGAGAACGTCGGCAGACCGACCCAACCCCACAGATGCAGACCATTGCGCTCCACCTCAATAGGCAAGGCCTGCTCAAGGAATCCCGCGCCGCACACCGCGCCCACGCGCCGGGCACGGGCCGCATCGTCACGGGCCTCGTGCAGGCTGAGGATGGTCTTGCCGTTGTGGCGCAAATGGAACGCCACGTCAAAACGCGCCAGGGCCAGGCGCTTGATGACTTCTTGCAGGTGATCGAATTCGGTTTTCTCGGCCTTGAGAAACTTGCGCCGGGCCGGGGTATTGAAAAACAGATCGCGCACTTCCACCGAGGTGCCCACCGGATGGGCCGCCGGCTGGACGCGAGAGGCCATGTCCCGGCCTTCGGTCTCGACCTGCCAGGCTTGCTCGGCGTCACGGGTACGGGACGTCAGGGTCAGGCGTGACACCGAACTGATGGACGCCAGCGCCTCGCCCCGGAACCCCAGGCTCATGACCCGCTCGAGGTCTTCCAGGTCGCGGATCTTGCTAGTGGCGTGGCGCGCCAGGGCCAGCGGCAAGTCATCGGCGGAAATCCCGCCACCGTCATCACGCACCCGCAACAGCTTGACGCCACCCTGCTCGACATCCACATCGATGCGCCTGGCCCCGGAATCGAGGCTGTTTTCCAGCAGCTCCTTGATGACCGACGCCGGACGCTCCACCACCTCGCCAGCGGCGATCTGGTTCGCCAGCCGGGGGCTGAGCAGCTCAATGCGGGCGTTGCTGCCGATCACTTCATCGCTCATTCTTTGGACGCCACTTCGTTGCCCGGAATCGTCAGGGTCTGGCCGATCTTGAGCTCGTCGCTCTTGAGATTGTTGGCGCTGCGCAAGGTGGCAGGCGACACCTGGTAGCGCACGGCAATCATCGCCAGGGTTTCGCCCGGGCTGACGCGATGGTCCCGCGGGCCTTGGGCGATCTTGCCGGAATCACGCAACCAGGCAATGTAGGTGCCGGGCGGCGGGTTTTGCTGGAAGAACTGCCGCACGCCGCTGCTGATGGAGCGCGCCAATGCCTGCTGGTGATTGGCGGACGACAACTTGGACGCCTCGTTGGCGTTGGAGATGAAGCCGGTTTCCACCAGGATCGATGGGATGTCCGGCGACTTCAGCACCATGAACCCGGCCTGCTCGACGCGCTGCTTGTGCAACGGCGTGACGCGACCGATGTTGCTCAGGACTTTCTGGCCGACGTTGAGGCTGGAGGTCAGCGAGGCGGTCATCGACAGGTCGAGCAACACACCGGCGAGCATCCGGTCCTTGTCATCGAGGCTGACGTTGCCGGCCCCACCGATCAGGTCGGAACGGTTTTCGCTGTCGGCCAGCCAACGGGCGGTCTCGGAGGTGGCGCCACGGTCGGACAGGGCAAACACCGAAGCACCGAACGCCGCCGCCGAAGGCGCGGCGTCGGCGTGAATGGAGACGAACAGGTCGGCGCCTTTCTTGCGGGCGATTTCGGTACGGCCGCGCAACGGAATGAAGTAGTCGCCGGTACGGGTCAGCTCGGCGCGGAAGCCCTTCATGCCGTTGACCTGGCGTTGCAGCTCACGGGCGATGGACAGCACCACGTCTTTTTCACGCTGCCCACGCGAACCCGACGCCCCCGGATCTTCGCCACCGTGGCCGGCGTCTATCACCACGATAATGTCACGCTTGCCGGCTGGGGCCGGTGGCAGCTTGATCGCAGGTTCGGCCGGTGTGACCGGTACCGCCGGCACCGTGGCGACATTGGTCGGCGGTGGAGGTGGCGGCGCGGCATCAGCCGGGTTGTCGAACAGATCCACCACCAACCGGTTGCCATACTGGGCATTCGGGGCCAGGGTGAAACTTTTCGGGGTCACGGCCTTTTTCAGGTCGATGACCACCCGCAGGTCGGTCGGCGTGCGCTGGGCCGAGCGCATCGCGGTGATCGGCGTGTTGGCGGTCGCCACGTTCAACGGCGCGCCAAGGGACGCACCATTGATGTCGATCACCAGGCGATCCGGGGCGGTCAGGGTGAATACGCTGTGTTGCACCGGGCCCGTCAGGTCGAACACCAGGCGCGTGTTGTCCGGCGCCCGCCAGAGGCGAACGCTGCTGACCTTCGTCTCAGCCACAGCATCGACGGCCAGTGCCGTAAGCAACAGTCCTACGACAGCAACCACCGCGCGAAAGCGCATACCAAACCCCATCATCAATTAGTTTTCCAATGCCAAAGCGGCACACCACGACTCGCCACGCGAGCCTTGCGGCGTCAGTTTCAGCGAACGCCCGCCGTTATGCGCGCCAATGGTAATGGTCAGGTCCGGCTTTGGCAAAAAGCCTGCACCCTTCTGGGGCCATTCGATCAGGCACAGCGCGTCATCTTCGAAATAATCGCGGATACCGAGAAATTCCAGCTCTTCGGGGTCCACCAGTCGGTACAGGTCGAAGTGGAAGGCGCGAATGTCGCCGATCTCGTAGGGCTCGACCAGGGTAAAGGTCGGGCTCTTGACTGAACCGACGTGTCCGAGACCACGAATGATGCCCCGGGACAGGGTGGTCTTCCCCGCGCCGAGGTCGCCTTCCAGGAAAATCAGGCCATGGCCTGCGGTGGTGCGCGCGATGCGGGCGCCGAGTTCCGTCATGGCGTGTTCATCCGCCACATACAGGGTTACTTCAGACAAGGTGAATGCTCCTCCAACAACTGACGAATGGCCGGGATCAGATCGGTAGCCGCCAGCCCCCGGCCTGCCCGTCCGACCTGGGTGCCGGCGTTGGCGTGCAACCAGACCGCCAGGCACGCGGCCTCGAAATGTTCCATGCCTTGAGCCAGCAAAGCGCCGACCACACCGGCCAGCACATCGCCAAGACCAGCGGTGGCCATGGCCGGATGGCCCTGGCTGCAAACCGCCAGGCGACCATCCGGGCTGGCAATCAGGCTGCCGGCGCCCTTGAGAATCACCGTGGCGGCGTATTTCTGGCTCAAGGCATGGGCCGCCGCCGGGCGATCGGCCTGCACCTGGGCCGTGGATATCTCCAGCAGCCGCGCCGCCTCGCCCGGGTGCGGGGTGATGACACATCGCTCAGGCAGACTGACCGCACCGCTGCCGAGCAGGTTCAGCGCATCGGCGTCCCATACCTGAGGCAGTGGCGCATCGGCTGCCGCCGACAATAGACTGCGCCCCCAGGCTGCCTGGCCCAGCCCCGGCCCGACCACCAGAACGCTGGCCTGCTGCAGCAACCCCATCAACTGATTCGCCGAGTGGGTGCCCTGTACCATCACTTCCGGTAACCGGGTCAGGGCGGCCGGTACGTGCTCGCTGCGGGTCGCCATGGAAATCATCCCGGCACCACAACGCAGGGCGCTTTCGGCACTCATCTGGATCGCGCCGCCGAAGCCCCGGTCACCACCGATCAACAACACATGGCCGAACTTGCCTTTGTGGGACGTGGCAGGACGCGGCGCCAGACGCGGCAGATTGCGCGGCAAGAGCAATCGAGCACAGGCCGGCGCCGCTTCGATCAGGTCAGGATCGGCGTGCAGGTCGTTGAAGACCAACTCGCCGACCCGATCCGCCGCCTCGCCGGTGAACAGCCCCAGTTTCAGGCCGATGAAAGTCACCGTCAGGTCAGCCGAGACCGCCGTGCCGAGCACCCGACCGGTATCGGCGCATAAACCCGAAGGGATATCCACCGCCGCGACCGGCAGGCCGCTGACATTGATCGTGTCGATGGCGCGGATATACGGTTCGCGGACCTCGCCGCTCAAGCCGGTGCCGAGCAAGGCGTCCAGCAACACGCCGCGCATGGGCGACTCATCCGTCCACGGCTCCACCTGCACGCCCACCGCGACCGCCTCGGCATGGGCATTGGCCGCATCGCCCTGCAATCGCCGCGGCTCACCCACCGTCAGCACCCGCACCGACCAGCCAGCACGCCGAGCCAGGGTCGCCACCAGGTAACCGTCGCCAGCGTTATTGCCATGCCCGGCCAGCACCGTCAGCTCGTCGGCATCCGGCCAGCGCCGAACGATTGCCCGCCAAGCGGCGCGGGCGGCGCGTTGCATCAATTCAAAGCCGGCCGTACCCGCCGCGATCAGCTGCGCATCGAGGGCCCGGACCTGCGCGGCGCTGTACAGCGCGTCGGGAAAATCATCTTTAGTGTGCGGCATGCGTCTTCGGGCTCCGATGTCTGGCAGAATTATACGCATCTCAGCTCCGGTTTCTCTCGCCTCATGCCTGCCATTCCCACAGACCTCCCCGCCCTCGCCCAATCCATCAAGGACTGGGGCCGAGAGCTGGGCTTCCAGCAGGTCGGCATCAGTGGCCTGGACCTGGCCGAGCATGAGCAACATCTGCAACGCTGGCTGGAGGCCGGCTACCACGGCGAGATGGACTACATGGGCGCCCATGGCAGCAAGCGTTCGCACCCCGAGGAGCTGGTGCCGGGCACGCTACGGGTGGTGTCCCTGCGCATGGACTACCTGCCGGGCGACACGCACATGGCGCAAATGCTCGGCCAACCGGAAAAAGCCTACGTCTCGCGCTATGCGTTGGGCCGCGATTACCACAAATTGATCCGTAAACGCGTGCAACAACTGGCAGAAAAAATCCAGGCAGTCATCGGCCCTTTCGGTTATCGCGCCTTCGTCGACAGCGCACCGGTGCTGGAGAAGGCCATCGCCGAACAGGCCGGGTTGGGCTGGATCGGCAAAAACACCCTGGTGCTGAACCGCAAGGCCGGCAGCTATTTCTTCCTGAGCGAGCTGTTCGTCGACCTGCCGCTGCCGACGGATCCACCCCAAGCCAGCGAGCATTGCGGAAAATGCACCGCCTGCCTGGACATCTGTCCTACGAACGCCTTCGTCGGTCCCTACGTACTGGATGCCCGCCGCTGCATTTCCTACCTGACCATCGAACTGAAGAACGCCATCCCCGAGGAGTTGCGACCGCTGATCGGCAACCGGGTATTCGGTTGCGATGACTGCCAGATCGTCTGCCCGTGGAACCGCTTCGCCCGCCCCTCGGGAGAGAGCGATTTCAAGCCGCGGCACAATCTGGACAACGCCGGGCTGGCCGAGCTGTTTCTGTGGGACGAGGAGAAATTCCTCAGCAGCACCGAAGGTTCGCCGCTGCGTCGCGCCGGTTACGAGCGCTGGCTGCGGAACCTGGCGGTGGGGTTGGGCAATGCGCCGTCAACCATCCCGGTGATCCAGGCGCTCCAGGCGCGGCGCGACCACCCCTCGGAACTGGTGCGTGAACACGTGGAATGGGCGCTACGTCAGCACGCCGAGCGTCAGACCTCGTCGTTATAGACAAACTTCGGCATTTCCCAGTGAAAGCGGATCGCCAGCAGCCGCAGCAGGAAGCCACCGAACAGGGTAATGAGGATCGCCTGTTCGCTGGGCAACTGAAGATAGACGCACAGCAGATAACACCAAGCAGCGGCAAAAGAGACGCTGGCGTACAGTTCGCGACGGAAAATCAATGGAATATCGTTGCAGAAAATGTCGCGCAGGATCCCGCCAAACACCCCGGTGATCACACCGCTGACCGACGCCACCAGCATGCCATGGCCCATTTCCAGGGCAGTCATGCAGCCGATCAGGGTAAACGCCACAAGGCCCACGGCATCGAGCACCAGAAACAGCGAGCGCAGATGACGCATCCAGCGCGCCAGGAACACCGTCAGCATCGCCGCCGCCGTGGTCAATACCAGGTACTCCGGGTGCTTGACCCAGGTCAGCGGGTAATGTCCGAGCAATACATCGCGCACCGAACCCCCACCCAGCGCCGTGACGCAGGCGATCAGCACCACGCCGAACCAGTCCATGCCGCGCCGCCCGGCGGACAGCGCGCCAGTCATGGCTTCGGCGGTGATGGCGATCAGATAGAGCATCAACAGCATGATGGCGGTCCTAGCAGGAAGGCGCGCAGTCTAGCCATTTCGAGCAGGCACCAAAAGGGGGCAAGACAACGGCCTCTATCTGCTGTCCTTGGTCCAAACAGATCCCCGTGGCGAGGGAGCTTGCTCCCGCTCGGCCGGTCCGACGCCTCGGGCGCAGCAGTCGCAAACCGGACAATGCGGTCTACCTGAAGCACTGCTGGGGCCTGCTTCGCAGGCCAGCGCGAGCATGCTCCCTCGCCACAAAGGCAATCTCGCCGGTCGTTGGGGTGCCGGTCAGAACTTGATGAAGTGCTTGCGGTAATGCTGCAACTCGGCGATGGACTCGCGAATGTCGTCCAGCGCCAGGTGGCTGCCGCCCTTCTTGAAGCTGTCACGCACCTCGGGCGCCCAGCGTGCGGCCAGTTCCTTGAGGGTGGAGACGTCCAGATTGCGGTAGTGGAAGTAGCTTTCCAGGGTTTTCATGTGGGTATACAGGAAGCGACGGTCCTGGCAGATGCTGTTGCCGCAGATCGGCGATTTGCCCTTGGGCACCCACTGTTCCAGGAACGCAATGGTCTGGGCCTCGGCCTCGGCCATGCTGATCTTGCTTTCGCGTACCCGCTGGGTCAGGCCCGAACCGCCGTGCTGGCGGGTGTTCCATTCATCCATGCCGGCCAGGACCTCATCGCTGTGATGGATCGCGATCACCGGGCCTTCGGCCAGAGTGTTGAGGTCACTGTCGGTGACGATGGTGGCCATTTCGATGATGACGTCGGTATCCGGGTTCAGACCGGTCATTTCCAGGTCTATCCAGATCAGGTTCTGCGGGTTTTGCATATAAAAGGCTCCTCGGAGTAGCTGCGCAGTTTAGCCTAGGCAGGCCCCTCGGCGTGCTAAACTCGCGGCCGTTTTACTCTATTCGCTGCATTCTTCATACGGAACACCCATGGCCAAACGCCAACTCAATCGTCGTCAAAACTGGCGCATCGAAAAGATTCAGGGCGAGCGCGCCGCCCGTGCCGCCAAACGCGAGTCCAGTGCCGTCGAAGCCCTGGAAGGTGGCGACCTGGGCCCTGAACAGACGGGCCTGGTGATCGCTCACTTCGGCGTGCAGGTCGAAGTCGAGGCCCGCGAAGGCGAACTGGCCGGCCAGGTATTCCGCTGCCACCTGCGCGCCAACCTGCCGGCGCTGGTCACCGGCGACCAGGTTGTCTGGCGGCCCGGCAACCAGGGTATCGGTGTGATCGTGGCGCAATTGCCGCGCCACACCGAGCTGTGCCGTCCGGACAGCCGCGGCCAGCTCAAGCCGGTGGCCGCCAACGTCGACATGATCGTGATTGTGTTCGCGCCGCTCCCCGAGCCCCATGCCAACCTGATCGACCGCTACCTGGTGGCTGCCGAACACGCCGGCATCCGCCCGCTGCTGCTACTCAACAAATTCGACCTGATCGACGAACACAACGCGCCTGCGCTCAACGCCCTGTTGTCGGTCTATCGGCAGTTGGGTTACCCGGTGCTGGAAGTCTCGGCCCACCATGGGAACGGCATGGAGCAACTGCAACAGCAGCTGGACGGGCGCATCAGCGTATTCGTCGGCCAGTCCGGCGTCGGCAAGTCGTCGCTGGTCAACAGTCTGCTGCCAGACGTCGAGACCCGCGTCGGGCCGCTGTCCGAGCTTTCCGGCCAGGGCACTCACACCACCACTACCGCACGCTTGTTCCACTTCCCCCGCGGCGGTGAGTTGATCGACTCCCCGGGCATCCGCGAATTCGGTCTGGGCCACGTCAGCCGGGCGGATGTCGAAGCCGGGTTCATCGAGTTCAACGACCTGATCGGCACCTGCCGCTTCCGCGACTGCAAGCACGACCGCGAACCCGGCTGCGCCCTGCTCAAGGCCCTGGAAGACGGACGCGTGCAGCAGCAACGGATGAACAGCTACCGCTCGATCATCGCCAGCTTGCCGCAAAGCACCTATTGACCTGAAAGGGAAGTTTTCGTGGCGAGGGAGCTTGCTCCCGCTGGAGCGCGCAGCGCTCACTCAAGGGGCTGCTACGCAACCCAGCGGGAGCAAGCTCCCTCGCCACAGAAGCAGCACCCAATAAAAAAGCCGCGAATAATCGCGGCTTTTTTATTGGGCCTTACTGCGCTGGCGGTTCCGCCGGTTTCGTCGCAGGGGCGTCGAACAGATTCAGCCGCTCGCGCAGCTCATGGGCCGGCACGGGTTGCTGGTCCGCCGGCAGCGCGTTCGGATCCGCCGCAGCGCCAGGATTGGCCGCCGGTGCCGCGCCAGGAGCGCCCTGGGCCGGATCTGGCGCCGGGTCATCGGTTTGCGAACCTTCGATGGCCTGCTGGGCCTTCTTGGTCAGTACCACGATGTCGATACGCCGGTTGACGGGATTGAACGGATCCTTGCGATCGAACAGCGCCGAGGAGGCATAACCGACCACCCGTGCCACCTGCTCGTCCGGATAACTGCCGGCCACCAGGGCCCGACGTGCCGCGTTGGCGCGGTTGGCGGACAACTCCCAGTTACCGTAGTCACCCTTGCCGACATAAGGCTTGGCATCGGTATGACCGCTGATGCTGATCTTGTTCGGCACCGCCTTGATGGTGTCGGCCATGGCCAGCAGGATGTCCTCGAAGTACGGCTTCAGGCGAGCGCTGCCGGAATCGAACATCGGCCGGTTCTCGGCGTCCATGATCTGGATGCGCAAGCCGTTCGGCGTAATTTCGAACAGGATCTGATCCTTGAATTTCTGCAGTTGCGGGTTTTCTTCGACCTTGTTCTGCAATTCCTGCAAGAGCAGTTCCAGACGCTCGCGCTCGATCTGCTCGGCCATGCCTTCAACCTGCTCGGTATCCACCGTCACCTTGTCGGGCTGGGGCTGGGACTTGACCTCCGGGTTGAGGGTGTTGTCCGGCGCCAGGGTCGGCGAGCCACCCAGGTCGATGATGTACGGTGTGCCGCTTTCGGAGAACCCGATCGGATCCTTGAAGTAACCGGCGATGGCGATTTTCTGCTCCGGGGTGGCCGTGGACAGCAGCCACAGCACCAGGAAAAACGCCATCATCGCCGTCGCGAAGTCGGCGAAGGCGATTTTCCAGGCGCCCCCGTGGTGTCCAGCGGCTATGCGCTTGACCCGCTTGATGATGATCGGCTGGTTATTTTCCATGACTTAGCGACCGCGGACCGCTTGTTCCAGCTCGGCGAAGCTTGGACGATGCGCCGGGTACAGGACCTTGCGACCGAATTCCACCGCCAGCGATGGCGGCATACCCGAGGCCGAAGCCACCAGAGAGGCCTTGATGGCCTCATAGACGTTCAATTCTTCCTTGGCGTCATGGGCCAGGGAAGTGGCCAGGGGGCCGAAGAAGCCATACGCCGCCAGAATACCGAAGAAGGTACCAACCAGCGCCGCGCCTACGTGCAAGCCGATGGACGCCTGGTCGCCGTCGCCCAGGGACGCCATGGTCACCACGATACCCAGTACCGCCGCGACGATACCAAAGCCGGGCATGCCGTCCGCGATACCGGTAACGGCGTGGGATGGGTGCTCCAGGTCCTCCTTGAGGTTGTACAGTTCCATGTCGAACAGGCCTTCGAGCTCGTGGGGAGCCATGTTGCCCGACGACATGATTCGCAGGTAGTCACACACGAACGCCGTCATGCGGGCGTCCTTGAGCACGGCTGGATACTTGGCGAAGATCGGGCTGGCGGCCGCGTCTTCGATATCGCCCTCGATCGCCATCATGCCTTCGCGGCGGCTTTTGTTGAGGATCTCGTACACCAGGCCCAGGACCTCGAGATAGAAGGTATGGGTGAAGCGCGAACCGAACATGGTCAAGGACTTCTTGATCACATGCATGGTCATATAGCCAGGGTTGGCCTGCAGGAAGGCGCCAAAAGCCGCGCCACCAATGATCATCACCTCGAAAGGTTGGATCAGGGCGGCAATCTTGCCATGGGAGAGCACGTATCCGCCGAGCACGCTCGCGAACACGACAATGATGCCGATAATTTTAGCCATAGATAGAAAGTACTTACTTAAGTCGGGTTCAAGGTCATATTCGGAAGCTGAAAAATCTCTTCTTCTACTTATCGGCAAAACTGCGCCAGACTATAGCCAGTTCTGGCGAAAAGCCAATTTGCCCCGTTCCGGGCGTCGATACTTCGGGGATGAGCGCGTCCAGCCATGACTCACGAAACCAAGGTTCCAACGCCACGACCAACCACGCTGCAAGGCTGGGTACAATTGCTTGAGGGCGTGCATCTACCGGTTCCCCAGGCCAGCCACGACCTGGTCCGCAAGGCGCTTGGCGACAGTCGCCGTTCCCTGCGCGACATCGCCGAGCTGATGCAGGACAGCCCCGCCCTGGCCCTGAGCGTGATCCGTGAAGCCAACCAGCACACCCATGGCAGCCTCGCCGAACCTGCGGAAAACCTAGAAGTAGCGATCAACCGCCTCGGCCTCAAGCGCACCGAAGAATTGCTTGCGCGCCTGCCCTCATTGCCGGAGCAGCAAATCCCGAATGCCCTGCGCCAGATGCAATTGATCAGCCAGCATGCCACGCAACAGGCCAACGGTTTTTTTGCCAGCCGCCTGGCCCGGCTGTGGCAAGACATCCACTGGGGCAGCCTGCTGTTTCTGTCGCCGCTCTGGGCCCTGGCCCTGACTCACCCTCGCCTGCTGGGGGAATGGGAATTGCGCGTGGTCCATAAAGGCCAATCCGCCGCTAAAGTAGAGCGTGAACTGTTCGGTGTCGGCCTGTTGCACATCTGCCTGGCGCTGGTGGAGACCTGGCGCCTGCCGATCTGGGTGGCACAGGGCTATCGCCTGATGCTCACCGAGCGTCGCGAACTGGTGAAAGTGCTGCGGATCGCCCGCGACAGTGAGCACCCGTTGCGCCAGCAGAATCGCCTGGACGACGACCCGACCTTGCGACGCTGGCTCAATCAGCCGGCCAACACCGTGTTGCTGGCAAACGGTCTGGCCCTTTCAGCCCACCAGGCCTGGGATTGCCCCCACAGTTCGCGCTGGCAGTACCTCACCAGCCTGTATCTGCAGATGCCGATGGATGAGTTGCAGCAGCAACTGCATCAGCAAGCCGCCGTCAGTGCCCGGCAGCACGCCATGCCGGACCTCTGGCACCCGGCTGTGGCGCTGATCTGGCCATGGGGGCTGCGCCGCGTCCACCCCGGTTTGTTGCCGGCCGCTGCGCCCAGCGCCGAAAGCCTGGGTCAGTGGCGCAAGCAATGCTCGGCGCTGCTGGTGGAGCCAAGCCCCTTCCGCAATGCCATGCACCTGACCACCTCGGCACGGGATGTTTTGGTGGCCTGCGGCATGCGCCGGGTGATGATCCTGATGGCCGATCGCAGCCAGACCAGCGTGCGCGTACACCAGACCGCCGGCCTGCCTGCCGAAGCCGCGGCCATGAGTTTTTCCATCAGCCAAAGCAAGGTCTTGCAGCGGTTGCTGGCCCAGCAGGCTCAGGTCCGCCTGAACCCGGACAACAACGCGCAGTTTTCTGCGCTGTTGCCGCCGGGCCTGCGCAGCCAATTCAAGGGCGAGCATCTGATCCTGCGTTCGCTGACCTGCAACGGGCGAGTGATCATGCTGGTGGTGGCGGACCAGGGCGGCGGACCGTTCTCGGACGTGACCTTGCAGGCCTTTGGTAAAACCGTGCAGTGCATCGAACGGGCCCTGCACACCTTTACCAACCGCGGTCGCTGAACTTGCTACAATCCTTTCCCTTTGCGCCCCTGGAGACCTCACATGCCTGACTTCTCTGGCTTGCCGCTGGTGATCGAACCGAGCGAGCTGCTTGCGCGCCTCGACGCCCGCGAGCTGATCCTGGTGGACCTGACCAGCGCCGCCCGCTACAGCACCGGACATATCCCTGGCGCACGGTTCGTCGACCCCAAGCGCACGCAACTGGGCCAGCCGCCGGCGCCGGGCCTGTTGCCGGCCAAAGCCGATCTCGAGGCCCTGTTCGGCGAACTCGGGCACAACCCCGAGGCAGTCTACGTGCTCTATGACGACGAAGGCGGCGGTTGGGCCGGGCGCTTCATCTGGCTGCTGGACGTGATTGGCCACACCCGTTACCACTACCTCGACGGCGGCCTGCTGTCTTGGCTGGACGAAGGCCTGCCGGTTTCGATCGAAGTCCCGGCGCCCGTCGCAGGCCCGGTGAGCCTGACCCTGCATGAAGCCCCCACCGCAACGCGCGAGTACCTGCAAAGCCGCCTCGGTGCTGCCGACCTGGCGATCTGGGACGCTCGCGGCCCGCTGGAGTTTTCCGGCGAAAAAGTCGTCGCTGCCAGGGGCGGACATATCCCCGGCGCCATCAACTTCGAATGGACCGCCGGCATGGATCAGGCGCGCAACCTGCGCATTCGCCGGGACATGCCGCAGATACTCGAACAATTGGGCATCACGCCGGACAAAGAAATCATCACCCACTGCCAGACCCACCACCGCTCTGGCTTCACCTATCTGGTGGCCAAGGCGCTCGGTTATCCGCGGGTCAAAGGCTATGCCGGTTCCTGGGGCGAATGGGGCAACCACCCCGACACCCCCATCGAGCTTTGAAAGTGCTTAAGGACAGTTAATGAAAAACCGTTTGTTCATCCTCTCTCAGTACCTGCTGCCTCACCACTTGCTGTCGCGGCTGGCCGGCTGCATCGCCGAATGCCGCGTGCGCTGGTTCAAGAATGCGTTCACTGCGTGGTTCGCCAAGCGCTATCAAGTGGACATGTCCCAGGCCCTGGTGGAAGACCTGACTGCCTACGAGCACTTCAATGCCTTCTTCACCCGCGCTTTGAAAGACGGCGCCCGCCCGCTGGATCAGACCCCGGGCGCGATCCTCAGCCCTGCCGATGGTGCGGTCAGCCAACTCGGCCCAATCGAGCATGGCCGGGTATTCCAGGCCAAGGGCCACAGCTTCAGCGTGCTGGAACTGCTGGGCGGTGACACGGCCAACGCCGCACCGTTCATGGGTGGCGATTTCGCCACCATCTACTTGTCGCCCAAGGACTACCACCGTGTCCACATGCCGCTGGCCGGCACCCTACGGGAAATGGTCTACATCCCTGGCCGGATCTTCTCGGTCAACCAGACCACCGCGGAAAACGTTCCGGAGCTGTTCGCCCGTAATGAACGCGTAGCCTGCATCTTTGACACCGAGCGTGGGCCGATGGCCGTAGTGCTGGTGGGCGCGATGATCGTGGCGTCCATCGAAACCGTCTGGGCCGGGCTGGTCACGCCACCCAAGCGTGAGCTGAAAACCTTCCGCTACGACGAAGCCGCCCGTGCACCGATCCACCTGGAAAAAGGCGCCGAACTCGGGCGCTTCAAGCTGGGTTCTACCGCCATCGTGCTGTTCGGGCCGGGTCAGGTGAAATGGGCCGAGGAACTGGTGGCCGGCTCGCCGGTGCGGATGGGCCAGGGGTTGGCGCTTCCAACCATTTAAGGCACTGAACACCCTGTGGGAGCGAGCTTGCTCGCGATAGCGGCGCGTCAGTCGACAAATATGTTGGCAGACAAACCGTCATCGCGAGCAAGCTCGCTCCCACAGTGGCTATAGCCGTCCAGAAATAGATAGGGCACTTCTTTTCAGCCACAGCTGCTAGAGTTGAGAAGATCCTTTTCATTTTTCTGGCCGGAGTCCGTCCACGGCATGAATGAGACCAGCCCTCTCCAGTTGTTGCGCGTCTCGACCCCGACGCAGTCACGCCTGTCCTTCTGCGATGGCACGCCACGTGACCTCAAACGCTGGATCGCCAACCTGCCCAAGGCCAACATCGGCGAAACGGCTCGTCTGTTGTACCAGGCCCTTGGCGAACTCAACCAGTTTCTCACCCCCAGCGACAATCGCCTGCAATTGCTCGAGCTGCTGCGGCCCGAGGTGTATTACGTCTGTAGGCATCTGGAGCGGCACTTCCTCCAACAGGCCGTCGTGCTGGACGACCGCTCGCGCAAGATCGTCAACCTCTGCCAGGCCCTGCAAACCCACCTGGCGATGGGTTACAAGCAGATCGCGGCGCGCATCGCGGCGAAATACACCAAGGACCGGGCGCGCCTGCTGAGCACCGCACTGCAACGGGCCTTGCATGCCCTCGACAGCCTGCTGGTGCGGGCCAGCCAGATCTACAGCCCCGTACCTGAAGGCTTATGGCTGGATTTGCACCAGCTGTACCGGATCGCCTGCCTGCACCGCTTGCAGCACCTGAGCGTGAGCGATGAACTGGCGAGCCAGGTCCATCAGTTGAACGCCGAACAGACCTACGTCGTCGCTTTGCTGCTGGGGGCGTCACGCAGCAATCAACTGCGCCAGAGCCAGATCGCACGGCTGGCCGAAGTGCTGGAACCCTGGAGTCACTACGTCAAACTGGACCCCGCCGCAACCGCCACCGGTCTGTTCGCCGTCGCGCCGGAGCTGGACGTCGGACCACGCTATCGCTCCAAATTCAGGGCCGAACAACAGCCGACCTTGCAGGGTTTTGATCCACAGCGCCTGGTCAGCGCGATTGCAGCTCACCTGGATAAACCTTCTGACCTGCCCGTGCCTGGCGGCATGAGCGCCGACACCTTGCGCCATCTGCAAGCGGCCTGGGGCGAGGCTGCCGAGCGCAGCTTCCAGCGCACCGAGGGCAGTGGCACGTTGACGCTGTGCGTGGGCATGAGCGCGTTGCATTACTTCCTCGGCGGCGAACGCTCGTTCAGCGATATCCTGAAGACTCCTGCCACTGGCAAGGCGCGCTTCGAGGCATCACCGACCAAAAGCAGCGACACCTGGAAGAAGGCCTTCGATGCCGCCCCCAGCGGCGATGGCGACATGCTGCCCTACGAAGAAATCGAGTACCCGGTCAACCCGGCCGATGACGACGGCAGCAACTCCGACAAACAGCATCACTTCCCGACCTACGACCTGCCGATCGTCAACCACAGCCCCGGCGGCTACTGCCTTGCCTGGCCGAAGGAAGTGCCGGAACAGCTGCAAGCCGGAGAAGTGATCGGTATCCGCGATGCCAGTGACCAAGCCTGGAGCGTGGCCGTGGTGCGGTGGATCCGCCAGGTGCGCAACGGCACCATGCAGATGGGCATTGAGCTGGTCGCCCCCCACGCACAACCCTGCGGACTGCAACTGGTGCGGGACAAGCAAGAGCAAGGTCAATACTTGCGCGGGCTGCTATTGCCGGAGATCAGCGCTATCGACCTGCCCCCCACCATGATCGCCCCGCGCCTGCCGTTCCAGGAGGGCCAGCGGATCCTGATCAATACCAACGGCCAGGAACGCCGGGCCGGTCTGGACCGACGGCTGACCAGCACCCACAGCTTCAACCAGTTTTCCTATCACCAGGAGGACTCGGTCACCGCCGGGGATGGAACCGAAGCTGAGGGGGATTTCGATTCGCTGTGGAAGTCGCTCTAGACAACCAACACGCAATCCTCTGTGGCGAGGGGAGCTTGCTCCCGCAAGGGCGCGAAGCGGCCCTGAAAACCTGACATCCCGTGTGTCAGGTTGACCACATCGGGCCTGCTGCGCAGGCCAGCGGGAGCAAACTCCCTCGCCACAAAAGCGCTCACTCGGATCGGCGTATTGGCTCAGAGCTGCCCGTCCCGATCCCGCAGGCCCAGCAGGTACAGCACCCCATCCAGCCCCAGGGTGGAAATCGCCTGCCTGGCCGACTGCTTGACCAGCGGCTTGGCACGGAACGCCACGCCCAGGCCGGCGATGGCCAGCATCGGCAAGTCGTTGGCGCCATCGCCCACGGCGATGGTCTGCTCCAGTCGCAGGCCTTCCTTTTCAGCCAGCTCCCGCAATAGGTCAGCCTTGCGCTGGGCATCGACGATCGGCTCGACGGCCACGCCAGTGACCTTGCCGTCCACCACTTCCAGTTCGTTGGCGAACACGTAGTCGATGCCGAGTTTGGCTTGCAGTTGCTTGGCGAAGTAGGTGAAGCCACCGGACAGGATCGCTGTCTTGTAGCCCAGGCGCTTGAGTTCGGCGAACAGCGTTTCGGCGCCTTCGGTCAGGCGCAGGGAGGCACCGATGGAATCCAGCACACTGACGTCCAGGCCTTGCAGCAGCGCCAGGCGCTCCTTGAAGCTGGCGCGGAAATCCAGCTCGCCGGCCATCGCCCGTTCGGTAATGGCCGAGACCTTGTCACCCACCCCGGCCGCTTTCGCCAGTTCATCGATGACTTCGGCTTCGATCAGCGTCGAATCCATGTCGAAGACCGCCAGGCGGCGGTTACGCCGGAACAGCGAGTCCTCCTGGAAGGCGATATCGACGTTCAGTTCCTGGGCCACGCTGAGGAATTCGGCGCGCAATGCCTGGGGATCGGCCGGTTCGCCGCGCACGGAAAACTCGATGCAGCCCTTGCCCTTGTCGGCCGGGGTATCCAGGGGCATGCGCCCGGAGAGACGGTCGATATGGTCGATGTTCAGCCCGTATTGAGCGGTGATCGAGCTGACGCGCTGCAACTGCTCGGCGGTTACCTTGCGGGTCAGGAGGGTCACGATGTGGCGCTGCTTGCCCTGCCCGTCCACCCAATGCTGATAATCGGCCTCGGAAACCGGGGTGAAACGCACCTGCTGGTCAAGTTTGTAGGCGGTGAACAGGATGTCCTTGAGCACCGATTTGCTCTGCTCGGCGTCCGGGATCTCAACCAGGATGCCGAACGACAGCGTGTCATGGATCACCGCCTGACCGATGTCGAGAATAGTCACACCACCTTGGGCCAGGACGCCGGTAATGGCCGCAGTCAGGCCAGGACGGTCGCTGCCAGTGATGTTTATCAGGACGATTTCGCGCAAGGCGCACCCCCGCAGGTGGAAAAAAAGCGCATTCTACCCACATTCAGTGACCATCGGGCACCGCCAGTGCTTTGCCGGTCATGGGGCTGTCGCTATACTGCGCGTCAATTTCACGGACAAAGAGCCGAGCTCAGTGAACCGGCCCACGCCAGTCAAAACCGATAATTTCTTCCTGCTGATCTTTCGTGCACTGCGCCACCGGCGCGTACCGATCGCATTGCGCATCGCCAGCCATAACGTGATCCTGGTCGCCCTGGCCCTGGTCATCTATGCCTGCGTGATGGGGCTGCAGTTCAAGCAGGCCATGCACGAGCAGGCCGATGCCCTGGGTGAAAGCCTGACCACCCAGACCGCCACGTCCGCCACCGAGCTGCTGGTGTCCAACGACATCCTCAGCCTCAACGTGCTGCTCAATAACCTGACCAAGAACAAGCTGGTGGCCCACGCCGCCATCTACAGCGTCGACAACCGCATCCTCGCCGAGGCCGGCCAGCGTCCCAAGCCGGGCTTGCTGGGCGAGTCCGGGGGCATGTACCAGAGCAAGATCACCTTCCAGGACGTGACCGCCGGGCAACTGCGCATCAGCCTGGACATGGACCAGTTCCAGCAACCGATGACCATCAGCCTGCAAAGCATGGGCATCCTCAGCGCGATTCTTCTGGCACTCGCTCTGGCCTTGAGCCTGCGCCTGGGCCGGCACATCTCCACGCCATTGCTGCAACTGCGCGTGTGGCTGCGGGACATTGACGAACACACCCCGGCCACCCAGCGCCAGGACGAAATCGGCGACCTGGCCCGGCAACTGCACGCCAGTTTCGCGCCGGAACCTGCGCCTGTGCCGGAACCGGAAGAACTCGACTTCGTTGACGAGGACGACGCCGAGCCAGGCTTTGAGGTGCGCAACCTGCGTGATCCGGGCTTCGATGAAAGCCCGCCGATGCCAGCTGCCAGGCCCGCCCCGCGGCACGTGGTGCGGACCGCCGAGGATGATGAAGACGACGACGCCTTCGCCGACCTGCGTGACGAGTCGGTGGCCGGCGAGCCGAAACCGCTTGCCCGCCCCTCGGTCTCGAACCAACCCCAGCACAGCGCCGTGCTGGCGGTGCAACTGGGTGCTCAGGATCAATTGCGCCGCCTGCCCCAGGCACGCCTGAAGGAGCTGCTGGAGCGCTATCGCGACTGCCTTGACCAGGCCGCATCGCTTTATCAGGGCGAACTGCACACCCTCAATGATGGCAGCACGCTGATGCTGTTCCACACCGAGGACAGCGGCGATGACTACCTGACCAACGCCATCTGCTGCGGTGAGCTGCTGCGCGCCCTGGGGCACCAGTTGCAGATCGAAGTCGCCGACAGCGGCATCACCCTGCAACTGCAATTGGGCCTGACCTTGGGCGACGGGTTGTTCGGCCTGAGCCAGATCGACCTGCTGCTGACCGAAACCGCCCAGGACGCTCTGGCCCTGTCGCAACACAGCCGCAACCTGCTGCTGGTGGAGCGCAAGATCAACGACGACGCACTGATCCGCCAGCGCGCCCGCATCCGCCCTATCGCCAGCCCCGAAGGCGCCTGCTGCGTGGAGCGCTTGATGGAGCCGTATCCATCGATGCTGGAGCGGCAGTTGGCGCGGATGCATGAGCGCCAGGCCTGAAGTTCAGTAGCTGATACGACGAAGCCCGCAGATGAGTGATTGTCTGCGGGCTTTTTGTTGTCTGTGCCACCGTCAATCGCGAGCAGGCTCGCTCCCACAGGGGGCGATGGCTCGCTGAAACCTTGTGGGAGCGAGCCTGCTCGCGATTAGGCCAGCGCAAACGCCGCAAAATCCACTCGTCAGAAACAACAAAGCCCGCATCAACGCGGGCTTTGCTTTCATCCTGTCCAACCATCAGAACCTGAACACTTCCATATCCGTACGAATCGGCAAGGCCATCGGGATTTTCGGCGACTTTTCCTGTTCGGTAGGCTTGGCCTGGGCCGGCGCGGATTTGCGGGTCGGGGCTTCGACGATCGGCGGCTGGTTGGCCAGAGGCTTGAGCGCCGTGGAGAGCTGCTCGGCCAGGCGCTGCACCAACATACCCTGGGCCTGAACCTGCGCGGCGGTAGTGCCGGCATGTTGCTCTTGCAAATGCACGATGCGGTTCTCCCGCACCTTGCCGCGACGGTCGATCAAGCGCCATTGGGCGTCGAGCACCGCCGGCTGGGATTTGCCCGAATCCAGGCGGGTAATCGACAGCAGCACCTGGACGTCCGGCGTGAAGCCCTGGGTGGCTGGCGCCAGGACGACACGCTGGCTGTCCAGATGTCCGGCGACCTGACGCAACAGCAGCTGATCGATGTCCGAGGATAGGCTACCGGCCCAACGGCCATCCGTAGCAGCCTGCAAACTGCCGTCCGGTTGGCGTTGCAACAAGGTTTCGCGTTGCAGGTAATCGGCAATCAACACCGGCCCCAGCAGGACCGCCATGCCTGTGCTTTGCGCAGGCTGGGCCGGGTTGCCGCTGTCGAGTTGGTACAGCGACACCGGCTGGTTGACGGCGCAACCCGCCAGGCCAAGCAGGCCGGCGAGCCACAAAATAGGAAGGCGCAGAGCAGTCATCGTCCCGTCCAAGTGGCGGCCACAAGGCATACCACAGTGAAAAATACTTGGTCATAAAAAAGAACGCTCGGCCACGCCGGCGCTTGAAAGGGCCTATCATCCGTGAATATGCGTCCCGACTCCAGCGCGAAAGCGTCGGTCTGCACCATTTAATTGCAGACCGGACCCTCTAGGACGCTTAATTCAGGTTTTCGACGAGCAGCGCATCGACCCGCTGAAAACCCCTCGGAAGCTTGTTGCCCCGCCGACCGCGTTCACCTTTGTAATGCTCAAGATCGTCTGCTTTCAACGACAGCGTCCGCTTTCCAGCCTGTAGAACAAGCGTGGCGCCTTCCGGTAATACTGCAATATCCGTGACAAATTCCTCACGGCTCGCCACCCGTTCGCCGGAAATACCGATGATCTTGTTACCCTTGCCTTTGCCCAGTTGCGGCAGGTCGCTGATTTTGAACACCAGCAGCCTGCCCTCGGTCGTCACCGAAGCCAGCCAGTTGTTCTCGCGGTCGTGAACCGGGCGCGGCGCAATCACCTTGGCGTTGTTCGGCAGGCTCAACAATGCCTTGCCCGCCTTGTTCTTGGCTTGCAGATCCTCACCCTTGACCACGAAGCCGTAACCTGCGTCCGACGCAATAACGTACAGCCCGTCATCATCAGGCATCAGCACGCATTCAAAAGTTGCACCCGGCGGCGGCGTTAATCGACCGGTCAGCGGCTCACCCTGGCCGCGAGCCGACGGCAGGGTATGGGCCGCCACCGAATAGCTGCGCCCCGTTGAGTCAATGAACACCGCAAACTGGTTCGAGCGCCCCGGCGCCAATGCCTTGAAACTGTCCCCGGCCTTGTAGGAAAGCCCGGCCGCGTCAATATCGTGCCCCTTGGCGGAGCGCACCCAGCCTTTTTCCGACAGTACAACGGTCACTTTCTCATTCGGCAGCAGGTCGTGTTCACTCAAGGCCTTGGCTTCGGCGCGCTCGACGATCGGCGAGCGACGGTCGTCGCCGTAGGTTTCGGCATCCTTGAGCAACTCGGTGCGCACCAGCTTCTTGAGCTTGGCTTCACTGCCCAGCAGTGCGAGCAACTTGGCCTGCTCCTTGAGCAATTCATCCTGTTCCGCCCGCAACTTCATCTCTTCCAGCCGCGCCAACTGGCGCAAGCGGGTATCGAGGATGTAGTCGGCCTGGATCTCACTCAGGGCAAACCGCTCGATCAGCCTGGCCTTAGGGTGATCCTCGGTACGGATGATGTGGATCACCTCGTCCAGGTTCAGGTAGGCGATCAGCAAGCCGTCCAACAGGTGCAGGCGGCGCTCGACCTTGTCCAGGCGGAATTGCAGACGCCGGCGTACGGTCTTGACCCGGAACTCCAGCCATTCCACCAGCAGTGCCCGCAGGTTTTTCAGCTGTGGCTTGCCGTCCAGGCCAATGATGTTGATGTTGACCCGGTAGCTGGACTCCAGATCAGTGCTGGCGAACAGGTGCTGCATCAAGGCTTCATGGTCGACCCGGCTGTTGACCGGAATGATCACGATACGGCATGGGTTTTCATGGTCGGACTCGTCGCGCAAGTCCGCCACTTGCGGGGCTTTCGACGGTTTTGCCTGCATCATCGCGGCAATCTGTTCCAACACCTTGGCGCCGGAGACCTGATGCGGCAGCGCAGTGACAATGATGTCGCCGTCCTCGACGTGGTACACCGCGCGCATGCGCACCGAACCGCGACCGTTCTCGTAGATTTTCAGCAGCTCGGCGCGCGGTGTGATGATTTCCGCTTCGGTCGGATAATCCGGGCCCTGGATGTGCTCGCAGAGCTGCTCCACCGTGGCCTTTGGCTCATCCAGCAGGCGCACGCAGGCGGTCGCCACTTCCCGCAGGTTGTGGGGCGGCACGTCGGTGGCCATGCCCACGGCGATGCCAGTGGTGCCGTTGAGCAGGATATTCGGCAAACGCGCCGGCAACACCAGGGGCTCGTCGAGAGTACCGTCAAAGTTCGGCCCCCAATCCGCGGTGCCCTGGCCCAGTTCGCTGAGCAACACCTCGGAGTAACGCGACAGCCGCGCCTCGGTGTAACGCATGGCCGCGAAGGACTTGGGATCGTCCGGCGCACCCCAGTTGCCCTGTCCGTCTACCAACGTGTAGCGATAGCTGAACGGTTGCGCCATCAGCACCATGGCTTCGTAGCAGGCCGAATCGCCGTGGGGGTGGAACTTGCCGAGCACGTCACCGACGGTACGCGCCGACTTCTTGTGTTTGGAGTCGGCGTCCAGCCCCAGTTCGCTCATGGCGTACACGATCCGTCGCTGGACCGGCTTCAAGCCGTCGCCGATGTGCGGCAAGGCGCGGTCCATGATCACGTACATGGAGTAGTTGAGGTAGGCATTTTCGGTGAAGTCAGCCAGCGATCGGCGCTCTACGCCATCTAAGCTGTCTGCAAGAATGTCGCTCATGCGGGCCTCATCAGTTCGTTGTCTGGCGCAGCAGCATGGTGCCGTCGCGCTGGGTAAATTCAAGTTTGTTCAGGGCGCTCATGCCCAGCAGCACCTGCGTGCCACCCAGGCCTGGCGCCACCAGGGCCCGGACATCACGCAAGACGATGTCGCCCAGTTGCAGCCGGTCGATGCGGGTGCGATAGCCCTCGCTCAAGCCGTTGGCCGTGCTCAACGTCACGCCGGAACCTTTTTCCAGCCCGAGGCGCTCGGCCAATTCCACCGGAATCGCCACGTCGGTGGCGCCGGTGTCGAGCATGAAATCCACCGGCTCGCCGTTGATCTGGCCGCTGGCAACAAAATGCCCCTGGGTATTGCCAACCAACTTCACCTCTATAAATCCCTCACCCCGTTGCGAATACACCTGGGTGTTGGGGTTCTGCTGGCGCTGCTCCAACTGTGCAAAAAAACGCGTAGCCAAGAACAGCGCTGCACACCAGGCCAGGATCATCAGCACACGACCGGCGCGCTTGCCCGGTGGCTGCTGACTCACGGCGAAGCGCTCCAGCCGCCGTCCGGCGCGGCAAAGCGCCAGACAATCGGTCGCTCTTCGCCGTCGGCCCGTCGCCCGTCGTTGTTGTCCAGGCCGATCCAGGCGCCCTCGGCATCCACCACCAACGCTTCGGCCAGGCCGAAGTTCTGCCTATAGCGGCGATTCTCCTGCAACGCCTCGGCAGCAAACGACCAGCAACGCTCCACCTTGGCACTTTGCGGGTCACGCCGGCAGACCTGGAAGGCGTTGCGCTCCAGGGTAAACAGCTTGCCGTCGAACAGCGAAATATCGGCGAAATCCCGAGAAACCGGTCTGGCCTTGGGGAACTGCGCCGGCTGCATCTCCAGCCCCGCTTCGCTCAACAGCACGCAATTGCCGTCGCAATCCCACACCGTTTGCTGACGCTTGATCAGCAGCAAGCCGCGACGTTCACGTTCGGCGGCCAGCCAGAGTTGGTCGCCAGCCGGGTTTACCGCCAAGCCTTCGAACAGCGCATTGAAATGCAGCAGCATTCCGCTGGCCCGGGCCTGGCGAATCAGTGCCGGGGCAACTTTCAGCCAGGACGCCTCGCCTGTCGGCGGCACTTGCAACACCGCTGCATAGGCCTCGCTGACCACATAGCGATTGCCGGCGCTGTCGCAACTGATGCCTTCGAAATCCAGTGACCCACCGCGCAGGAACGATGCCGCCCAGGTCCGTGAACGCAGGCCCCAAGGCAAGCCGTTGTCAGGCACCTGCGGCACGTCGATGATCAGCGCCTGGGCCTGCCAGACCTTTGCATCGGACGTGTCCAGACGATAGATACGATCATCATCGCGATCGGACACCGTCCACAACTCGTTGCCGCACCTCGCCAACCCGGACAGGTTGCCGCCGCGCATGCCCTCGACGGCGTGCTCGGACAGCAACTTCAGTTCCGGCGCCGGCCCCGCCACCGCAAACCCCGCCCACAACAACACAACCAGGGCGAACCCATTGCGCATCAGGCCAGCACCTCGGCCAGGTCGCCTTTGGATTCGAGCCAGGATTTGCGATCGCCCGCACGCTTCTTCGCCAGCAGCATGTCCATCATTTCCGAGGTCGCCTCGAAATCTTCCAGGGTCAATTGCACCAGGCGGCGAGTGTTCGGATCCATAGTGGTTTCACGCAACTGCGGCGGGTTCATCTCGCCCAGGCCCTTGAATCGGGTGACCTGCGGCTTGCCGCGCTTCTTCTCGGCCACCAGGCGGTCAAGGATGCCGTCGCGCTCGGCCTCGTCCAGGGCGTAGTAGATCTCCTTGCCCAGGTCGATGCGGTACAGCGGCGGCATCGCGACGTACACGTGACCGGCGTCCACCAGCGGACGGAAATGCTGGACGAACAAGGCACACAGCAACGTTGCAATGTGCAGGCCATCGGAGTCGGCGTCGGCCAGGATGCAGATCTTGCCGTAACGCAGCTGGCTCATGTCCTCGGCGCCCGGATCGACACCGATGGCGACGGCGATGTTGTGAACTTCCTGGCTGGCCAGCACTTCGCTGCCGTCCACTTCCCAGGTGTTGAGGATCTTGCCCCGTAGCGGCAGGATCGCCTGGAACTCTTTGTCCCGCGCTTGCTTGGCCGAACCGCCGGCGGAGTCACCTTCCACCAGGAACAGCTCGGAGCGCATCGGATCCTGCCCGGCGCAATCGGCGAGCTTGCCTGGCAATGCCGGGCCCTGGGTGATGCGTTTACGTTCAACCTTCTTGCTGGCCTTGAGCCGGCGACCGGCGTTGCTGATCGCCAGCTCCGCCAGGGCCAGGCCGGTTTCCGGATTGGCGTTGAGCCACAGGCTGAAGGCGTCCTTGACCACCCCGGAAACAAACGCCGCCGCCTCGCGGGACGACAGTCGCTCCTTGGTCTGGCCGGAGAATTGCGGTTCCTGCATCTTCATCGACAACACAAAGGCGATGCGTTCCCAGACGTCTTCCGGCGCCAGCTTCACACCGCGGGGCAGCAGGTTGCGGAACTCACAGAACTCACGCATTGCATCGAGCAAGCCTTGGCGCAAGCCGTTGACGTGAGTGCCGCCCTGGGCCGTGGGGATCAGGTTGACGTAGCTTTCCTGGACGCTTTCGCCGCCCTCGGGCAGCCACAACAGCGCCCAGTCCACGGCTTCCTTGTTACCGGCCAGGCTGCCGCAGAATGGTTCGTTGGGCAGGCGTTCGAAGCCGCTGACCGCGTCCACCAGATACGAGCGCAGGCCATCTTCGTAGTGCCATTCGACTTTCTCGCCGGTGGCCTTGTCTTCGAAGCTGACCAGCAGCCCCGGACACAACACGGCCTTGGCCTTGAGAACGTGCTTGAGGCGAGTGACAGAAAACTTCGGCGAATCGAAATATTTCGGATCCGGGGCGAAATACACGCTGGTCCCGGTATTGCGCTTGCCAACGGTACCCACCACTTCCAGCTCGGTAGCCTTGAAGCCATCGGCGAAGGTCATCTGGTACTCGTTGCCGTCGCGCTTGACCCGCACCCGGACCTGGGTCGACAAGGCGTTGACCACGGAAATACCCACCCCGTGCAGACCGCCGGAGAACTGGTAGTTCTTGTTGGAAAACTTACCGCCCGCGTGGAGTTTGGTCAGGATCAGCTCGACGCCCGACACGCCCTCTTCGGGGTGGATGTCCACCGGCATGCCGCGCCCGTCATCGCTGACTTCCAGCGAATGGTCGGCGTGCAGGATGACCTGCACCGACTTGGCATGCCCGGCCAAGGCTTCGTCGACACTGTTGTCGATGACTTCCTGGGCGAGGTGGTTCGGCCGACTGGTGTCGGTATACATGCCGGGGCGCTTGCGCACCGGGTCGAGGCCCGAGAGGACTTCGATGGCGTCTGCGTTATAAGAGCTAGCGCTGGGAGTGGCCATGGGGTCTCGTCGTCAGTGTTCAAATGAAAAAAGGGCGATGGCTCACAGCGAGGTGAAATCGATCGCCTGATACAAATCGGCGCCTATGCCGGCAAAGCTCAACAGCGCTGGCAGTTGCTGGGCAAACCCCTGATAACTGTGGTCGCCGCCAGCCTGGATGCGCAAGGCACAGGCGCGGTAATACTGCTGGGCGTGGCGATAATCCAGCGTTTCGTCACCGGTTTGCAACCATACCTGAAACCGCTGCGGATCCTGGGGCGCCGGCACTTCCAATTCGGCCAGGGTTGTGACGTGGTCGAGGGTCAGGTCCCAGGTTTCGTCGGTGTACAGATTCTTCTGGGGGCCCAGGTAGCCATCGAACATACGATGGGGGCTGACGGCCGGATTGATCAGCAACGCCTTGAGGCCGTGGCGCTCGGCCAGGTGAGTGGCATAGTAGCCGCCGAGCGAGCTGCCGACCAGCAGCGGGCAACCCAGTTGTGTAATCGCTTGTTCCAGCTGGGCCATGGCTTCGCGGGGGTGGTGGTGCAGGGCCGGCACTTGCAGTCGGTCGGCCAGGCCCAGGCGGGTCATCACGGCGATGAGCTGGCGGGCCTTGGTCGAGGCGGGGGCGCTGTTGAAGCCGTGGATGTAAAGGATCGAGGCGGACATGCCAACTTCCTGTGTCGGGGGCAAAGGCCGGAGTTTACAGGGAGTTTGTGGCGGTTTGGGGGGATTTGGCTGGTCTTTCCCTGCTGTGCGCTCGTTATACCTGGGGGGATTGGACTGTGGGAGCAAAGCTTGCTCGCGAGACGGCCTGACAGCCGACCTGTTTTTGCGGTTGCACTCCGATCTATTGTGGGAGCGAGCCTGCTCGCGATGGCGGCCTGGCAGTCGACTTGGATTTCCGGGTGCATATCCATTGCTGCGGTAACGGCGGCTTATGGTTCCGCTTTTACAGCGGGTCACTTTTGAAAGGGCGCCAAAAGTAACCAAAAGCGCCTCGCCCCACCACTGGGCACCTCGCTTACGCTCGGTGTTCCCTCACTCC
>NZ_JBKGGU010000013.1:0-196256 GCF_052042015.1 Pseudomonas sp. SMV71 | reverse complement strand
AGATCGAACCGTCAACGAGCACTACAACACTGCCCTATCGACTCCTTCCAGGCTTCGATGAACTGAAGCAAGTCGCCGTCTAAAACCAAGTAACTCATTGAATCTCAAGGAGTTTTCCGTTTCGACTGCGCCGGAAGTGGGGCGAATTATAGACACCTGAAATCTGCCGTCAACCCTTGATTTCAGGTTTATTCGGTTTTCAGCGTAATACGCGCAAAAGCCTTCTTGCCCGCCTGGCAAACATGGGTAGAACCCAGCTTATATATATAAGCACGATCAACCACTTCACCATCTACACGCACACCACCCGACCCCAGGAGGTCTCGCGCCACCGCAGCGTTCTTGACCAATCCGGCTTTATTGAGGACGGCCGCGATTGGCATATCCTCAACAGCAACCAATTCGATCTCCGGCAGATCTTCCGGTAGCTCACCATCTTTCATCCGATTGCCCGCAGCGCGGTGAGCACTGGCCGCAGCCTCTTCACCATGGAAACGCGCAACAATTTCTTCCGCCAGCTTGATCTTGATATCCCGCGGATTGGCACCCGCCTCGACATCAGCACGAAAAGCGTTGATCTCCTCCATGGAGCGGAAGCTCAGCAACTCGAAATAACGCCACATCAGCGCATCCGGAATCGACACCAGCTTCCCGTACATCACACCCGGAGCCTCTTGAATGCCGACGTAGTTGCCCAATGATTTGGACATCTTCTTCACGCCATCCAGGCCTTCCAACAACGGCATGGTCAGAATGCACTGGGCTTCCTGGCCATAACTGCGCTGCAGCTCACGCCCCATCAGCAGGTTGAACTTCTGGTCCGTGCCGCCAAGCTCTACATCAGCGCGCAAAGCGACCGAGTCATAGCCCTGAACCAGTGGATAGAGGAACTCGTGGATGGCGATTGGCTGATTGGTCGTGTAACGCTTGTCGAAGTCATCGCGCTCAAGCATACGAGCCACGGTGTATTGCGACGTCAGCCGAATGAAGTCCGCCGGCCCCATCTGATCCATCCAGGTGGAGTTGAATGCCACTTCAGTCCTGGCCGGATCGAGAATCTTGAAAACCTGGGTTTTGTAGGTCTCGGCATTGTCCAGAACCTGCTCGCGGGTCAGCGGTGGACGCGTCGTACTCTTTCCGCTCGGATCACCGATCATTCCAGTGAAGTCGCCGATCAGGAAAATGACCTGGTGCCCCAACTCCTGGAACTGACGCAGCTTGTTAATAAGCACGGTATGCCCGAGGTGCAGGTCGGGCGCGGTCGGGTCAAAACCAGCCTTGATGCGCAGCGGCTGCCCGCGCTTGAGCTTTTCGATCAGCTCGGACTCGACCAACAGTTCTTCCGCACCACGTTTGATCAGCGCTAGCTGCTCTTCAACCGACTTCATAACAGACCCGCAAGACTCAGATTCAAAGGGCCCCAACCATACAAGATCGCGCACCAAATACAAGGTTTGCCCAGCGCACAGGCGCCAATCCACGAACAGAGCGTCCGCAGGCTTGCTTCGAAGGGGTTTTGGTTATATTTTATACAGTTATTTCATCTTCATCATGTCATTCATCTTTTCCAATTCATCTTTTTTAAAGTCAAATTACTTATGACCACCGAACCGTCTAAAGCGCCGCCGCTTTACCCGAAGACCCACCTGCTCGCCGCAAGTGGCATCGCCGCCCTCCTCAGTCTGGCGCTGCTGGTGTTTCCATCCAGCGACGTTGAAGCCAAAAAGACGACGCTGAGCCTTGAACTGGAAAGCCCTGCTGAACAACTGACACAAGAACAAGACGCTGCCGAGGCCGTTCAAGCCACAAACGAACCGGCCGCCTCTCCTTTTGCCCAGATTGACAACAACTCCGAAGAAACCACCGAAGCGGCCCAGGCGCAGCCTCCTGCCGTAGAAGAAAAGAAAGGACCAGACCATCGCGAGGTGATTGTTGCCAAGGGTGACACGCTTTCCACCCTCTTCGAAAAGGTCGGCCTGCCTTCGGCTTCGGTTCACGAAATCCTGGCGAGCGACAAGCAAGCCAAACAATTCACCCAACTGCAACGCGGCCAGAAACTCGAATTCGAACTCAACCCAGAGGGCCAGCTGACAAATCTGCATACCAAGCTGAGCGACCTGGAAAGCATCACCCTGACCAAAAATGGAACGGGCTATGTCTTCAACCGCGTCACCGCCAAGCCAACCGTCCGTTCAGCTTATGTTCATGGCGTCATCAACAGCTCGCTGTCGCAATCGGCCGCACGCGCCGGGCTGTCCCATAGCCTGACCATGGACATGGCCAGCGTGTTTGGCTACGACATCGACTTCGCCCAGGATATTCGCCAAGGCGATGAATTCGATGTCATCTACGAGCAGAAAGTGGTCAACGGGAAAAGCGTCGGCAACGGCCCGATTCTTTCCGCCCGTTTCACAAACCGCGGCAAGACGTACACAGCAGTTCGCTACACCAACAAACAAGGCAACAGCAGCTACTACACTGCCGATGGCAACAGCATGCGCAAGGCATTCATCCGCACGCCGGTTGATTTCGCCCGCATCAGTTCGAAGTTTTCCGCAGGCCGCAAACACCCAATCCTTAACAAGATTCGTGCCCACAAAGGAGTCGACTACGCAGCTCCTCGTGGTACGCCGATCAAGGCCGCCGGTGACGGCAAGGTATTGCTGGCCGGGCGCCGCGGCGGCTACGGCAATACTGTCATCATCCAGCACGGCAACACCTACCGCACACTCTATGGCCATATGCAGGGCTTCGCCAAAGGCGTGAAGACCGGCGGCACCGTCAAGCAAGGCCAGGTTATCGGTTATATCGGTACTACCGGCCTGTCTACCGGCCCGCACTTGCACTACGAGTTCCAGGTCAATGGCGTTCACGTCGATCCACTGGGCCAGAAACTGCCGATGGCCGATCCGATCGCCAAATCCGAGCGCGCACGCTTCCTGGCGCAGAGCCAACCGCTGATGGCACGCATGGACCAAGAGAAGGCCACCATGCTGGCTTCGAGCAAGCGCTGAGCCATGGCGCTTTATATCGGTGTGATGTCCGGGACCAGCCTGGACGGTTTGGATATCGCACTGATCGAACTGGCCCCGGCGATCAAATTGGTCGCCACGCATTACATCCCGATGCCCGCCTCTCTGCGCACCGAACTGCTCGGATTGTGCAGCAGCGGGCCCGATGAAATCGCCCGCTCTGCCATGGCCCAACAAAGCTGGGTGAAGCTTGCCGCACAAGGCATTCATGCCCTACTCAACGAACAGCAACTCAAGCCTGAAGACATCAAGGCGATTGGCAGCCATGGCCAGACCATCCGCCATGAACCGGCGCGAGGCTTTACCGTCCAGATCGGCAATCCCGCACTGCTGAGTGAGTTGACTGGCATTACCATCGTCAGTGATTTCCGCAGTCGAGACGTGGCCGCCGGCGGACAAGGCGCCCCTCTGGTTCCAGCGTTTCACGAAGCGCTGTTCGAGGAGCGGATCGGTAATCGCGCTGTACTGAACGTTGGCGGCTTCAGCAACCTCAGTCTGATCGAACCCGGAAAGCCGGTCGCCGGCTTTGATTGCGGCCCAGGCAACGTGTTGCTCGATGCCTGGATACACCAGCAGAAGGGCGATCATTTTGATCGCGATGGTCGATGGGCTGCCAGTGGAAACGTCGAGCCGGCCCTGCTGAAGGCGATGCTCAGCGACCCGTTCTTTGCCACCAAGGGCCCGAAAAGTACTGGTCGCGAAGTCTTCAATCTGCCATGGCTGACCCGACACCTGTCACTGCTGCCAAGCATCCCCGCGCAAAATGTACAGGCGACACTGCTCGAGCTGACGGCGTTGACCATCGTCGAATCCTTGCAGCACGCTCAACTGGACACCCAAGAGTTGCTGGTATGCGGAGGCGGCGCGCACAACGGGACACTGATGAAACGTCTGGGCGAATTGCTGCCCAAGACCCGGGTCAGCAGTACTGCCGTATACGGTGTAGACCCTGATTGGGTCGAGGCCATGGCGTTCGCCTGGCTGGCCCACTGTTGCCTGGAGGGTATTCCAGGCAACCGTCCAAGTGTCACCGGCGCCCGAGGCTTACGCGTACTCGGCGCCATTTACCCTGCCTGAGCAATAGTGCCGGACAGCAAAACGCCGCAGGGCCGTGAGGCACCTGCGGCGTTTTGCCAACGAGCCGTCAGATCGAGAACGAAGAACCGCAACCACAAGTGGTGGTAGCGTTCGGATTCTTGATCACGAAACGCGACCCTTCAAGACCTTCCTGATAATCCACCTCGGCACCCGCCAGGTACTGGAAGCTCATAGGGTCCACTACCAGGCTGACGCCTTCGCGCTCGACGATGGTGTCGTCCTCGGCCACTTCCTCGTCGAAAGTGAAGCCATACTGGAAACCCGAACAACCGCCGCCCGTGACGAATACGCGCAGCTTCAAACGATCATTGCCCTCTTCATCGACCAGGCTCTTCACCTTGTGCGCGGCACCGTGGGTGAATTGCAAAGCCGTGGGGGTGAAGGTTTCGACGCTCATGCTGAATATCTCCCGGCGCTTACGCCGCCATAATGCGTGATGGCGGGCATTATCCGCTTCTCCTACAAAATCGGTCAACTATTTGCGCAGCCGCAAGTC
Source organism: Pseudomonas sp. SMV71 (assembly GCF_052042015.1). Lineage (NCBI taxonomy): Bacteria > Pseudomonadati > Pseudomonadota > Gammaproteobacteria > Pseudomonadales > Pseudomonadaceae > Pseudomonas > Pseudomonas sp. SMV71. Next base: position 191,630 of record NZ_JBKGGU010000013.1, on the reverse strand, counting down.
TTTCACTTCAAACTTGCAGTTGCGCAGCCGCCATCAAGGCAACATGCCCGCATGGGACAAGCCCAAGCGCTCATCCAGCCCGAACAGGATGTTCAGATTCTGTACAGCCTGGCCGGACGCGCCTTTGACAAGGTTATCAATGACCGACAGGACCACCACCAGATCGCCATCCTGAGGACGGTGCACAGCAATCCGGCAAACGTTCGCACCGCGAACGCTACGGGTTTCCGGATGGCTCCCGGCAGGCATCACATCGACGAACGGTTCATTGGCGTAGCGTTTTTCGAAGAGTGCCTGCAAATCCACCGAGCGATCAACGACAGTCGCGTAAAGGGTGGAGTGGATGCCACGGATCATTGGCGTCAGGTGTGGCACAAAGGTCAGGCCAACTTCCTTGCCTGCAGCCCGACGCAACCCCTGGCGGATTTCCGGCAAATGACGGTGACCTTTGACCGCATAGGCCTTCAGGCTTTCCGACGTCTCGGAGTACAACGAACCCACACTGGCGCCACGCCCGGCACCGCTGACACCGGACTTGCAGTCGGCGATCAGGCGCGAGGCATCGGCCAGGCCGGCCTCCAGCAAAGGCAGGAAGCCCAGCTGGGTAGCGGTCGGATAGCAACCGGGTACCGCGATCAACCGCGCCTGCCTGATTTTCTCGCGATTGACCTCCGGCAAGCCGTAGACCGCTTCATCGAGCAACTCGGGCGCGCCATGGGGTTGGCCATACCATTTGGCCCACTCATCGGCATCCTGCAGACGAAAGTCCGCCGACAGGTCGATGACCTTGGTCCCGGCGGCCAGCAGCTCGCCTGCCAAGGCATGGGCAACGCCATGGGGCGTGGCGAAGAACACCACGTCGCAAGCGCCCAGGGTCTTGATATCCGGAACGCTGAACGCCAGCCCATCGTAATGGCCTCGCAGGTTTGGATACATGTCGGCAACGGCCAGGCCAGCCTCGGATCGGGAGGTGATGACCACCACCTCAGCTTGCGGATGCTGCGCCAACAGACGCAGCAGTTCGACACCGGTGTAACCCGTGCCGCCGACGATACCGACCTTGACCATAAACCTGCCCTCAACGAACCCACTGGAAAGCCGTCGATGATAGGGGCCACGCGGCGGCGCTACAACTGTCAAGGTGACGTGTGGCCGCCCTAACCTCTACTATCGGGCCACCGTGAATCTGGGAATCAACCAAAATGCTCTATCTATGGCTCAAAGCGCTTCACATTGTCAGCATGGTCTGCTGGTTTGCCGGCCTGTTTTACCTGCCTCGGCTGTTCGTCTATCACGCGCAGAGCGAAGACGGTATCAGCAAGGAACGCTTCAGCGTCATGGAGCGCAAGTTGTATCGCGGGATCATGGGGCCGGCGATGGTCGCCACCCTGGTGTTCGGCATCTGGCTGCTCAGCCTCAACGCCGGCGCGTACTTTTCCCAAGGTGGCTGGATGCACGCCAAGTTGACCCTGGTCGTGCTGCTGATCGGCTATCACCATATGTGCGGGGCCCAAGTGAAACGCTTCGCCCGTGGCGAAAACACCCGCAGCCATGTCTTTTATCGCTGGTTCAATGAAGTGCCGGTTCTGATATTGCTGGCTATTGTAATTCTGGTCGTGGTTCGTCCGTTCTAACCTCCAATCGGCATCACCTAACCGGGGGACACCTCTATGTCATTACCCGCTCTGCTCGCACAATGCCTGCGCCTGCCCGTCGTGGCGGCGCCGATGTTCCTGATTTCCAATCCTCAGTTGGTACTGGCCTGCTGCCGCAACGGCATCGTCGGCAGCTTCCCGGCGTTGAATCAGCGCGAGAGCAGCGGTTTCGAGGCGTGGCTGGAAGAAATCGAAGCAGGCTTGGCGACATTGGACAATCCCGCGCCCTACGCAGTGAACTTGATCGTGCACCACAGCAATCCACGGCTCGAGGCCGACCTGGCCATCTGCATCGATCACAAGGTGCCGATCGTCATCACCAGCCTCGGCGCGGTGAAGGAACTGGTCGATGCGGTCCACGGTTATGGCGGCCTGGTCTTTCATGACGTGACCACCCGCCGCCACGCCGAAAAGGCCGCCGAAGCCGGCGTCGATGGCCTGATCGCCGTCGCCGCTGGCGCAGGCGGGCACGCCGGGACCTGGAGCCCGTTCTCGCTGATCGCCGAGATACGACAATTCTTCGATAAAACCCTGTTGCTCGCAGGATGCCTTAACCATGGCCATCAGATCCTCGCGGCACAGTTGCTTGGGGCAGACCTGGCCTACTTCGGCACACGATTTATCGGCACCACCGAAAGTCATGCACCTGACGCTTATAAAGAGATGTTGCTCACATCCAGAGCCGCCGACATCGTGCATACTCCCGCGGTGTCCGGGGTGCCTGCCAGCTTCATGCGCCAGAGCCTGGAGAACGCCGGTTTTGACCTGGCGGCCCTGCAAGGCAAGGGCGAAGTGGATTTCGGCTCGAAACTCAAACCGCTGAACGATGAAGCCAAGGCCTGGAAGACCGTCTGGTCCGCCGGCCAGGGCGTCGGTGAGATCCATGATCTGCCCAGCGTCGACCAGTTGGTTGCACGCCTGGACGAGGAGTACCGTCAGGCACAAGCCCAAGCGGCACGGCTTGGCGGACAATGGCCGCGCTGAAGCAAGCCGATAAAAACATAACATCAACTTCCATAGACAAGGATGCCGGGCATGAATGAGACCCGCTTCAATATCGTATTCGACGGAGCGCTGCTGCCAGGCGTCGATGCCAACACAGCCAAGTTCAATCTCGCGGAGCTGTTCAAGAGCGATGTCAGCGCCATTGAACGACTGTTCAGTGGCAACAAGGTGGCCCTGAAAAGCAACCTGTCGCACAACGAGGCGCAAAAGTACCTGGAAGCGCTCAATAAAAGTGGAATCGATGCCCGGATCGAAGCCGAGCCAGGCCTGCAATTGAGCCTTGGTGAAGTGCAGGAATCGCCCCAACCCACTGCACACCAATCGGCCCCGACCATCGAACCGGTCTCCCCTTACGCACCGCCCCGGGCCCATGTGGGCGAGGCCGTGGCCGAATACGCAACGCTCAAGCCGTTCAGTTTCGATGGGCGGATCGGGCGCCTGCGCTACCTGGCCTGGACCATGGTGTTGACGTTGGCCGTCATGCCGGTGGTCGGCCTGGGCTTCTGGCTGGGCACGACCTGGCTGTTAGCTTCCAACTCGTTGGCGGCGCTGGTCATCGGCGGCCTGTTCGCCGCTGTGATCCTGTTTGCCTTTGCCTTCGTGAGCATCCAGTTCAACGTCCAGCGCCTGCACGACCTCGGCTGGTCGGGCTGGTTGTGGCTGGTGAACCTTGTGCCGGTGGTGGGCAGCATCTTCCCGTTCGTCCTGATCTTCGCCCCAGGCAACGCCGGTGCCAACCAATACGGCCCGCCTCCGCCGCGCAATACCACTGCGGTCAAGGTACTGGCGTCGCTTTGGCTGGTGATGATCGTGCTGATTTTCCTAGCCACATTCGCCGGCATCTTCGGTGCTCTCCAGGGGGACTACGACAGCAGCGCCTTGAACAGCTATGAAAGCAGCGAAGCCATCGATCCTGCTGATGAAGCTGCGGAACCTGCGACCGAACCTGGCGATCCTTCTGTAGACTCTGAAGAGGAACAATAAACGCGTTCGGTGCCGGTGACAGTTCAGTCCACCGGCGGCGGGCCGTTGCGATGGAGAACTGCATGACCCGTTACGCTCTGATCACTGGCGCTTCCAGTGGCCTTGGCCTGGCCATGGCCGAAGCGCTGGCCCGGCGCGGCCGCAACCTGATTCTGGTGGCCCGACAGCGTGATCGGCTGGAAAGTATTGCAATAGAACTGACTCAACGGTTTGGCGTCGAGGTGCTGTTCCGCGCCTGCGACCTGAGCGAACCGTTGAGGCTTTCAGGCTTTCTCCTGGAACTGGAGGAAGGCGAACGGCAGATCGACCTGCTGGTCAACTGCGCCGGCATCGGCACCAGCGGCCCGTTCCTGGGTCAGGACTGGATGACAGAGCAGGACCTGATCGAGGTCAACATCCTCGCCCTGACGCGTCTTTGTCACGCCGTTGGCAATACCATGGCATTGCAGGGGGGCGGCCAGATCCTCAACGTTGCATCGATTGCTGCGTTCCAGCCCGGGCCGTGGATGAGCACCTATTACGCCAGCAAGGCCTACGTATTGCATTTCTCCGAAGCCCTGCGGGTCGAACTGAAGAAGTGTGCGATCAAAGTCTCCGTGCTTTGCCCCGGCCCGACCCGCACCGGTTTCTTCGCCCGGGCACAGCTGGATGAGCATAAATGCGACGCCAACACGTCGATGATGAGCCCGGAAGAAGTCGCGCTGTACGCTGTACGCGCACTGGACCGCAACCGAGCGATCATCATCCCCGGACGGCGCAATCGCTGGCTGGCGGCGCTGCCCCGATTCGGATCGCGCTGGCTGGTCCGGACCATCGCCGGCAGGATCAACAAGGCCTATTGCCCGCGCTGACACCTGGACGTTAAAAACCCAGGCTCGACAACCGAGCCTTCAGTACACTCGACTTCGACTAACCCAACGGAGAAACAGCTGTGGATACTCTGTTTACCAAGATCATCAACCGGGAGATCCCGGCCAAGATCATTTACGAGGATGACCAGGTCCTGGCCTTCCATGACATCGCCCCGCAGGCGCCCGTGCATTTCCTGGTCATTCCGAAAAAGCCGATCCGCACGCTCAACGACCTGACCGAAGAAGACAAGGGACTGGCAGGACATATCCTGTTCACCGCCCAGCGCCTGGCCCTCGAGCTGGGTTGCGAGCAAGGTTTCCGCGTGGTGATGAACTGCAATGAACTTGGCGGCCAAACCGTCTATCACATTCATATGCATGTGCTGGGTCAACGCCAGATGAATTGGCCACCGGGTTGATAGCCTGACCCAACGCAAATGTTCAGCGGCCGGTTGGGTTAAACTGGCTGCCGTGATTTTTCCCGGAGGTAAGCATGACTACCCAACGTCACTACTCGCCGATTGACCGTCTGCTGCTGCAAGCCGATACCGCGATGCGCACGCTGCTGCCCTTCAGTGGTCAGCCGTACCGCCCATCCCCGGCCATCGTACAGCCGGACGCGCAATTGAGTGACGAGCAAAGGCGCCATGTCGCCGGCCTGATGCGCATCAACCACACAGGCGAAGTCTGTGCCCAGGCGCTGTATCAGGGCCAGGCGCTGACCGCAAAGCTGCCGCAGGTGCGTGAGGCGATGGAGCATGCCGCCGAGGAGGAAATCGATCATCTGGTGTGGTGTGAGCAGCGGATTCGCCAACTGGGCAGCCACACCAGCGTCCTGAATCCACTGTTCTACGGAATGTCTTTCGGTATTGGCGCAGTAGCCGGGTTGATCAGCGACAAGGTCAGTCTCGGCTTCGTTGCGGCGACTGAACACCAGGTGTGCAAACACCTGAACGAGCATCTGGAGCAACTGCCGGCCGAGGACGGAAAATCCCGGGCGATCCTGGAACAGATGCGCGAGGACGAAGAGCACCACGCCGAGAGCGCGCTCGAAGCCGGCGGTTTTCGCTTTCCGGCCCCGGTAAAGTTCGGCATGAGCCTGCTGGCCAAGGTCATGACCAAAAGCACTTATCGGATCTGACAACAAGGGCATGCGCGATGAGGGAGGCAGCTCCCTCACACAGTGAATCTTCAGCGCGGGACGCGGCTCAACCCAATTCGATGATTTCGTAATCGTGGGTGATTTCAACACCTGCGGCGCCCAGCATGATCGAGGCCGAGCAGTACTTTTCGGCAGACAGCTCAATGGCGCGCTTGACCTGCGCTTCCTTCAAGGCCCGCCCCTTCACCACGAAATGCATGTGGATCTTGGTAAATACCTTCGGATCTTCAGTGGCACGCTCCGCTTCCAGGAAGGCTTCACAACTTTCAACAGCCTGGCGGGACTTCTTGAGAATGCTGACCACGTCAAAGTTGCTGCAGCCACCTACGCCCAGCAGGAGCATTTCCATCGGTCGAACGCCCAGGTTTCTACCGCCTGCGTCTGGCGGCCCATCCATGACGACCACATGACCGCTGCCTGATTCGCCGAGGAACATGGCTTCGCCAGCCCATTGGATGCGTGCCTTCATCGCCAAGACTCCACTGTTAAAAAAGGGTCGCCAGCTTAGCACAGCGATTTGAGATGACGGCCCCCGCCTTAGGAGGCCGGGCGTCTGCCTGTAAGTAAATTCTCGAAATAATTACAGATGCCTCTGTTAAGCTGGCGTCATCTCGCTGGCTTTTGGCCAGCTTTTAGCGATAGCCAATCGCGCCCACATAAAAACCAAACCCCACACGCGAAGTCTTTCGGGATACAACCATGGTTGCCATTACTCCCACGTTCAAGATCAAGAATCTCGACAAACTCTTGATGCATTGCCAGCGTCGCCGCTACCCAGCCAAACACAACATCATTTGCGCAGGGGATCGTTCTGAAACGCTGTTCTTCATCATCAAGGGTTCGGTCACGATCCTGATCGAGGACGACGACGGGCGGGAGATGATCATCGCCTATCTCAATTCGGGCGATTTTTTCGGCGAACTGGGATTGTTCGAGCAGGCGGGCAAGGAACAGGAACGCAGTGCCTGGGTGCGTACCAAGGTCGAATGTGAAGTCGCGGAAATCAGCTACTCCAAGTTCCGGGAACTGTCTCTGCAAGATCCGGACATTCTTTACGTCCTCAGCGGACAAATCGCACAGCGCCTGCGTAACACCACCCGCAAGGTCGGCGACCTCGCGTTCTTCGACGTGACCGGACGTGTCGCACGCTGCCTGTTGGAACTGTGCAAACAGCCCGACGCCATGACCCACCCGGACGGCATGCAGATCAAGGTGACCCGTCAGGAGATCGGGCGGATTGTCGGTTGCTCGCGGGAAATGGTCGGTCGCGTGCTCAAGGATCTGGAAGAACGCAACCTGGTCAGCGTCAAAGGCAAGACGATGGTGGTGTTCGGAACCCGTTAGGCGCCCAGCAGATCAATCAGTAGCTCTCGATACAGCGCTTCGAGCCGCGCGAGCGCATCAGGCGCCGGGAATTTTTCATGCAATGCGATGTGGCTCTCGGCGCGCACCCGTTGCTCCAAGCCACAGGCTTCATTGAAGCGATTGACCGCAGCGACCATCGATTCTCGCTCGTCGTCCAGCAGAAGTGCGCCATGCACCAGGCCCACCGGACGCTGACCGCCTTTGCTCTGGCGCCAGCGCTGCGCGGTGCCGACCATTTTCCGGCCGTCGAGGTTGACGTTGAATCGTCCGTCGCAAAAGGCGCCGTCCACTTCTCCCAGCGACGCGACACCGCCCATTTCATCCAACAGCTCGCAGATCGGATCACACAACCGTCGGTACGCGGTTTCGATCCGGCCGTGGTCGCCTTCGCTGCGCGGCGGGGCGTAGACCAGGGCGATATTGACGGTAGCAGCCGACTGCGGCACCGGCTCACCACCGGTCTCCCGTAACAGGACGGGCCAACCGTTGGCAGCCGAGACCGCACTGGCGTGTTCAAACCCTGCCAGGCGACTCAAACGACGTGGCATCACCAACGCACGATCGCTGGGTTGCCAGAACAACAGGCCGAACTCGGCATTGCCCGCGCAAATGCTCGCCAGCAGATCCTGTTCGGCTTGCAGCCCGGCTTCGACGGTCAGGGAAATCGTTGGCGACATGGGCTCAGTCCAGTGTCGAACCGCTGACCGGCAGGCCACGCTCCGGGAAGAACAAGCGTTGCAGTTCCGTACCCGGGTTCTCGGCCCGCATGAACGCTTCGCCCACCAGGAACGAATACACATCGCTGACTTCCATCAGCTCTACATCCGCACGGTTGAGAATCCCGCTTTCGGTGATGACCAGGCGATCACGCGGAATACGAGGCAGCAGGTCCAGGGTGGTTTCCAGACTGACTTCGAAGGTGTGCAGGTTGCGATTGTTCACCCCGACCAGCTTGGTATCGAGGGTCTTCAGTGCCCGCTCCAGCTCGTCGCCATCGTGGACCTCCACCAGGACATCCAGCCCCACGCCTTTGGCGACTGCCGCCAGCTCGGCCATTTTCACATCGTCCAGGGCCGAAACGATCAACAGCACGCAATCGGCACCCAACGCACGCGCCTCGACGATCTGGTACGGATCGATCATGAAATCCTTGCGGATCACCGGGAGTTTGCAAGCGGCCCGCGCCTGCTTCAGGTAGTCGTCGGCCCCTTGGAAGAAGTCGATGTCAGTCAGCACCGACAGACAGGTCGCGCCGCCCTTCTCGTAGCTCTTGGCGATGTCGGCCGGCACGAAGTGTTCGCGGATGACGCCCTTGCTTGGCGAGGCCTTCTTGATCTCGGCAATCACTGCCGGCTGTTTTTTCTTGGCCTGATCGATCAGCGCCTGGGCGAAACCACGCGGCGCCTCCGCCGTGCGCGCAAGGCTTTCCAGCTCGGCCAGACTGACGCGAGCGCTGCGCTCGGCCACTTCTTGAGCCTTGCGAGCCAGAATGTTTTCCAGAACCGTTGGCACGCTCATCCTTCGTTCTCCACTTTGAATACGGCGGTAAATGCGCCCAATTCTTCGAGTTTTTCCCGGGCAAGGCTAGTGTGCAACGCATCGTGGGCCAGCTCCACGCCCTGCTTGAGGCTGCTGGCATGGTCGGCGGCGTACAACGCAGCGCCGGCGTTGAGCACGATCATCTCGGCAGCTTTCTGGCCGTTCTCGGTTTTGCGCCGCCCCAACGCATCGCGAATCAGTTCCAGCGATTGGGCCGGACCGTCGACCGCCAGGCCGTGCAGGCTCTGGCTTTTCATGCCCAGGTCTTCAGGTTCGACCCAATACTCGCTGATCTGATCATTTTTCAGTTCCGCCACAAACGTCGGTGCCGCCAGGCTGAACTCATCCAGGCCATCCTTCGAATGCACCACCAGCACGTGCTTGCTGCCCAGGCGTTGCAAGACCTCGGCCAGCGGCCGGCACAAAGCCTGGCTGAACACACCGACCACCTGATGTTTAACGCCAGCCGGATTCGTAAGCGGGCCGAGCATGTTGAACAGGGTGCGCAATCCCAGGTCACGACGGGGAGCAGCGGCGTGCTTCATGGCGCTGTGGTGGGTCTGGGCAAACATGAAGCCGATGCCGACATTGTCGATGCAACGTGCGACCTGCACCGGGGTCAGGTTCAGGTAGATGCCCGCCGCCTCCAGTAGATCGGCGCTGCCGCTCTTGCCCGAGACGGCGCGGTTGCCGTGCTTGGCAACGGTGCAGCCGGCCGCTGCGACGACAAATGCCGAGGCAGTGGACACATTGAAGATATTGGCGCCGTCACCGCCGGTGCCAACCACATCCACGACGCCGTCCAGGGTCTTGAGCTCGACCTTGTCCGCCAGCTCGCGCATGACCGAGACTGCACCGACGATCTCATCGATGCTCTCGCTCTTCATGCGCATGGCCATCATGAACGCGCCGATCTGCGCATCCGTGCATTGCCCGGTCATGATTTCGCGCATCACATCGCGCATCTCTTCGGTGCTCAGGTCGAGATGGCCGACAATACGGCTCAGGGCTGTCTTGATATCCATGAAAAGTCCTTAGCGCGTGCCGCCGGTTTGTTTGAGGAAGTTGGCGAACAGCTCGTGACCCTGCTCGGTGAGAATAGACTCGGGATGAAATTGCACACCTTCGATATTTAACGTCTTGTGTCGCAGCCCCATGATTTCATCCACCGAACCGTCTTCAAACTGGGTCCATGCGGTCAGTTCCAGGCAGTCAGGCAGGGTTTCTCGCTTGACCACCAGAGAGTGATAGCGAGTGACGGTCAGCGGACGATTCAACCCTTCGAAGACACCCTTGTCCTCGTGGAATACCGGGCTAGTCTTACCGTGCATGACTTGGCGGGCCCGCACGACGTCACCGCCGAATGCCTGGCCGATCGACTGGTGTCCCAGGCAGACACCGAGGATCGGCAACTTGCCGGCGAAGTACTTGATGGCGTCGATGGAGACGCCCGCTTCGGTCGGCGTGCAAGGACCGGGCGAGACCACGATGCGCTCGGGCTTGAGGGCTTCGATCTGCGCGATGGTCAGTTCGTCGTTGCGCACGACCTTGACCTCGGAGCCCAGCTCACCGAGATACTGCACAACGTTATAGGTAAAGGAGTCGTAGTTATCGATCATCAGCAACATGGCGTTAGCAACCTTTTGAATTCACTGACTTTAAATACAGCCTTCGGATAATGACCCGCACGGTACTGCCGTTGGCGAGGCGTGTAGTGCCCCGGCGAAGCGGCGTTCAAGCAGGTAAAGAAGGCAAATCGGTACAGGTCCGGCGTAGCCGGCGGAGAATATTCAGGCGCGCCAACGCCAGCGGGCGTGTGCCTTGATCATTTGATCCGGAAGTTTGCTGACAATCGACACAGGGACAGTCTCGTTCATACGTCCCGGCACAGTAGCCTAGCTGGACGGAGCACGCAATATGACGGATCCCGAAGGGCCTTGAAACAATTCAGGATGCTCAGGATGGATGGCAATGCGCAGGAAGTTTTTGGTACTGTCGTTTCGTTTTCTAACAAAAAAAAGATAAAAACGGACTTTCCCATGATCAAACAGAAGTTGTTCGTACCGCTTGCCGGCTGCCTGCTGGCGATGGCCTGTGCCCAGGCGAGCGCCGCCCCCAATCCCTATTCCAAGTTCGTCGTGTTCGGCGACAGCCTCAACGACGCCGGCCAGTTCGCCGACCCGAACGGTCCACCCGGATCCACCGAGCGTTATACCAATCGCACCGGACCGAACTATCACGACGGCAGCGGCGAAAGCTATTCCTCCAACTCAACCCAACTGCTCGGCGGGCGCCTGGGCTACTCCGCCGACCAGACTGCCGCCTCCACATCGGCGGTTCGCGCTGAACAGGGCCTGGCGGACGGCAATAACTGGGCAGTGGGCGGTTATCGCACCGACCAGATCCTCGAATCGATCACCGGCGTGTCCGACACCGGAGACCGCAGCCGTCCCGGCTATCTGCAATCCAATGGGCTGCGGGCCGATCCGAATGCACTGTATTACCTGTCCGGTGGTGGCAACGACTTCCTTCAAGGCCGAGTACTGACCCCCGAACAAGCGAACGCTGCTGCCGATCGCCTGGCGGACAGTGTCCAGGTACTGCAAACCGCCGGTGCCCGTTATGTCATGGTCTGGCTGTTACCCGACCTGGGCCTGACCCCGGCACTCAACGGCAGCCCCCTGCAAGAACCCTTCTCGCAACTGGGCAATCAATTCAACCAACAATTGATCACGCGACTGCAAAGCATCGACGCGGAAATCATTCCGTTGAACATCCCTCTTCTGTTGAAGGAAAGTTTCGCCGATCCGGCACGATTCGGACTCGCCACCGGCGAGAACCTTACCGCCACCTGCTTCAGCGGCAACGGCTGCACCGAAAACGCCACCTATGGCATCAACAGCGCTACCCCTGATCCCAGCAAACTGATCTACAACGACGCGGTGCACCCGACCGAGGCCGGGCAGAAGCTGATTGCCGACTACGCCTACTCGCTGCTGGCCGCGCCCTGGGAGCTGACGCTGCTGCCGGAAATGGCCCACTCGACCTTGCGGGCGCATCAGGACGAATTACGCAACCAATGGCAGTCGGACTGGGAGAACTGGCAGGCGGTCGGCCAATGGCGTGCGATCGTCGCAGGCGGCGGCCAGCACCTGGATGTGGACAGCCAGGACAGTGGCGCCAGCGCCAACGGCAGTGGCTACAGCCTGAACATCGGGGGCAGCTACCGCCTCGACGACGCTTGGCGCGTGGGCGTAGCCGCCGGGTTCTACCGTCAGGATATGGAGGCCGGCCACAACGATTCGGACTACAAACTCAACAGCTACCTGGCGACCGCGTTCGCCCAGTTCCAGCAAAACCGTTGGTGGGCCGATGCAGCCTTGACCGGCGGCAAGCTCGACTATGACAGCCTGAAACGCAAGTTCGACCTGGGCGTCAACCAGGCACAGGAGAAAGGCGATACCGATGGTCACCTGTGGGCGTTCAGCACCCGCGTGGGCTACGACATTGCCCAACCGGGCAGCGAATGGCACTTGTCGCCATTTGTCAGCGCCGATTACGCGAAGGTGGAGGTCGACGGCTATTCGGAAAAGAGCAATCGCTCCACGGCGTTGACCTTCGATGACCAGAACCGCGATTCGAAACGCCTGGGGATCGGCCTGCAGGGCAAGTACAACCTCACCCGTCAGACCCAGGTTTTCGGTGAGTATGCCCACGAGCGCGAGTACGAAGACGACACGCAGAAAGTGAACATCGCTCTCAACAGCCTGCCGGCCAATGACTTCAAGCTGGAAGGCTATACGCCCCAGAGCCATCTCAATCGCCTGAGCCTGGGGGTCAGTCACAAGCTGACCAACGACCTGGCACTGCGGGGCGGCTATACGTTGCGCAAGGATGATGACCTTACCCAGCAAGGGGTGAGCCTGGGGGTCAGCCTGGATTTCTGATGGTTGGAAAATCCGGTGGGAGCGAGCCTGCTCGCGATGAAGCCCATCCATTCAATATCGACATTGAATGGAAGATCGCTATCGCGAGCAGGCTCGCTCCCACATTGGCTGAGTGTCACAAGAACTGTGGCGAGGGAGCTTGCTCCTGCTTGGGTGCGCAGCGCCCACAAAGAGGGGTCTGCTGCGCCCGAACGCGGACCGACCCAGCGGGAGCAGGCTCCCTCGCCACGGGAACTGAAGGGCTTCAGTCGTTCGATGTCTGCTCGGCCAGCGCCACGGCGCGGAACATCGCCCGGCGCTTGTTCAGGGTTTCTTCCCATTCCAAGGCTGGCACCGAGTCGGCGACGATGCCGCCGCCGGCCTGCACATGCAGCTCACCGTTCTTGATCACCGCCGTGCGGATGGCGATGGCAGTGTCCATGTTGCCGTTCCAGGCGAAGTAGCCCACTGCACCACCATAGACTCCGCGCTTGACCGGCTCCAGTTCGTCGATGATTTCCATCGCGCGGATCTTCGGCGCGCCGGACAACGTGCCCGCCGGCAGGATCGCCCGCAAGGCGTCCATCGCCGTCAGCCCGGCCTTCAACTGGCCGGTGACGTTGGACACGATGTGCATAACATTGGAATAGCGCTCGATGACCATCTTCTCGGTGAGCCTTACCGAGCCGACTTCCGAGACACGGCCAGTGTCGTTGCGGCCCAGGTCGATCAACATCAGGTGTTCGGCAATTTCTTTGGCATCCGACAGCAGGTCATCTTCAAGTTCCCGGTCAGCCTCCTCCGTGGCGCCACGAGGGCGGGTGCCTGCAATCGGCCGCACGGTGATCAGGTTGTCTTCGACCCGCACCAGCACTTCCGGCGAGCTGCCCACCACGTGGAAGTCGCCGAAGTTGAAGAAGTACATGTAAGGCGTCGGATTGAAGCAGCGCAGCGCCCGATACAAGTCGATGGGTGCGGCCTTGAAGTCGATGGACATCCGTTGCGACGGCACGACCTGCATGCAATCACCGGCGAGGATGTATTCCTTGATCGTATCCACTGCCCGTTCGTAATCGGCCTGGGTGAAGCTGGAGCGGAACACCGGGTCGGCTGCCGACTGCTTGCTGAAATCCAGGCCGGGGCGCGGCGTGATCGGCTGACGGAGTTTTTCCAGCAATGCCTGCAAGCTTGCCTGGCCCTGCTCGTACGCGTCTTCCCGAGATGGATCGGCCAGGACGATAGCGTGCATTTTCCCGGCCAGGTTGTCGAAGACCACCACCGCATCGGACACCATCAGCAGAATGTCCGGCACACCCAGCGGATCCGGGTTAGGACAGGTGCCCAGGCGTTTCTCCACGTAGCGCACACAGTCGTAGCCGAAGTAGCCTACCAGCCCGCCGTTGAACCGTGGCAGGCCCGGGATGGTCGGCACGTTGTAGCGGGCCTTGAAGGTTTCGACGAACGCCAGCGGGTCTTCCACGTCCAGGCTTTCGATTTCGACGCCGTCATGGGTCACGCTGACATGATGGCCATGAACCCGCAGCACCGTGCGGCACGGCAGGCCGATGATCGAGTACCGGCCCCATTTCTCGCCACCCTGCACCGATTCGAGCAGGTAGGAGTTGGGTCGGTCGGCCAGCTTGAGGTAGATCGACAGCGGTGTGTCGAAGTCGGCCAGCGTTTCGCAGGCCAGCGGGATGCGGTTGTAGCCGGCAGCGGCCAGGCGCAGGAATTCTTCGCGGATCATGGGGTGCCTCGTGGCGTGAGGAGCGGATAGTCAGGTGTGCAAACGCGCCGGATAGCCGGCCAGGATCACGTCAGGCGCGCCAACGCCAGCGGGCCAGGGCCTTGATGACTTTCATCCAGAGTTTGCGGGTGACCACCACGATGGCGTTTCCAGAAGAGGATTGAACAGCGTCGGGCAACGTTATCTCAGCGGCCGGGTCCAGGCAACCGGGAATTAACAGGCGCAAATCGTCGATCACCAGTGCTGGAAGCTCCTCGGCAATCGGTCGACCATGGTTGTAACCGTAACTCAGCGCCACGCATTTGACCCCTGCCGCTTTCGCCGCTTGCACATCGCTGCGCGAGTCACCGACGAACAACGACTGTGAGGCCGGGATGTTGGCCATTTTCATCACGAAGAACAGCGCGGCCGGATCAGGCTTTTTCTGTGGCAAGGTGTCGCCGCCGATGATCCAGCGGAAATAACGGCCGATTTTCATCTGGTCCAGCAGCGGCGCGACGAAGCGCTCCGGCTTGTTGGTGATGAGCGCCATTTCCACGCCTTGCTTGTGCAACCACTTGAGGGCGGAGCGCACGCCGGGATAGACCACGGTCAGCGAGTGATGGCCTTCATAGGCTTCGTTGAATAACTCCAGCGCCCGTTCGGCCTCGGCATCATCGACACCCTCGGCGTCGATGTGGTTGGCCAGGGCCCGGCGCACCAGCATGGGCGCGCCATTGCCGACCCACTGGCGCACCGAGTCGATACCGGCCGGCGGTCGACCGAGCTGCAGCAGCATTTTATCCACCGCAGCCGCGAGGTCCGGGACCGAGTCGACCAGGGTACCGTCGAGATCGAACATCACCAGACGCGGCAGGCTGCCGGGAAACAGCTGCTCGAAACCGCTCAT
The DNA here is from genome assembly GCF_052042015.1 of Pseudomonas sp. SMV71. Taxonomy (NCBI): domain Bacteria; kingdom Pseudomonadati; phylum Pseudomonadota; class Gammaproteobacteria; order Pseudomonadales; family Pseudomonadaceae; genus Pseudomonas; species Pseudomonas sp. SMV71. The sequence goes on along the minus strand of NZ_JBKGGU010000013.1, from coordinate 176,507 downwards.
GGGCGTGCCAGGGCCAGTTCAGCACGCATTTTACCGATCACTTCCTGGTAATCCGGAGCATTGAAGATTGCCGAGCCAGCCACGAAGGTGTCGGCGCCGGCGGCGGCGATCTCACGGATATTGCCCACGTTCACGCCACCGTCGATCTCCAGGCGGATGTCACGCCCCGAGGCATCGATCAGGGCACGGGCTTCGCGCAGCTTTTCGAGGGTGCCGGGAATGAACTTCTGCCCACCGAAACCGGGGTTGACGCTCATCAGCAGGATCATGTCGACCTTGTCCATCACGTACTTGAGCACGTCCAGGGGCGTAGCCGGATTGAATACCAGGCCAGCCTTGCAGCCACCTTCGCGGATCAACTGCAGCGAGCGGTCGACATGCAACGTGGCTTCCGGATGGAACGTAATGTAGGTGGCGCCGGCCTCGATGAAGTCGCCGACGATACGGTCCACCGGGCTGACCATCAGGTGTGCGTCGATGGGCGCGGTGATGCCGTACTTGCGCAGCGCCGCGCAGACCATCGGACCGATGGTCAGGTTGGGCACGTAGTGGTTGTCCATGACATCGAAGTGAACGATGTCGGCCCCGGCGGCCAGAACGTTGTCCACTTCCTCGCCCAGGCGGGCAAAGTCGGCGGAGAGAATCGACGGAGCAATAGCGAAGGGCTGCATGACGCACCTGTTTTGAGCGAAATCACGATGGCGCGCATTGTATACCGCAAGATCTGGCGCGCCCACCGTGGCCGTCGGTCAATACGCCGCGCGGTAGATTTTCTCGATGTCGTCGGCGCTCAGCTGGCGCGGGTTGTTACGCATCAAGCGCTCGATTCCCGCCGCCTCCAGTGCCATCGAGGGGATGACATCCTCGGTCACTCCCAGGCTGCTCAAGCCCTTGGGAATCTCCACGGCGGCGCACAGCGCAACCATGGCCTGCACGGCTTCGTCGGCGGCTTCGGGATCGCTCAGGTGCGCGGTCTTGAGGCCCATGGCTTCGGCGATATCGCGCATGCGCTCCACACAGGCCAATTTGTTCCATGCCATGACATACGGCAGCAGCAAGGCGTTGGCAACGCCGTGGGAGACATGGAACCGGCCGCCCAGTGGATACGCCAGCGCATGCACCGCCCCGACCCCGGCGTTACCGAACGCCATGCCGGCCATCAGGCTGGCAGTGGCCATGTCCTCGCGTGCTTGCAAGTGCGAAGGGTTGGCGTAGGCCTTGGGTAACGCACGAGAAATCAGTTTGATGGCGCCGATGGCCAAGGCGTCGGTGATCGGCGAGGCATTGAGTGACAGATAAGACTCGATGGCGTGCACCAGCGCATCAACACCACTGGCGGCGGTCACGCTGCGCGGACAGGTGAGGGTCATCTGTGGGCTGACCAGCGCTACATCCGGCAACAGATAATCGCTGACGATGCCCTTTTTCAGCTGCGCGGCCTTGTCGGAGAGAATCGCGACGTTGGTGACTTCCGAGCCGGTGCCCGCCGTGGTGGGGATGGCGATCATCGGCGGGCCTTTGCGCGGCACCTGGTCGACACCGAACATATCCTCCAGCTCGCCGTGATACCCAGCGTAGGCGCCCACGCACTTGGCAATGTCGATGGCACTGCCGCCGCCCAGACCGATCAACCCATCATGGCCGCCATCGCGGTAGGCCTGCATGCAGTCCTTGACGATGGCGATCTCCGGATCGGGCATGACCCGGTCGAAAATCTCATAATCGCGCCCGCCCAGGTGTTGCAGCGCCAGTTCCACGGTGCCGGATTTCACCAGCGCCGCATCAGTCACGATCAGCGGATTATCGACGTCCAGCCGGGCCAGTTCGTTTGCCAGTTGCTCGATGGCAGCGGCACCGGTAATCAGTTTGTGGGCGATCTTGAATGAGGAAAGACTCATGTGCGCGGCCTCTTGTTCGAGTGTGGGCTGGCACAAGGATAGCTCGGTATTGAGGCTTGTTCCGTCATTCAGCTCATGAATGCCCTGACGCGCCCTGTGGGAGCGAGCCTGCTCGCGATAGCGGTGGCTCAGACGGTATATCTATCGACTGGTACACCGCTATCGCGAGCAGGCTCGCTCCCACAATTGGATCGGAGTCGTGAATTCAGGCCTGGGTGGTACGCAGCTTCTCACTGCGCCCACGCAACCACTCCAGCGTCAGCAACAGAATTACCGAGAATGCAATCAGCAGCGTTGCCGCCGCAGCGATGGTCGGGCTGAGGTTCTCGCGGATGCCACTGAACATCTGTCGTGGCAGGGTGGCTTGTTCGGGGCCGGCGAGGAACAGAGTGACCACGACTTCATCGAACGAGGTCGCGAAGGCAAACAGCGCGCCGGAGATTACGCCTGGGGCAATCAGCGGCAGGGTCACCCGACGAAACGTGGTCAATGGCGAAGCCCCGAGGCTGGCGGCGGCCCGGACCAGGTTGTGGTTGAAGCCTTGCAGCGTCGCTGACACCGTGATGATGACGAACGGTACACCCAGCACCGCATGGACCACGATCAGGGAAGCAAAACTGTTGCCCATTCCAAGCGGTGCGAAGAACAGGTAGCTGGCGACGCCGATAATCACCACTGGCACCACCATCGGCGAAATCACCAGCGCCATCACCAGTGCCTTGCCCGGGAAATCGCCACGGGTCAGGCCAATGGCCGCCAGCGTGCCGAAAATCATTGCCAGTACCGTTGCCGCCGGGGCCACGATGATGCTGTTCTTCAGCGCCCGCATCCATTCAGCCGAGGCGAAGAAATCGTGGTACCACTGCAAGGAGAAGCCCTGCAGCGGGTAGACCAGGAAACTGCCGGAGTTGAACGACAGCGGAACGATCACCAGCACCGGCAGGATCAGAAACAGCAGGATCAGCCCGCAGAGTATGCGCAAGCAGTAGAACCACACCCGTTCAACGGGGGACATGTATGGACTTACCATTTCGATCTCTCCTCAGCCCAGGCGCAGGCGACTGGCGCCTACCAGCCAGCTGTAAATCAGATAAAGCACGATGGTTGCCAGCAACAGCAGGCCGCCGAGCGCCGTGGCCATGCCCCAGTTGATACTGGTGTTGGTGTAGAACGCGACGAAGTAGCTGACCATCTGGTCGTTCGGGCTGCCCAGCAGCGCCGGGGTGATGTAGTAGCCGATGGCGAGAATGAATACCAACAGGCAACCGGCGCCCACACCGGCATAGGTCTGCGGGAAATACACCCGCCAGAAACTGGCGAACGGATGGCAGCCCAGGGAAATCGCCGCCCGCATATAGGTCGGCGAGATGCCCTTCATCACGCTGTAGATCGGCAGGATCATGAACGGCAGCAGGATGTGGACCATGGAGATGTAGACGCCAGTGCGGTTGAACACCAGCTCCAGGGGTTTATCGATCACCCCCATCGCCAACAGAGCGCTGTTGATCAGCCCGCCCGATTGCAGCAGCACGATCCACGCGGCCACCCGCACCAGGATCGAAGTCCAGAACGGCAACAGCACCAGAATCATCAGCAGGTTGCTCTGGCGCGACGGCAGGTTCGCCAACAGGTAGGCCAACGGATAGGCCAGCACCAGGCAAATGGCGGTGATCACCAGGCCCATCCAGAACGTGCGAGCGAAAATGTCGAGGTAGATCGCCTGGTCAGGGGTAGCCGTGGCCAGTTCGCCGAGGTCGTCGATGCGATGATCGACAGCCGCCAGCAGGTAATACGGGGTGACGTTACTGGTATTGCGGCGGATCACCTGCCAGTACGCGGGGTCGCCCCAGCGTTCATCGAGGTTCTCCATGGCTTCTTTATAGGACGCCGGTTCGCTGGCAAACGGCAGCGCCCGTGCGGTCTTGGTCAGCAGGCTGCGATAGCCGGCCAGTTCCATGTTCAGGCGTTTGGACAAGTCGCCCAGGGTCTGATTCTTGCGCGCATCGGCCAGGTCTTCACTGGCGGCCTTGTACACCGGTTCGCCAGGCAACCCGCGTCCGTCCCAGGCAGCGACCGCGGCCACGGTGCGCGGCATGGCGCTGACCACTTCAGGGTTACTGACACTCTTGAACAACAGCGCCACGATCGGCACCAGGAACACCAGCAACAGGAACAGCACCAGCGGCGCGATCAAGGCCTGGGCCTTCCAGCGGTTGACCCGCTCGGCGCGCTTGAGCCGCTGCTTCAGGGTGGGGCTGGTGCCCGCGTTCAGTGGAACGGCGATGGCCATGGCGAACTCCGCAAATCTTTTATCGTTACAGAGACGGCGTACCGCCTCTGTCATGTTGGAACAGCAACCTGTGCAAGCGAGTCATTGTGGCGAGCGAGCTTGCTCGCGCTGGGCTGCGAAGCGGCCCCAAAATTTTGTCGGCAGTGCCGATTTTGTGAGTGCTGCGCACTCAAGCGGGAGCAAGCTCCCTCGCCACAAAAGCCCGTTCATCCATGGACGCTTTGGTTACTTCGCAGCCCAGGAGTTGAAACGCTGCTCCAGTTGCTCACCGTTGTCAGCCCAGAAGCTGACATCGATCTGCACCTGGTTGGCGATGTTTTCCGGGGTGGTCGGCATGTCTTTCAGGACATCCTTGGCCAGCAGCGGTACGGCTTGGGTATTGGCCGGGCCGTAGGCGATGTTTTCCGAGTAGGTCTTCTGCTGCTGCGGCGCCACCGAGAAGGCGATGAACTTCTTCGCCGCTTCGGCGCGGGTCTTGTCCAGCCCACGCGGGATGGCCCAGGCGTCGAAGTCGTAGATGCCGCCGTTCCACACCACTTTCAGGTTGCTTTCCTTCTGTACCGCAGCGATCCGGCCGTTGTAGGCCGAGCTCATGACCACGTCACCGGAGGCCAGGTATTGCGGTGGTTGTGCACCGGCTTCCCACCACTGGATGTTCGGCTTGAGTTCGTCGAGCTTCTTGAACGCCCGATCCTGGCCGTCCTTGCCGGCCAGTACCTTGTAGACGTCCTTGGGCGCGACACCGTCGGCCATCAGGGCGAATTCCAGGGTGTACTTGGCGCCCTTGCGCAGGCCGCGCTTGCCTGGGAATTGCTTGGTGTCCCAGAAGTCCGCCCAACTGGTCGGCGCGGTCTTGAGTTTGTCGGCGTTGTAGGCCAGTACCGTCGACCACACGAAGAAACCTACGCCGCAAGGCTGGATCGCGCCCTTGACGTAGTCCTCGGTCTTGCCGAACAGGGCCGGGTCCAGTTGCTCGAACATGTCTTCGTCACAGCCACGGGAAAGCTCCGGGGACTCGACTTCCACCAGGTCCCAGGAAACGCTCTTGGTGTCGACCATGGCCTTGACCTTGGCCATTTCGCCGTTGTACTCGCCTGCCACGATCTTGCCATTGCCGGCCGCTTCCCACGGTGCGTAGAAGGCTTTGACCTGCGCCGCCTTGTTCGCCCCGCCGAAAGACACCACGGTCAGGTCCGGGCCCGCCGCCATTGCGCTTGCCGCACCCATCATGCCCAGGGTCAGGGCTGTGAACTTCAGGGATCTCAACATTTATTGTTCTCTCCACGTGCAGGGTTGGTGTTGGTACAGCAGGGGGCGATCAATTCGCCTCTAGAAGGGGATCGAGCGCACGCACATGCTCGACTTGCCAGCCAAGCGGAACCACGTCCCCAACGGCAAGCTCGGGATCGAGCTCGGCAATCGGCTGTTTCACGAAGAAGTCGTCCTTGCCGCAGACTTCCAGGCGAACCCGGACGTGGTCGCCCAGATAGATGAATTCCGCCACCCTCCCTGAGAAGCGGTTGACACATTGTTCGCTGGCGCCGTTGAGGCTCACCCGCTCCGGACGGATCGACAGGGTCACCGGCTCGCCGGGCCGACCAACGTTGACCGCCAGTGCCTCGACCTTCTCGCCGCGCCCCAACTCCACCAGACAACGGTCACCGGTATGGCTGTGCAGACGGCCGCTGAGGCGATTGTTCTCACCGATGAAGTTGGCAACGAAGGTATTTTTCGGTTCTTCATAGAGCGTACGCGGCGGGGCGATCTGCTGGATTTCGCCCTGGTGGAACACCGCCACGCGGTCGGACATGGTCAAGGCCTCGCCCTGGTCGTGGGTCACGTAGACTACGGTCACGCCGAGACGCTGATGCAGATGCTTGATTTCCATCTGCATGTGCTCACGCAATTGCTTGTCCAGTGCACCCAAGGGTTCGTCCATCAGCACCAGCTGCGGTTCGAACACCAGCGCCCGGGCCAGGGCGACACGTTGCTGCTGGCCACCGGACAGTTGCGCCGGGTAACGCTGGGCGAAGGTGTCGAGCTGAACCATGCTCAGGACGCGCTTGACCCGATCACTCACATCACTCTTGTTCAGGCCACGTACCGTCAACGGGAATGCCAGGTTCTCAGCGACGGTCATGTGCGGGAACAAGGCATAGTTCTGGAACACCATGCCAATGTCGCGCTTGTGCGGCGGCACGTTGTTGATGGCGCGCCCAGCCAGCTGGATCTCACCCGCGGTCGGGGTTTCAAACCCGGCGAGCATCATCAGGCTGGTGGTCTTTCCGGAGCCGGAAGGCCCGAGCAAGGTCAGGAACTCGCCTTTGCGAATGTCCAGGTTGAGGTCCTTGACGATCAGGTTTTCGCCGTCGTAGCTCTTCTGCACACCACGAAAGCTGACCAGCACATCACTGGTCCCCACGCTTGAATCGACCTGGCTCATACCCACACCTTTTGTATTGATGACTGCTTGTGAATCAAGCCTAGTGGAGCCTCGCGCCCGCGCAAATCGGGACGCAAGAGAGAATTGCCTCAGCCGGATGGAAGCGTCGGGGTAGGGATTTCCCTACAGGGATGGCGGGATTGGATAAATGCAGCAGCGAGCGTCGAGTGGCGAGCTGCAAGCACGGGGCATAAGCGGGTTATGGGCGTGTCGCAAATGGGTATGTCGACACATTTACCCCTGTGGGAGCGAGCTTGCTCGCGATAGCGGAGTGTCAGCCAACGTCAATATTGAATGTGCCGCCGCCATCGCGAGCAAGCTCGCTCCCACAAGGGAATTGCGTAAGGGTTAGAGCAACTTGTGCTCCATCGCGTATTTCACCAGTTCCGCCAGTGAGGTGATGTTGAGTTTCTGCATCAGCCGCGCCTTGTGGGTGCTGATGGTCTTGCTGCTCAGGGCCAGTTGCTGGGCGATGTCGTTGACGTTGGCGCCATGGGCCAGGCGCTCGAAGACCGAGAATTCGCGCTCAGACAGCAGCGAGTGCAGCGGCCGGGTGTCGGTCAGGCCGACTTCGAAGACCATGCGGTCGGCCAGGTCCGGGTCGATGTAGCGCCCACCGGCGGCCACCTTGCGAATTGCCATGAGCAACAAGGCCGGGTCGCTGTCCTTGGTCGCGTAACCGGCCGCGCCGACCTTCAACGCACGCGCCGCCATCTGCGCCTCGTCATGCATCGATAACACCAGGATGGCCGGCGGGTTGTTCAGCGCACGGATCCGCGGGATCGCCTCCAATCCGTTGACACCGGGCATGGAAATGTCCAGCAGCACCACTTCGCAGGGCACCTGCCGCAGGGTTTCGAGCAACTGCTCGCCATTGCTCGCCTCCCCCGCCACTACCAGATCCTTGGCCAGGCCAATCAACTGCTTGATGCCTTCGCGCACGATGGTGTGGTCTTCGGCTACCAATACACGGATCACGTTCTTCTCCAGATTCAGGATCTCATCGCGAGCAGGCTCGCCCCCACAGGGTATTGTGCGTGCGTCAAGCAATGTGGGAGCGAGCCTGCTCGCGATAGAGCCAGCCCAGACACCGTAGAACATCAGACCTCATTCAACGGCACCCGCACTTCCAAGCGGGTCCCCTCCCCCTGCTCACTGTCCAGGGTCAGATGCCCACCCATGATCAACACTCGCTCACGCATACCGACCAGGCCAAAGGAGCTCGGCCGAGCGGTATCTGCGGTGAATCCTACACCGTCATCGCTGACCGTCAGACACAATTCATCGCCTTCCCGGACCAGGGTCAACTCCACGGTGTGGGCCTGGGCATGTCGCATCACATTGGTCAGCGCTTCCTGAAGAATCCGGAACAGGCCAATGGCCTTGGCGTCGCTTAACGGCGGCAGGTTGTCCGGGACCTGCACCAGGCATGGGATCTGGGTGCGCGCTTCGAAGCGCCGGGCCTGCCATTCGATGGCCGAGGCAATGCCCGCATCGAGGATCGGTGGGCGCAACGCCGTCGCCACGTCCCGCACCAGTTGGAAGAGCTGGGCGATCAGGCGCTTCATGCTGTTGAGTCGCTCGTGCAGGCCCGAATCCAGTTGCGCGTAGGCCAGTTCGCACATGGACGTCTCAAGCTTCAACACCGTCAGCATCTGCCCCAACTCGTCGTGGACTTCCCGGGCAATGCGCGCCTTTTCTTCTTCTCGCACGCTTTCCAGGTGCGCCGACAATTCCCGCAGTTGCTCCCGGGAGCTGGCCAGTTCCAGTTCGATGCGCTTGCTGTCGGTGATGTCCCAGACGATGCCGTCCCAGACGTAGGCGCCGTCCTCGAGACGCCGGGTGATTGCCTTAATCTCGGCCCAGCGCTCCTGGCCTTCGCGGGTCAGGATGCGGCCCTGCCACGACCAGTCGCTGTCGCTGTCCAGCGCCTGATCCTGGGTGCGGTGGTAGCCGGCCTTGTCTTCGGGATGCACCAGGCTACGCAGTCCGGTGTCGCTGCGCGCCAAGGTCGCAGGGGAATAACCCACCAGGCTTTCACTGCCCTCACTGATATAGGCAAAGTCGATCTGGCCGGTCAACGGCGCCCGCTCGAGGCGAAAGACCAGGCCCGGCACGTTGGCGGCGATGCCCTGCAACCGCGCCTCGCTTTCGCGCAACGCGGCCAGGGCCCGGCGACGTTCGGTCACGTCGTTGAGGTAGACCACCAGGTATTCGGCGTCGCGAAAACGCAGGAAGCTCAAGGACACGTCGGCCGGCAAGATACTGCCATCGGCCCGCACGCATTCGGTTTCGAAGCTTTGCGGACCGTCCTCGCTGGCCCGGGCGCGCTTCCACAGGTTCAGCCAGCGATCCATGTGCAGGCCCGGCTCGAAGTCGATCAACGGCCGGTCGATGATCGCGCCCGAGGGGTAGCCGAGCATGGTTTCGGCGGCACGGTTGGCGTAGCGCACATGGCTGTCCCAGTTGACCCAGAGGATGCCGACCGTGCTCTGGTCAATGGAAAATTGCGTCAGGCGCAGGGCTTCCTCGCTGGCGGCGCGTTGGGCAATGTCTTCTCGCGCGGCACGCAGGCGTCGCTCCAGCCCTCGCTGCTGACGACGCTGCCAGAAGACGATCGCCATGCTGCCGAGCAGCAGCGCCAGCATCAATAGCGTCAGGTTCTGCCAGAACCCCGGGCTTTCGCTCAAGCGCGGGTATTTGGGCTTGATCCACCGGTTGTGCAACTGCTCCAGCGACTTGGCCGGAATCGCCCGCAAACCGCTGTCAATAATCTCCGCCAGCTCCGGCCAGTCGCGGCGGGTGGCGACCCGTAGCAGTTGCGGCAAACCTATGTCGCCTACCACCACCAGCTCGGCGAACTCGGGTTCGACCATCAAACGCCCCAACTGCGCCTCGTCGACCACTGCGTAGCGGGCCTGCTGGCTGAGCAACAGTTGCAGGGCCTGGCGCTCCATGGGTACGCCTTGCACATTCAGCATCGGGTAGTTGCTGCGCAAGTAATCGGCCGTGGGACTGGGCATGCGCACCGCGACCCGGGCCTGGGGGTCGAGTTTTTCCAGCTCCACGCCCTCAGCGCTTTTCTGCTCGCCGACGATCAACTGCGGCACCCGCATGTAGGGGTCGGAAAACTGCCAGATCTTGAGCCCGCTCGGGGACTGGGTGAGGCCCGGGGCGACATCCACCTCGCCGTCGCGCACCGCCGCTTCCAGCTGCGCCACGTCCTGGAAATTGCGCCAGGTCAGTTCGACATTCAACGCCTTGCCCAGCCACTGCATAAGCTCGACGTTGGTCCCGGACAGCCGCTGCAAGCGCCGGTCATATTGCGCATAGGGCGCCTGCAATACCAGGCCGACCCGCAGTTGCGGATGCTGCGCCAGCCACTGGCGCTGCTGTGCATTGAGCTGTGCCCCATGCGTGGACGGCGCGGGCGCGGCCCACGTCATCAAGGGAAGCCATAAACAGCCGATAACCCACAGGCAGCAAAAACGCATCATCTAAGTCTCATGCACTGACAAACACTGACCAACCCATTAGGCTGCCGGAAATACTTTCTGGTCATGGAATATCCGATGCCCTCTGTTTACCGCCTGGCATTGCCAGCATTGTGCCTGTCGCTGATCCTGCCGGGTGCGTTTTCTGTACAGGCCGACGAGCCAACACCCGACGCCACCGAGCAATCCTCCGAACAAAAGCCCGCCCAACGCCAGCCCTTGCTCGAGCGTAGCCAGGAAGAAGCGAGCGCACTGCAAAGAACGGTCCCGGTCCAGGAGCAACAACAATTGCAGACTGGCAGCGACACGTTCCTGGCTCTCTGGAAACCGGCCAACACCAGCGAACCCAAGGGTGCCGTCATCATAGTTCCCGGCGCCGGCGAAACCGCTGACTGGCCACAAGTGGTCGGCCCGTTGCGTAAAAAGTTGCCCGACATTGAATGGAGCAGCCTGAGTATCACCTTGCCGGACCTGCAAAGCGATGTCATCGCACCGCGGGTAGTGCAAGCCCCACCGGAGGTCAAGCCGGCTGACGCGGCCGCCGCGGCGCCGGACGCCACCACCGCCGCACCGATCGAACAGATCGCCGGGGGCGAGGCCGACGCGGTAGACCCGGTGGTTGCGCAAACCGATGAAGAACACGCCGGGGCGGATGCCGAACGTATCTTCGCCCGTATCGATGCCGCACTTGCCTACGCCGAGCAACAGAGTGCCCGCAGCATCGTGCTGTTGGGTCATGGCACCGGCGCCTACTGGGCGGCGCGTTACCTGAATGAAAGGCAGCCCGCGCAAATTGCCCGTTTCGTGATGATCGCCGCCCAGACCCCGGTGACCGCCAAACCCGGGCTGGCAGAACTGACGGCGCCCCTGAAAATGCCGACCTCCGATATTTTCTTTACGGACAAACCGTTGGATCGCAACGCGGCGCTGGAGCGCTTGCAGGCGAGTAAACGCTTGAAAGGCTCGACGTTCAGCCAGGTGTCCCTCAAATCGGTGCCTGATTCAGCGGCGCAACAGGAGCAAGTGTTTCGACGGATCCGGGGTTGGTTGAATCCGCAGAATCCAGGGAATTGAGCCTTGCACCGGCTCTTATGCCGGTGCGCACTCCCGTGGCGAGGGAGCTTGCTCCCGCTGGACTGCAAAGCAGTCCTGACTCCATCCGATACGGTCCAGACCGATTGCGACCGCTGCGCAGTCGAGCGAGAGCAAGCTCCCTCGCCACAGCTGAGCGGCTGACTAGCGAAAATCCCGTCGCTCGCGAATCAGCCGATAGGCGTGATGCAACTCCCGGGTTTTCTCCGTGGCTTCGCGCACCTGCAACGGCGTTGCACCGCTGCCGGCGATCTTGTCCGGATGATGGCGACTGAGCAGACGACGGTAAGCCCGCTTGATCTGCGACGGCTCGCTGGTGGCCGAGACCCCCAACAGGCGCAGCGCCTCCTGATAGGTCACGCCGCTGCTGGGCAGCGACAGTTTCTGCGGCCCGTAATCTGCCGCCAGCGCCTGGACCTGTTGCTGCGTCCAGCCCAGCCACTTACCCCAACGGGCAATCAATTCGCGCTCGCTTGTGCCCGCACGCCCATCCGCGTAAACCATCCGCCAACAGGCTCTTAATACACCTTCGGCCGCATGGGGCTGGGTGGCGAGCCGGCGCAGATAACCGCGCAAGCGATCGTTGCCGGACTTGCCCCGGTTGAACGCGGCGATGGCCCGGCGTTGCGCCGGTTCGCTCAGCCCCAGCGCACGCATTTCCTGACGAGCCTGCTGGATATGGCCATCGACCACCCGACCATCGCTTTTCGCCAGTCGTCCCAGCAACACGAACAACAGCTCATCGTTGCGCAATGCCGGGCGTCCGCCCAGGCCTTCACGTACCTGCGCCCAACTGTGCAGGTTCAGGCGCCGATCCAGCGCCTGCCCTAACAACGCACCGAGCATGGCCCCCGGAATGCTGGCTATGGCAAAGCCCGCACCGGCTCCAATCAGAGTCCCTGGCCACCACATATCAACCGCCCGCTTCTATCAAGGTTTCGACCTGCGCCAAACGTTCATGAGTGCCGACATCGACCCAGTGTCCTTCCAGCCGTTCGCCACTGACGCACCCCTCGGCCATGGCCTTGCGTAGCAGGGGTGCGAGTTTGAATGCGCCATCCGAACAGCCTTCGAACAGCCGCGGGTGAATGACCGAGATGCCGCTGTAGGTCAGTTTGTCGGCAGCTTGCGCGCTATCGTGAACCTTTCCGTCAATCAGGACGAAATCGCCGCCCGGATGATGCTCGGGGTTGTCCACCAGCACCAGGTGCGCCAGCCCGTCGAAGGAACGGTGCAGTGCGCTGAAATCGTAATCGGTCCAGACATCGCCATTGACCACCACAAACGCTTCATCGCCCAACAGCGGCAGGGCCCGGAAGATCCCGCCGCCGGTTTCCAGCGGCTCACCCTCCGGCGAAAACCGGATGTTCACGCCAAAGCGTGAACCGTCCCCGAGGTGATCTTCGATCTGCTGGCCGAGCCAGGCATGGTTGATCACGATCTCGGTGAACCCGGCCCGGGCCAGGGCTCGCAAGTGGTACTCGATCAACGGAACGCCGGCCACGCGGATCAACGGCTTGGGCGTAGCAAGGGTCAGCGGGCGCATGCGTTCGCCCTTGCCGGCCGCCAGGATCATCGCTTTCATGCGGTGGCTCCGCTCGTCTGACGCAGGCTTTGCAGCAGCGCCTCCAGCGGGGCCAGCTCGGGACGCCGGGCAACGACTGCTTCTATATAAGCAAAGAAGCGCGGTACGTCGGCAAGGTAACGCGGCTTGCCATCACGGTGACAAATGCGTGCAAAGATCCCGATGACCTTGAGATGACGTTGCACGCCCATCAAGTCGCTAGCCCGCAGGAAATCCTCGAGATCCGGCTGGACCGGTATGCCCAGCGCACCGGCCTGTTGCCAATAATCCTCGAGCCAGCCACGCACACGCGCCTCGGGCCAACTGAGGAAGGCGTCCTTGAACAGGCAGGTCACGTCGTAGGTGACGGGCCCATAGACCGCATCCTGGAAATCCAGCACACCGGGATTCGGCACGCTGAGCATCAGATTGCGCGGCATGAAGTCGCGATGCACCAGCACTTTCGGCTGGGCCAGGGCACTGTTGATCAACATGTCGGACGCCTGTTGCCAGAGTTGCTGCTGGGCCGGATCGAATTCGATCCCCAACTCGCGCTTGACGTACCACTCGGGGAACAGCTCCAGCTCGCGGCGCAGCAGCGCAACGTCATAGCTGGGCAATGGCGCGACCATCGGCAGTTGCTGGAAAGCGAGCAGCGCTTGCAAGGCATCGCGGAACAAATCGTCGGCATTCTCACCGTCGATGACGTCCAGGTAGGTCTTGTTGCCCAGGTCATTGAGCAAAAGAAACCCGCGATCAAGGTCTTCTGCATAAATTTTCGGTACGTTGATGCCGGATTTCGCCAGCAGAAAAGCGATGTCCACGAAGGGTTTGCAGTTTTCCTGGGGCGGCGGGGCGTCCATGACGATCAGGCTTCGGCCCTCGCCCTCCCAGCGGAAATACCGCCGGAAACTCGCGTCGCTGCTGGCCGCGGTCAATGTGGCCGGGGGTACGGTACCCCATCCTTGCCGAGCGAAAAGGCCCGGCAGTTGTTCATCGAGCCAAACTTTCAGGTGTTGCAGGCGTACATCTTGGTCGGGCATTGCAAGGGTCTCCGACGGCCCTAGCCGTCAAGCGGGTCATGCTTTATTATCCAGCATCTTTTTCAGACCATCGAGAGGCGTGCGGCCCACACCGCGGGCAGATGGCACGCAGGAAGCCCGGACTAATAAGATGGCATTGAAATCCCCCGCGTTTCGTAAAAAATTTCCGTTGTTGGTCACTGGCAGTCTGCTGGCCCTGCAACCCCTGGCCTCTTCATTCGTCGTTGCGGCGCAGCAGTATGACTGCTCTGTCTCCGCTACGGGTGCCTGGGACTGTGCGCCAAAGACGCCCGCCGCAGCCTTGCCGCCGCGCCCGGTGCATGATGGCAGTGCGGTTTCCGCCAGTGGCGAGGCTCCCGCCGAGAGCGGTTCGGGCCAAGAGGCTGGCGAAAAGCCGATGCTCGTCACCGAATCCAAAGGCCGCGGCCTGAAGTCGCGCAGTGCAGACTACAGCCACCTGGATTGGGTTCCGCGCGAGAACCTCACCCCGGCCCAATTGGCTGAAACCGGTCCGTACTGCTCGGGTGCCTACATCGAGCCGACGCGTCCCGGCATGAACGACAAGACCGCGAAAAGCGACGCCCCGACCTTCCTCGGCGCCAAGGCTTCCCGCTACGAGCAGGAGCAACAGGTGGCGACCCTGGCCGGCGATGTGGTCATGCGCCAAGGCAGCATGCAGGTGGAGGCCGACGAGGCCAGCCTGTACCAGGCCGAGAACCGTGGCGAGCTGAGCGGCAACGTGCGGGTTCGCGACAACGGTGCGCTGATCGTTGGCGACCACGCCGATGTGCAGCTGGATACCGGCGAAGCCAAGGTCGACAATGCCGAATACGTGATGCACAAGTCGCGTATCCGCGGTAACGCCCTGTACGCCAAGCGTGCCGAAAACGCGATCATCCGCCTCAAGGACGGCACGTACACCACCTGCGAACCCAACAGCAACGCGTGGACGCTCAAGGGCAACAACATCACCCTGAACCCGGCCACCGGCTTCGGTACCGCGACCAACGTGACATTGCGGGTCAAGGACATTCCAGTCCTGTATACGCCGTACATCTATTTCCCGATCGATGACCGTCGCCAGTCCGGCTTCCTGCCGCCGACCATCGGCAGCGGCAGCGACACCGGCTTCCTGCTCGTCACCCCGTACTACTTCAACCTGGCGCCGAACTACGACGCCACGTTGTATCCGCGCTACATGGCCAAGCGCGGCCTGTTGATGGAAGGCGAATTCCGCTACCTGACCAAGTCCAGCGAAGGTCAGTTCGGCGCTGCGTACCTCAATGACGAGGAAGACGAACGCAGCAAGCAGACCGACTACAGCAAGACCCGCTACATGTACAACTGGCAGCACAGGGGCGGCCTGGATTCGCGCGTGTCGACCGAAGTCGACTACACCAAGATCAGCGACCCCTATTATTTCCAGGATCTGCAGACCGACCAGATCGGCGTCGAATCCAGGGACTTCGTGAACCAGCAGGGCGCGGTCAGCTACCGCGGCGATAACTTCACGGCACGTTTGAACGTTCAGGCCTATCAACTGGCCACCGTGTCCAACATCACCCCGTACGATCGCCTGCCGCAGATCACCTTCAATGGTGCGTTGCCGCAGCATCCGGGTGGGTTGGATATTGCGTACAACACAGAGTTTGTGCGCTTTGATCGGGATTTGAGGACCGGGGATTACACGAACGAGGACGGCACTGCCGATCCATTCCTGGACACAAACGTTCGAGGACTAGCCCGCGCCACCGGCGACCGGATGAACCTGGCTCCCGTCATCAGTCTGCCAATGAACGCAAGCTACGGGTACATCAAGCCATCGCTCAAGTATCAATACACCCAGTATGACCTGGACCTGGATAATCGCGGCAAGGCCGATATCGCGGCTCAAGGCGCCGAAGGCGATCGCCTGAACGGCACCTACAGCCGCAACCAGAGCCGTAGCGTACCAATCGCCAGCATCGACAGTGGCCTGTACTTCGACCGTGATACCCAATGGTTCGGCAAGAATTATCGCCAGACCCTGGAGCCACGCCTGTACTACCTCTATGTGCCGGAGAAAGACCAGAGCGACATCCCGGTCTTCGATACCAGCGAAAGCACCTTCAACTATTCCTCGCTGTTCCGGGACAACCGCTTCACCGGCTCCGACCGTGTCGGCGACGAAAACAAGCTGTCCCTGGGTGTGACCAACCGCTGGATCGAAGAAAACGGTTTCGAACGCCAGCGCATCAGCGTCGGCCAGGCCTTCTACTTCAAGGACCGCGAGGTTCAACTGCCAGGTATCGATTTCAAGACTCGCGAAGATGCGCACTCCAGCGTCTCGCCTTATGCCCTGGAATACGAATACCGCTGGAACCGCGACTGGCGCACCACCGCCGACTACAACTGGGACCCGGACACCCACAGCCCTCGCTCGGGCAGCGCGATGTTCCACTACCAGCCTGAAGACAACCCGAACAAGGTCATCAACGCCGGCTATCGCTATCGCAATGACCTGGTTCGTTACGACCAGACCACCGGACGGTGGCAAGTCGGTGGCGGTGACTACGGCACCCCGGGCACCCCGGGCTACGTGAAGGACTACTACAAGATCAAGCAGCACGACTTCTCGGTCATCTGGCCGATCGTGCCGCAGTGGAACGCCATCAGCCGCTGGCAATATGACTACAACCGCAATCGGACCCTGGAAGCCTTCGGTGGTTTCGAATACGACAATTGCTGCTGGAAACTGCGCCTGATCAACCGTTACTGGGTCGATTACGACGAATTCAGTCAAGACGCTCCGGAAAACGAAAAAGGCGACCACGGCGTCTTCCTCCAAATTGTTCTGAAGGGACTCGGCGGCCTCACTGGCGCCAAAGTAGAGAGCTTCCTCGACAAAGGCATCCAAGGTTATCGTGAACGTGAAGACCAAGCTTTCTGATTGTCTGCGCCCGCTGATGCTGGGCGCGCTGTTCCTGGGGACCGCGGCCAATGCCGCGGTACAGTCCATCGATAAAGTGGTGGCCATCGTCGACAATGACGTGGTCATGCAGAGCCAGCTCGACCAGCGTGTCCATGAAGTGCAGCAAACCATCGCCAAGCGCGGCGGCGGCCTGCCTCCACCGGGCGTGCTGGACCAGCAAGTGCTCGAACGCCTGATCGTCGAGAACCTGCAATTGCAGATCGGCGAGCGCTCCGGCATTCGCATCACTGATGAAGAGCTGAACCAGGCCGTCGGTACCATCGCCCAGCGCAACAACATGACCCTGGACCAATTCCGCGCTGCCCTGGCGCGTGACGGTCTCTCCTACGACGATGCCCGCGACCAGATCCGTCGCGAAATGGTCATCAGCCGTGTGCGCCAGCGTCGTGTGGCCGAGCGCATCCAGGTGTCCGAGCAGGAGGTGAAGAACTTCCTCGCATCCGACCTGGGCAAAATGCAGCTTTCCGAAGAACTGCACTTGGCGAACATCCTGATCCCGACCCCGGAAAGCGCTAACTCCGAGGCGATCCAGAGCGCTTATCGCCAGGCAATGGACGTCTACCAGCAGCTCAAGCAAGGTGCCGATTTCGGTCAACTGGCCGTCGCCCGCTCCGCCAGTGAAAACGCCCTGGAAGGCGGCGACATGGGCTGGCGCAAGCCCGCTCAACTGCCTCCTCCGTTCGACCGCGAACTGAGTGCCATGGCGGTAGGCGATATCACCCAACCAGCGCGTACGCCCGGCGGCTTTATCATCCTCAAGGTCCTGGAAAAACGCGGTGGCGGCACCCAGGTGCGTGACGAAGTGCATGTCCGCCACATTCTGATCAAGCCAAGTGAAATCCGTAGCGAAGCCGAGACCAAGCGCCTGGCGGAAAAACTCTACGACCGCATCGAAGCGGGCGAGGATTTCGCCGAGCTGGCAAAGAGCTTCTCCGAGGATCCGGGTTCGGCCCTCAACGGCGGCGACCTGAACTGGGTCGATCCGAACGCGCTGGTTCCCGAGTTCCGCCAGGTCATGGCCCAGACGCCACAAGGCCAGTTGTCCAAGCCATTCAAGAGCCCTTATGGCTGGCACGTGCTGGAAGTCCTTGGCCGCCGCGCTACCGATAGCACGACCCAGGCGCGTGAACAGCAAGCGATGACCGTATTGCGTAATCGCAAATACGACGAAGAACTGCAAACCTGGCTGCGTCAGATTCGCGACGAAGCCTACGTCGAGATCAAACTTCCTGGTGCAGACCAGGCCGCGCAGTGAAACCCAAGCGCTTTGCGCTGACGCCCGGCGAGCCTGCCGGCATCGGTCCCGACCTGTGCCTGTTGCTCGCCTCGCAACCCCAGCCACATCCCTTGATTGCCATCACCAGCCGCGACCTGCTCATTGAGCGGGCCGCGCAGCTGGGGCTGGTCGTCGATCTGCTGCCGGTGACGCCCGATGCCTGGCCGGATGCTCCGGCGCCCGCCAACAGCCTGTACGTCTGGGATACCCCGCTGGGCGCTCCGGTCGTCACCGGGCAGTTGGACAAGGCTAACGCCGCATTCGTCCTGCAAACCCTGAGCCGTGCCGGCCAGGGCTGTCTGGAGGGTGCGTTCGCCGGCATGATCACCGCGCCGGTACACAAGGGCGTGATCAACGAATCCGGAATCGCCTTTTCCGGGCACACTGAATTCCTCGCGGACCTGACTCACACCGCCCAGGTGGTGATGATGCTCGCCACCCATGGCCTGCGCGTTGCGCTGGTGACCACTCACCTGCCCCTGCGCGACGTCGCCGACGCCATCACCGCAGAGCGCCTGGAGCGGGTCACACGGATCCTGCACGCCGACCTGCAGAACAAGTTCGGCATCCCGCAGCCACGTATCCTGGTATGCGGGCTCAATCCCCATGCCGGTGAAGGCGGACACCTGGGCCGGGAAGAAATCGACATCATAGAACCCACATTGGAGCGCTTGCGCAGCGAGGGCATGGACCTGCGTGGCCCGCTGCCTGCCGACACTCTGTTTACCCCCAAATATCTGGAGCACTGCGATGCGGTGCTGGCGATGTACCACGACCAAGGCCTGCCCGTGCTGAAGTACAAAGGCTTCGGCGCGGCAGTCAACGTGACCCTGGGCCTGCCGATCATTCGCACTTCCGTGGACCATGGCACCGCCCTGGACCTGGCGGGCAGCGGCAAGATCGATACCGGCAGCCTGCAAGTCGCGCTGGAAACCGCCTACCAGATGGCCGAGACCCGTTTATGACTGAGCAATACCAACACCGCGCGCGCAAGCGCTTCGGCCAGAACTTCCTGCATGACGCCGGCGTCATCGACCGCATCCTGCGCTCCATCAATGCCAAATCCGGCGACCGCATGCTGGAAATCGGTCCGGGCCAGGGCGCCTTGACCGAAGGCCTGCTCGACAGCGGCGCGCAACTGGACGTGGTGGAACTGGACAAGGACCTGGTGCCGATCCTCAACCAGCAGTTTGCCGACAGAAGCAATTTCAACCTGCACCAGGGCGACGCGCTGAAATTCGATTTCAACAGCCTGGACGCGGCACCGAACAGCCTGCGGGTGGTAGGTAATCTTCCGTACAACATTTCCACGCCACTGATTTTCCACCTGCTGAGCAATGCCGGGCTGATCCGCGACATGCACTTCATGCTGCAAAAAGAAGTGGTCGAGCGTCTCGCCGCAGGTCCGGGTGGCGGCGATTGGGGCCGCCTGTCGATCATGGTTCAGTACCATTGCCGGGTCGAACACCTGTTCAACGTGGGCCCCGGGGCATTCAACCCGCCGCCCAAGGTCGACTCGGCCATCGTTCGCCTGGTTCCGCATGCCGTCCTCCCGCATCCGGCCAAGGATCATCGCCTGCTGGAGCGCGTGGTGCGCGAAGCCTTCAACCAGCGCCGCAAGACCCTGCGCAATACCTTGAAACTGCTGCTCAGCAGCGCCGAGATCGAAGCCGCCGGCGTCGATGGCGGCCTGCGCCCCGAGCAACTGGACCTGGCGGCCTTCGT
Organism: Pseudomonas sp. SMV71; assembly: GCF_052042015.1. Taxonomy (NCBI): domain Bacteria; kingdom Pseudomonadati; phylum Pseudomonadota; class Gammaproteobacteria; order Pseudomonadales; family Pseudomonadaceae; genus Pseudomonas; species Pseudomonas sp. SMV71. The sequence goes on along the minus strand of NZ_JBKGGU010000013.1, from coordinate 156,711 downwards.
ACGCCTGGCCGACAAGCTCAGCGAGCAGGCTGCATCGAAAGCCGACGCCAACTGACGAGTACTCGGCAACGGGTAGGACGCCACGCTGGTCTCCTACCCGATACTTGGCCTAGACTGATGCCATTAGCCACGCCTGCGTCCCGCTTCGTTTTTAAGGCCTTTTGCATGTCCGATCCTCGCTACCAGGTCGACGTCAGCGTCACCACCCGTTATCTGACAGAACAATCCCAACCCGAGCACAACCGTTTCGCTTTCGCCTACCACATCACCGTGCGCAATAACGGCTCCTTGCCTGCCAGGCTGCTGTCGCGGCATTGGGTCATCACCGACGGTGACGGGCATGTCGAAGAAGTGCGCGGCGAAGGTGTCGTCGGCCAGCAACCGCTGATCGAGGCCGGCCAAAGCCACAGCTACAGCAGCGGCACCGTGATGACCACCCAGGTCGGCACGATGCAGGGCACCTACCAGATGCTGGCCGAGGACGGCAAACGCTTCGATGCCGTCATCAAGCCCTTTCGCCTGGCGGTGCCCGGGGCGCTGCACTGATGGCCACGTATGCGGTCGGCGACCTGCAGGGCTGTCTCGACCCGCTCAAGTGCCTGCTGGAACGAGTCGCCTTCGACCCGCAGCAGGACACACTGTGGCTGGTGGGGGACCTGGTCAACCGAGGTCCGCAATCGCTCGAGACACTGCGTTTTCTCTACAGCATCCGCCAGTCGCTGGTGTGCGTCCTCGGCAACCATGACCTGCACTTGCTGGCGGCCTGGCGGAACATCGAACGACTGAAAAAATCCGATACGCTGGCTGGAATACTGGCGGCCCCGGATTGCGTCGAGCTGCTGGAATGGCTTCGCCAGCAGAAACTCATGCATTACGACGAGCAGCGCAACCTGGCGATGGTCCACGCCGGCATTCCACCCCAATGGTCATTGCGCAAGGCCCTCAAGTGTGCGGCCGAGGTCGAACAGGCACTACGCGACGACAGCCTGTTCGGGCCCTACCTGGATGGCATGTACGGCAACGAACCGGTCAAGTGGGACAATGACCTCACCGGCGCTGCCCGCCTTCGGGTCATTACCAACTACTTCACCCGCATGCGTTTCTGCACCCGCGACGGCAAGCTCGATCTCAAGGGCAAGGACGGCATCGAGACTGCGCCTCCCGGTTATGCCCCGTGGTTCAGGCACAAGGAGCGCAAGACCCGTAGCCTCAGGATCATTTTCGGCCACTGGGCGGCGCTTGAAGGCCAATCCGATGAACCTGGGGTATTTGCCCTCGACACCGGCTGTGTATGGGGTAGCGCCATGACGCTGATGAACGTCGACAGCGGCGAGCTACTGCGTTGCGATTGCGACGAACAGGGCCACCCCAAACCCCACCATCCCTTGACCACCGCATCATCGTCGGCCGGTACTGCCATCTGACCGGTGTTGGCTACAGGAGTCCCACATGTCCGAATTCAAACGCATTCCCCCCCAGCAGGCCCAGGTCCTGCGTGAGCAAGGCGCAGTCGTCGTCGATGTCCGCGACCCGGCGACTTTCGCTGCGCTGCACATCAGCGGTTCCAAGCACCTGGATAGCCACTCCATCGCCGATTTCATCCGGGCCGCCGACCTCGACGCTCCCGTCGTGGTGGTCTGCTATCACGGCAATTCCAGCCAGAGCGCAGCCGCCTATCTGATCAGCCAGGGCTTCACTGATGTCTACAGCATGGACGGCGGTTTCGAGCTATGGCGCACGACTTACCCGGACGAAACAGCACAAGGTACATCGGAATAATTTTTTCATGTCGTTCAAGCCCGCGTGGACCGTGGGCTAGAGCGGCGGCGGACGAACGGTCTGCCACAACTAATTACGTATTCCACCTTTACCTCTCGGATTCCGAACTATCCTTAGCCTCAGGCCATCCAAAACAGGGGAGAGCCGGTACACCGGCGCGCGGGTCATCGGGAGTCAGCTTTCAGGAACCTGTAATCCTGGGAGTATTCTGGGGGGTAAACGGCAACTGGGTTCCCAGCGGCTGTCCAGCATCGACTGATTGATCCGACACCGGCTCCACGTATCGAGCGAGGTGACGTCATGAGTATTTTTAGCCACTTCCAGCAACGTTTCGAGTCCACGCGGCAGGAGGAATACTCGCTGCAGGAATACCTCGAACTCTGCAAGCAGGACCGCGGTGCCTATGTATCGGCCGCGGAGCGTCTGTTGCTGGCAATCGGAGAACCGGAACTGCTGGATACCTCGACCAACTCGAGGCTCTCGCGGATCTTTTCCAACAAGGTGATTCGCCGCTATCCGGCCTTTGCCGACTTCCATGGGATGGAAGAGTGCATCGAACAGATCGTGTCCTATTTCCGCCATGCCGCCCAAGGCCTGGAAGAGAAGAAGCAGATCCTTTATCTGCTTGGCCCGGTTGGTGGCGGTAAATCATCCCTGGCCGAGAAGCTCAAGCAACTGATCGAGAAAGTGCCCTTCTACGCCATCAAGGGCTCACCGGTTTTCGAATCGCCCCTGGGGTTGTTCAACGCCACTGAAGACGGCGCGATCCTCGAGGAGGATTTCGGCATTCCACGGCGCTATCTCAATACCATCATGTCGCCATGGGCCACCAAGCGCCTGGCCGAGTTCGGCGGAGACATCAGCCAGTTCCGGGTGGTCAAGCTCTACCCATCGATCCTCAACCAGATCGCAGTCGCCAAGACCGAGCCCGGTGACGAAAACAACCAGGATATCTCGGCACTGGTGGGCAAGGTCGATATCCGCAAGCTCGAAGAATTCCCGCAGAACGATGCCGACGCCTACAGCTACTCGGGGGCGCTGTGCCGGGCCAACCAGGGCCTGATGGAATTCGTCGAAATGTTCAAGGCGCCCATCAAGGTATTGCACCCTCTGCTGACGGCCACCCAGGAAGGCAACTACAACAGTACCGAGGGCCTGGGGGCTATCCCTTTCACCGGCATCCTGCTGGCCCACTCCAACGAATCGGAATGGCACACCTTCCGTAACAACAAGAACAACGAAGCGTTCATCGACCGGATCTACATCGTGAAGGTGCCGTACTGCCTGCGGGTCAGCGATGAAGTGAAGATCTACGACAAGCTGCTGTTCAACAGCTCGCTGTCCAAAGCCCATTGCGCGCCAGACACCCTGAAGATGCTCGCCCAGTTCACTGTACTGTCGCGCCTCAAGGAGCCGGAAAACTCCAACATCTATTCGAAAATGCGCGTGTACGACGGGGAAAACCTCAAGGACACCGATCCGAAGGCCAAATCGATTCAGGAATACCGCGATAACGCCGGGGTCGATGAGGGGATGAACGGTCTGTCGACTCGTTTTGCGTTCAAGATCCTGTCCAAGGTCTTCAACTTCGATCCACACGAAATTGCCGCCAACCCGGTCCACCTTTTGTATGTGCTGGAGCAGCAGATCGAGCAGGAACAGTTCCAGGCGGAAACCCGTGAGCGCTACCTGCGCTTCCTCAAGGAATACCTGGCGCCGCGCTATATCGAATTCATCGGTAAAGAGATCCAGACGGCATACCTGGAGTCCTACAGCGAATACGGTCAGAACATTTTCGACCGCTACGTGCTGTACGCGGACTTCTGGATCCAGGACCAGGAATACCGCGACCCGGAAACCGGAGAAATCCTCAACCGCGTCGCCCTCAACGAAGAGCTGGAGAAAATCGAGAAGCCGGCCGGTATCAGCAATCCGAAGGATTTCCGCAACGAGATCGTCAACTTCGTGCTGCGCGCCCGGGCCAACAACAACGGCAAGAACCCCACCTGGCTCAGTTATGAAAAGCTGCGTGTGGTCATCGAGAAGAAAATGTTCTCCAACACCGAAGACCTGTTGCCAGTTATCAGCTTCAACGCCAAGGCCAGCAAGGAGGACCAGCAAAAACACAACGACTTCGTTACACGCATGGTCGAACGTGGCTACACCGACAAACAGGTACGGCTGCTCTCCGAGTGGTACTTGCGGGTCCGCAAATCGCAGTAAAACAGCTGCAAGCCACAAGCTACAAGCTGCAAGGAAAAGCGCGTCAGCCCTGGCAACCGGGTAACCGCTTCTACTTGAAGCTTGTAGCTCATCACTTGAAGCTGCCCGGAGGGCCGCATGAGCTATGTGATCGACCGACGCCTTAATGGCAAGAACAAAAGCACGGTAAACCGCCAGCGCTTTTTGCGGCGTTACCGTGACCACATCAAGAAGGCCGTCGAAGAGGCCGTCAGCCGGCGTTCCATCACCGACATGGAACATGGCGAACAGATCAGCATTCCCGGGCGCGATATCGACGAGCCGGTGCTACACCATGGCCGCGGCGGTAAACAGACCGTCGTACACCCCGGCAACAAGGAGTTCACCAGCGGCGAACATATCCCACGGCCCCAGGGCGGTGGCGGCGGCAAGGGGCCTGGCAAGGCAGGCAATTCCGGCGAAGGCATGGATGAGTTCGTGTTCCAGATCACCCAGGAGGAGTTCCTGGAGTTCATGTTCGAGGACCTGGAGCTGCCGAACCTGGTCAAGCGTAACCTGACCGGCACCGATACCTTCAAGACCGTACGCGCCGGCATCAGCAACGAAGGCAACCCTTCGCGCATCAACATCATTCGGACCCTGCGTTCGGCCCATGCTCGGCGCATCGCGCTGTCAGGCAGCAGCCGGGCCAAACTGCGCGAGGCGAAAGAAGAACTGGCCCGCCTCAAACGCGAAGAACCTGACAATTTCGGCGACATTCAGGACCTGGAAGCGGAAATCGAGAAACTCAGCGCACGCATCCATCGTGTTCCGTTCCTGGATACGTTCGACCTCAAGTACAACCTGCTGGTCAAGCAACCCAACCCCAGCTCCAAGGCCGTGATGTTCTGCCTGATGGACGTTTCCGGCTCCATGACCCAGGCCACCAAGGACATCGCCAAGCGTTTCTTCATCCTTCTGTACCTGTTCCTGAAACGCAACTACGACAAGATCGACGTGGTGTTCATCCGCCATCACACCAGCGCCAGGGAAGTGGATGAAGAAGAGTTCTTCTACTCCAGGGAGACCGGCGGCACCATCGTTTCGAGCGCCTTGAAACTGATGCAGGAAATCATGGCCGAGCGCTATCCGGCCAACGAGTGGAATATCTATGCCGCGCAGGCGTCGGACGGTGACAACTGGAACGACGATTCACCGATTTGCCGCGACATCCTGATCAACCAGATCATGCCGTTCGTTCAGTACTACACCTATGTGGAAATCACTCCACGGGAACACCAGGCCTTGTGGTACGAATATGAGCGGATCGCCGAAGCCTTCAGCGACACTTTCGCTCAGCAGCAATTGGTCTCGGCCGGGGATATCTACCCGGTCTTCCGTGAACTCTTCCAGCGCAGGTTAGTGACATGACCGCCAAAAAAGAGCAGAAGCGCCAGCCCATTTCGACAGGCTCCGAATGGACGTTCGAGCTGATCCAGGCCTACGATCGGGAAATCAGCCGTATCGCGGATCGCTATGCCCTGGACACCTACCCGAACCAGATCGAGGTGATTACCGCCGAGCAGATGATGGACGCCTATGCGTCGGTCGGCATGCCGTTGGGTTACCACCACTGGTCCTACGGCAAGCACTTCCTCAGCACCGAAAAGTCCTACACACGCGGCCAGATGGGGCTGGCCTACGAAATCGTGATCAACTCGGATCCTTGCATCGCCTACCTGATGGAAGAAAACACCATCTGCATGCAGGCGCTGGTAGTGGCGCACGCTTGCTATGGGCACAACAGCTTCTTCAAGGGCAACTACCTGTTCCGCACCTGGACCGACGCCAGCTCGATCATCGATTATCTTGTGTTTGCCAAGCAGTACATCATGCAATGCGAAGAGCGCCACGGCATCGATGCGGTAGAAGATCTGCTGGACTCCTGCCACGCCCTGATGAACTACGGGGTGGACCGTTACAAACGACCGTATCCGATTTCCGCCGAAGAGGAGCGCCGACGCCAGAAGGACCGGGAAGAACACCTGCAGAAGCAGATCAATGATCTGTGGCGCACCATTCCCAAGGGCGCGGACAAGTACAACGAAAAGGACAACGCCCGTTTTCCCGCCGAACCCCAGGAAAACATCCTCTACTTCATAGAGAAACATGCACCGCTGCTGGAACCATGGCAGCGGGAAATCGTGCGTATCGTGCGCAAGATTGCCCAGTATTTTTATCCACAGCGTCAGACCCAGGTCATGAACGAAGGCTGGGCAACGTTCTGGCATTACACATTGATGAACGATCTGTACGACGAAGGCCTGGTCACCGATGGCTTCATGATGGAGTTCCTGACGTCCCACACCAGCGTGGTGTTCCAGCCCGGCTTTGACAGCCCGTACTACAGCGGCATCAACCCATACGCGCTGGGTTTCGCCATGTACCGCGACATCCGTCGCATGTGCGAGGCCCCCACCGAAGAGGATCGCCGCTGGTTTCCGGAAATTGCCGGTTCCGACTGGTTGTCCACGATCAAATTCGCCATGAGCAGCTTCAAGGATGAAAGTTTCATCCTGCAGTACCTCTCACCGAAGGTGATTCGCGATCTGAAACTGTTCAGCATCCTCGACGACGATCAGAAAGATGACTTGGTGGTGCCCGCCATCCATGATGAAAGTGGCTATCGCATCATCCGCGAAACCCTGGCGGCGCAGTACAATCTGGGCAACCGCGAGCCCAATGTGCAGATCTACAGCATCGACCGCCGGGGAGATCGCTCACTGACCCTGCGACACCAGGCACATAACCGCAAACCCTTGGGTGACTCCACCGATGAGGTGCTCAAGCACCTGCATCGCCTCTGGGGGTTCGATATTCATCTGGAAACCCTGCAAGGCGACCAGGTCATGAAAACCCATCACGTACCGCCCAGAAACGAACAAGCCGAGGGGGACTATGGCCGCCTGGACCTGGCAGTGACCCACCTTTGACCGATGTTTGCGCCTCCGAAGGTCCGGCACAAAGGTTATCCTGTCGGACCAACGGAGGTTTTTTATGCAGATCTATAAAGTCGGCGGTGCCGTTCGCGACCGCCTGCTAGGCATTCCCGTCACCGACATCGACCGGGTCGTAGTGGGTGCCACCGCCGAGCAAATGCTTGCCTTGGGCTTTCGTCCCGTCGGGGCTGACTTTCCGGTCTTCCTTGACCCAGACACTGGCGAGGAATACGCCCTCGCCCGTACCGAACGCAAAAGCGGCCGAGGCTATGGCGGGTTCGTGTTCCATGCCAGCCCTGACGTGACCCTAGAGGAAGACCTGATCCGCCGGGACTTGACGATCAACGCCATGGCGGAAGATGACGACGGCAACCTGACCGACCCCTATAACGGCCAGCGCGATCTTGAAGCCCGCATGCTTCGCCACGTTTCCCCGGCTTTTGCCGAAGATCCGCTCCGAGTCCTGCGGGTTGCTCGCTTTGCCGCGCGCTACGCGCCTCTGGGTTTCAAGGTCGCGGGTGAAACTCTGGAACTGATGCGCCAACTCAGTGGCTCCGGCGAGTTGCAAGCGCTGACCGCCGAACGCAGCTGGAAGGAAATCTCCCGCGCCCTGATGGAAAAACAACCGCAGGTATTTATTCAGGTACTGCGTGACTGCACGGCCCTCAAAGTCCTGATGCCCGAAGTCGACGCGCTGTTCGGCGTACCACAACCTGAGGTGCATCACCCGGAAATAGACACCGGCATCCACACCCTGAGCGTGCTGGAGCAGGCCGCCCTGCACTGCCAACCGCTGACGGTTCGCTGGGCGTGCCTGCTTCATGACTTGGGCAAAGGCCTGACACCCGAGGATGAGTGGCCGCGTCATATCGCCCATGAACACAAGGGGTTGAAACCGATCAAGGCGATCAACGAGCGCTTCAAGGTGCCGCGCGACTGCCAGGAGCTGGCACTACTGGTCGGTCAGTACCACACCCATGGCCACAGGGCACTCGAGTTGAAAGCATCCACCCTGCTTGAACTGCTGCAAAGTTTCGACGTGTATCGTCGCCCCCAGCGCTTCGAGGAATTCATCGCGGCCTGCGAGATGGATGCGCGTGGGCGCAAAGGGTTGGAGGAGCGGAGTTATCCACAGGCGGACTATTTGCGTGGCGCGGCAGCAGCGGCGCGTGCGGTAGCGGTGCAGCCGTTGCTGGAGAAAGGTTTCAAGGGGCCGGAACTGGGCGAGGCGATCAAGCGCGAGCGGCTCAGGGCATTGAAGGTGTACAAGGAAGCGGCGGGCTGACAGGGAACGTTGTGTCAGTTGGCATCTTTGGCGGATGTTCCATCTTCATCGCGAGCAGGCTCGCTCCCATAGGGTTTGCGGTGGGCGCCGAACCTGCGTCAATGTGGGAGCGAGCCTGCTCGCGATGGTGTCAGGAAGGACGCAGCAGTTCCAATGGCGTCAACTGCTCGCCCCGCCACTCGAAAGCCACCGGCGCCAGAACCTGATCGATCTGCGACTCATCCCACAAAGCGGCGAAGCTTTTACCCACGCCAGGATGAACCCGATCAGGAGCGATCAAGGATAACGGCCACAGAACGAAAGCATTCCTGAGAATTTCTGCGCGAGGCAACACCAACCCATCGAAGTTTCCGACCTGTTCGCCATACAGCAACACGTCGATGTCCAGCGGCAACCCCTTGCGGTCCGGTGCATAACGACCGTTGTCCGCCTCGATGAACTTGAGGCGACGATCCAGTTCCATCAGCGGCAGATCGGTGAAGGCCGAAACGACAAAGTTGAAGAACGGCCCGCTCTTGATCCCCACCGGCTGGCTCTCGAATACCGCCGAACAGCGCATATCCGAAAGAAAACTCGCCAAGGCTTCAAGCCCGGCGCGCAAATGGGTTTCACGCTCGATATTGCTGCCGAGCCCGAGAAAAACCTGAGTCAGCGACATCCGCGCTCGATCTCCACGCCTACTCCACTGGCGGCCGGAACGGCGCCAGGCTTGGTCAATTTCAGGCGCAGCCAAGTGATCTTGAACTCGTCCATCAGTTCTTGGGCCAGTCGCTCGGCGAAGGTCTCGACCAATTGAAACTGCGCTTGCGCGGCGAACGCCTGGATGCGCGACGATACGCTGGCATAGTCGAGCGCCAGGGTCAGGTCATCACCCGCCGCAGCCGGACGGTTATCCCAGGCAAAACTCAGATCAAGCCGCAGACACTGTCGGATGCCTCGCTCCCAGTCGTAGGCACCAATGACGGTGTCGACTTCCAGGCCTTCGATAAACACTCTGTCCAAGCACTCTTCTCCGCAGCACGACAAGGGCGCAATGCGCCGTTAGAATCAGGGCGTCCTCGCCCGGAATAGTTAGCATGTTTTGGTTACTGGCGATTCTCGCCTACCTGCTCGGCTCGCTGTCCTTCGCCATTTTGCTCAGCCGCCTGACCGGTCGCCCGGATCCGCGAATGAGTGGTTCAGGCAATGCCGGCGCCACCAACATGCTGCGCCTGGCAGGACGCAAACTGGCTGTCCTGACCCTGCTCGGTGACCTCTGCAAAGGCCTTGTGCCCGTATTGATCGCCAGCCTTGCAGGGCTCTCGTTGCAACAGCAGGCCTGGATCGGCGTCTGCGCCGTCATCGGCCACCTGTTTCCGCTGTACTTCCGCTTTCGTGGCGGCAAGGGCGTTGCCACCGCTGCCGGCATGTTGCTGGGTCTGTATCCGCCTGCAGCTCTGCTGGCGGTCTGCGCCTGGCTACTGACGTTCTACCTCACCCGAACCAGCTCGCTGGCCGCGTTGATTGCCACCCCCCTGACCCTGCCACTGCTGGCTTGGCAGGAACCGGCGGCCTTGCTGCCGATGACCGCCTTGGTCGCACTGATCGTCTGGCGTCACCGGGGCAATCTACGCGACCTGTTCGCCGGGCGCGAACGGCATTTCTAGATAAACGTCACAACGGCGATAGCTGCTCCATGGGCCAGCGCGCCTGCACGCTGATCGCCAGGCTTTCGTGCTGCCCGGCTTTCAGGCGCTGACAGCCGGCGAAGGCAATCATCGCACCGTTATCGGTGCAGAACTGCGGCCTGGCGTAGAACACGTCGCCGTCCATGGTGCCAAGCATTTTCTCCAGCGATAGCCGCAGGGCCTTGTTTGCGCTCACGCCACCGGCAATCACCAGACGCTTGAGCCCGGCCTGCTTCAGGGCCCGCTTGCACTTGATGGTCAAAGTCTCCACCACGGCCTGCTGGAACGCCAGCGAGATGTCGCAACGGGCTTGCTCGCTGTCGTCCCCGGCGCTGACGCATTGCTGCCAGGTGTTCAGGGCAAAGGTTTTCAGGCCGCTGAAGCTGAAATCCAGGCCGGGCCGATCACACATCGGACGCGGGAAGACGAAGCGCCCGTCGACGCCTTGAGCCGCCAGCCGGGAAATTTCCGGTCCGCCAGGATAATTGAGGCCCATCATTTTCGCGGTTTTGTCGAAGGCTTCACCGGCAGCATCGTCGAGGGTCTCGCCAAGCAATTCGTACTGGCCGATTCCGTCAACCCGAATGAGCTGCGTATGGCCGCCCGACACCAACAAAGCGACGAACGGAAACTCGGGCGGTTTGGACTCGAGCATCGGTGCCAGCAGGTGACCTTCCATGTGGTGCACGCCGAGGGCTGGAATACCCCAGGCAAACGCCAGCGCCTGGGCGCAGGACGCGCCAACCAGCAGCGCGCCCACCAGCCCGGGCCCGGCGGTGTAGGCGATGGCGTCGATCTCGGTCGGTACACAGCCGCTTTCGGCCAGGACCTGACGGATCAAGGGCAGCATGCGCTTGACGTGATCGCGGGACGCAAGCTCGGGGACCACGCCGCCGTAGGCGCGGTGCAAGTCGATCTGGCTGAACAGCGCATCGGCCAGCAGGCCGCGCTCGCTGTCATAGAGTGCGACACCGGTTTCGTCGCAGGAAGTTTCCAATCCCAGTACTAGCATGGGTCTGCGCCTTGTAGGGGCTGAATTCGAAGGCGCGCATAATAGTCGCCACATGATGCCCCGACCAGCGGTTTTCGATCAGAGGCTTTGCATTCCGAGCGTTGAGGGGTTAACATCCGCAACCCTTAAAAACCGACGTCTTCAAGTGCATCTTTTGCCGCGAGGATGTTGACCCCGGTAATGAATGAAGGTAGCTCTGGATGCCAGCCGTCAAAGTAAAAGAGAACGAACCCTTCGACGTAGCTCTGCGTCGTTTCAAGCGCTCCTGCGAAAAAGCCGGTGTTCTGGCTGAAGTTCGTAGCCGCGAATTCTACGAGAAGCCGACTTCCGAGCGTAAGCGCAAAGCAGCAGCCGCTGTTAAGCGTCACGCCAAGAAAGTTCAGCGCGAACAGCGCCGCGCCGTACGTCTGTACTAATACACAGACGTTCGTAGCAAGCTTCTGCCAAGCCCGGCCCTCAAGCCGGGCTTATGGCATTTGCGGAATAACGCTTGATGCTTCACCGTCAAAGCCGCAGACGCGACCAAGACAACCTGCTTCACCGCGTCAGACCTGGCTTCTTGCCAGCGGTGCACGTCTTTCCTGACGAGCCTTCCAAGGCTACTGACGAGCACACCCTGATTCCTCTAACGACGATCAGCCCAAGGCACCTGTCTGCGTGCCCGCTTCATGAGCTATCCGAGGCCCGACCGGCCGTTACCGGACTCAGCGCAACACATTCGAACAGCCGATTACTGATCGTCATTAACGTCAGTGGATTATCGGCAGATACACTTCCCGACAGCGATACTGAAGACGACCGGTCGAGCCACCGCTCATGCGTGCCTCAAGACCTGGAACCGATGCCCCCTGCTGCTTTCGGGCCTTATTTCGCGCAGTGATGATGAGAACGCCATGGCCGGGCTGATTCCCCAGAGCTTTATTGACGACCTCCTGAACCGCACCGACATCGTCGACGTGGTCAGCTCTCGCCTGCAAATGAAAAAAGCGGGCAAGAACTACACGGCCTGCTGCCCGTTTCACAAAGAGAAAACCCCGTCGTTCAGCGTCAGCCCCGACAAGCAGTTCTACTATTGCTTCGGCTGCGGCGCTGGCGGCAATGCCCTCGGCTTCATCATGGACCACGACAACCTGGACTTTCCCCAGGCTGTCGAAGAACTGGCCAAAGCCGCCGGCATGGAGATCCCACGCGAGGAAAGCGGTCGCCAGCACAAACCGCGTCAACCGACCGATTCGCCGCTTTATCCACTGCTGACAGCGGCTGCCGATTTTTATCGCCAGGCCCTCAAGAGCCATCCGGCACGCAAGGCTGCAGTGGACTACCTCAAGGGCCGTGGCCTGACCGGTGAAATTGCCCGGGACTTTGGCCTGGGCTTCGCCCCGCCCGGCTGGGACAACCTGTACAAGCACCTGAGCAGCGACACGCTGCAACAGCGCGCCATGATCGACGCCGGCCTACTGATCGAAAATGCCGAGACCGGCAAGCGCTACGATCGCTTTCGTGACCGGGTGATGTTTCCGATCCGCGACACACGCGGACGGATCATTGCCTTCGGCGGTCGGGTACTGGGCGACGACAAGCCCAAATACCTGAACTCCCCGGAAACCCCGGTGTTCCATAAGGGCCAGGAGCTCTATGGGCTGTACGAGGCGCGCAAGAACAATCGCAACCTCGATGAAATCATCGTCGTCGAAGGCTACATGGACGTAATTGCCCTGGCCCAGCAAGGCCTGCGCAATGCCGTCGCGACCCTCGGCACGGCCACCAGCGAAGAGCACATGAAGCGCCTGTTTCGGGTGGTGCCCAGCGTGTTGTTCTGCTTTGACGGCGACCAGGCCGGCCGTAACGCCGCCTGGCGTGCGCTGGAAGCGACACTGCCATGCCTGCAGGACGGGCGGCGGGCACGCTTTCTGTTCCTGCCCGAGGGCGAGGACCCGGACACACTGGTGCGCTCCGAAGGCACCGACGCGTTCCGCGCGCGGATCAACCAGCATGCGCAACCGTTGGCCGATTATTTTTTCCAGCAATTGACCGAAGAGGCCGATCCGCGCTCCCTCGAAGGCAAGGCCCACATGGTCACCCTCGCAGCGCCGCTGATCGACAAAGTGCCCGGCGCCAACCTGCGCGCGCTCATGCGCCAGCGCCTGACCGAGATCACCGGGCTCAACAGCGAAGCGGTCAATCAACTGGCCCATAACGCCCCGCCGGAAGCGCCGCCGGCCTACGATCCGGGCATCGACTACGACGCGATGCCGGATTTCGCCGACTATCATCAACCTCAGCAGGACTATGCGCCGCAGCAGCAATGGACGCCGAAGAAACCGGGCAGCGGTGGCAAGAAATGGGAAAAAAAGCCCTGGGACAAGAACGCCAAGCGTGGCGATCACGACCAGCCACGTGCCCCGCGAGTGCCGGCCGCCGTCGAACCCCCAACACTGGCGGCCCTGCGCACGTTACTGCATCACCCGCAACTGGCCGGCAAGGTCGAGGACGCAGGGCATTTCGCCGCCGAGGACCACAGCAACACGCAATTGCTGGTGGCACTCCTGGAAGCGGTGCAGAAAAACCCCAGGCTAAACTCCTTCCAATTGATCGCACGGTGGCATGGCACCGAACAGGGACGCTTGTTGAAGGCCCTGGCGGAGAAGGAATGGCTGATTGAAGGAGATAACCTTGAACAACAGTTTTTCGACACCATTACTAGCTTGTCCGCCCGCCAACGTGAGCGAAATCTGGAACAACTTCTACGAAAAGCTCGCCAAAGCGAGCTGACCAGCGAAGAGAAAAACCAATTGCGCGACTTACTCAGCCGCAATGTCAACGCATCAAACCCGACCTCAACTGGCGCGTGAGGTCACAGCTCAGGTATAATCCTCGGCTTGTTTTTTGCCCGCCAAGACCTTCAGTGGATAGGGTGTTATGTCCGGAAAAGCGCAACAGCAGTCTCGTATCAAAGAGTTGATCCTATTGGGTCGTGAGCAGGGCTACCTGACTTACGCGGAGGTCAACGACCACCTGCCGGAGGATATTTCAGATCCGGAACAGGTGGAAGACATCATCCGCATGATCAACGACATGGGGATCAACGTATTCGAGGTTGCTCCTGATAAGGACGCCCTGATGCTGGCCGACGCCGATACCGACGAGGCGGCCGCTGAAGAAGCGGCCGCAGCGTTGGCGGCGGTGGAGACCGACATCGGTCGTACCACGGACCCCGTGCGCATGTACATGCGTGAAATGGGTACGGTAGAGCTCCTCACGCGTGAAGGCGAAATCGAAATCGCCAAGCGTATCGAGGAAGGCATCCGCGAAGTGATGGGCGCAATCGCGCACTTCCCTGGCACGGTCGAGCATATTCTCTCCGAGTACACCCGCGTCACCACCGAAGGTGGCCGTCTGTCCGACGTCCTGAGCGGCTACATCGACCCGGACGACGGCATCGCGCCGCCGGCCGCCGAAGTGCCGCCGCCGCTTGACTCTAAAGCCGTCAAGGCCGACGACGACAGCGATGACGAAGATGCCGAAGCCAGCGATGACGAAGAAGAAGCCGAAAGCGGTCCGGATCCGGTCATCGCTGCACAGCGTTTCGGCGCTGTGGCCGACCAGATGGAAATCACCCGCAAGGCGCTGAAAAAGCACGGTCGCGATAACAAGCAGGCCATGGCCGAGCTGTTGGCCCTGGCCGAGCTGTTCATGCCGATCAAGCTGGTGCCCAAGCAATTCGAAGGTCTGGTCGAGCGTGTCCGTAGCGCCCTGGATCGCCTGCGTCAGCAAGAGCGTGCGATCATGCAGCTCTGCGTACGTGACGCCCGCATGCCGCGTGCCGACTTCCTGCGTCAGTTCCCCGGCAACGAAGTGGACGAAAGCTGGACCGACGCACTGGCCAAGGGCAAGAGCAAGTACGCCGAAGCCATTGCCCGCCTGCAACCGGACATCATCCGTTGCCAGCAGAAGCTGAGTGCGCTGGAAACCGAGACCGGCCTGAGCATCGCCGAGATCAAGGACATCAACCGTCGCATGTCGATCGGCGAGGCCAAGGCCCGTCGCGCGAAGAAAGAGATGGTCGAAGCCAACTTGCGTCTGGTGATCTCCATCGCCAAGAAGTACACCAACCGCGGCCTGCAATTCCTCGACCTGATCCAGGAAGGCAACATCGGCCTGATGAAGGCGGTGGACAAGTTCGAATACCGTCGCGGCTACAAGTTCTCGACCTATGCCACCTGGTGGATCCGTCAGGCGATCACTCGCTCGATCGCCGACCAGGCCCGCACCATTCGTATTCCGGTGCACATGATCGAGACGATCAACAAGCTCAACCGTATTTCGCGGCAGATGCTGCAGGAAATGGGTCGCGAACCGACACCGGAAGAGCTGGGCGAACGCATGGAAATGCCTGAGGACAAGATCCGCAAGGTATTGAAGATCGCCAAAGAGCCGATCTCCATGGAAACGCCGATCGGTGATGACGAAGACTCCCATCTGGGTGACTTCATCGAAGACTCCACCATGCAGTCGCCGATCGATGTCGCCACCGTTGAGAGCCTCAAGGAAGCGACGCGCGAAGTGCTCTCCGGCCTCACTGCCCGTGAAGCCAAGGTACTGCGCATGCGTTTCGGCATCGACATGAATACCGACCACACCCTCGAGGAAGTCGGTAAGCAATTCGATGTAACCCGCGAGCGGATTCGTCAGATCGAAGCCAAGGCGTTGCGTAAATTGCGCCACCCGACACGAAGCGAGCACCTGCGCTCCTTCCTCGACGAGTAATACCCAGAACCCCCGGCCTTGCCGGGGGTTTTGTCATGTGCAGATAAAATCCCCCGTTACGCCCTCCCTGCCCTATAGCCCGTCTACACTCGAAACATCCTTTCCCAAGCCATGGCGAGACAGTGATGCCCAGACTGACGGCCGCGCTTTTGCTGTCATTGATGACATGGACCGCAACCGCTGGCGCGCTGACGCTCACCGACGAGGAGCTCCGCTGGCTCAAGGACCACCCCGACCTGCGCCTGGGTGTCGATGCCTCTTGGCCGCCATTTGAATTCCGCGACGATCAGGGGCGCTACCAAGGCCTGGCCGCCGATTACGTCGAAATCATCCGCGAGCGCCTGGCTGTCACCCTTACGCCCATCGAACCGGTCAGCTGGACCGCCGTGCTGGAGCAGGTGGCGCAGGGCAAAATCGATCTGCTGCCAGGCATCATGTCCACCCCCGAACGCCAGAACTACCTGGCCTTTACCCGTCCTTACCTGGATTTTCCGATCGTCATCCTGGCCCACCAGGGCGGCGCCCAGCCTCACAACCTGCAAGATCTCTACGGGTTGAAAATTGCCGTGGTGGACAATTACGCGCCCCACGAACTGTTGCGCAATCATCATCCGGACCTGAATCTGGTGGCGCTCCCTAACGTCAGCTCGGCCTTGCAAGCGCTGGCGACCGATGAAGTCGACGCGGTCGTCGGCGACCTGGCCTCCAGCGTCTGGAGCCTGCGCCAACTCAAGCTGGACGGTCTGTATGTCAGCGGGGAAACACCCTATCGCTACCAACTGGCGATGGGCGTGCCCCGGGACAACAAGATTCTTGTAGGCATTCTCGATAAGGTCCTGGCAGACATGACCCCGGCCGAGGTCAGTGAGATCCAGGAAAAATGGGTCGGCAATGTGCGCGACTACCGTCAGTTTTGGTCGGACCTGTTGATTTATGGCCTGCCCACCCTGCTCCTGTTGGTCGGCATCCTCGCCGTGGTCATTCGCATCAACCGCCGGCTGAGCTCCGAAATCGCCCGACGCGTCGACCTGGAACAGGAGCTGCGCAGCAGTGAATACCATTACCGCGGTCTGGTGGAGAGCCTCTCGGCCATTGCCTGGGAAGCGAAAGTCAGCGATTTCACCTACAGCTACGTTTCGCCCCATGCCGAGGAATTGCTCGGCTATCCCCTCGCCCACTGGCTGATCCCGGGGTTCTGGCGCAACATCATCCATCCCGCCGACCTGATCCGCGCCCAGACCTATTGCGACGCCGAGGTGCTGGCCGGTCGCGACCACTGTATCGATTATCGCGTCATCACCGCCGATGGCCGCTGCTTGTGGGTGCGCGACATCGTCAGCCTGATCGAACACGGCCACGAACCGGTGATGCGCGGGTTGATGATCGACATCAGCGAAGCCAAGCGCACCGAAGAAGCGCTGCGCCTGTCGGAGCAGAAGTTTGCCTCGGTGTTTCGCCAGTGCCCGGACATCCTGGTCATTGCGCGCCTGGTAGACGGCTGTCTGCTGGAGGTCAACACCGCCTTTGAAGAACAGATTGGCCTGAGCGCCGACGAAGTCGTGGGCAAGACCGCGACCGAACTGAACATCTGGGGCATCCCTGGCGTCGGCCCGAGCCTGCTGCAACGCTTGCAGGCCGGCAGCATTCGTAATCTGGAAATGCCTTTTCGCCGCAGCAACGGCCAGGCCTTCACCGGTTTGATCTCCGCCGAGCCCTTTGACCTCGATACAACACCGGCCCTGGTCGTGGTGGTACGTGACATCAGCCAGCTCAAGGAAACCCAGCAGCAACTGCAAACCTCCGAAGAGAAGTTCGCCAAGGCGTTTCACGCCTCGCCCGACGGCCTGTTGCTGTCGCGGCAAAGCGACGGCTTGCTGATTGAAGTCAACGAGGGCTTCAGCCGCATTACCGGCTTCAACAGCGCGTTGTCGGTAGATCGGTCGACCTTGGACCTGGGGATCTGGGTCAATCTCAACGAACGCAAACAAATGCTCGACCTGTTGCAGCGCGATGGCTTCGTGAAGGATTTCAGTTGTCATATCCGCCGCAACGACGGGCAGATCCGGCTTTGCGAAGTCTCCAGCCGACCACTGCCCATCGGCAATGAAAACTGCATGCTGACCATCGCCCGGGACATCACCGAACGCCACCTCATGCAGGAAAAGCTGCAACAGGCCGCCACCGTATTCGAAAGCACCGCCGAGGGCGTCCTGATCACCGATACGCAACAGCACATCAGCGCCGTGAATCGTGCCTTCACCGAGATCACGGGCTATAGCGAAACCGAAGCCCTGGGCCATACGCCTCGTCTATTGGCGTCCGGCCTGCATGACAGCGCCTTTTACGCGGCGATGTGGCACCAGTTGACGGCCGAAGGACACTGGCAAGGCGAGATTTCCAACCGGCGCAAAAACGGTGAGCTGTACCCCAGTTGGCTGACCATCAGCGCGGTGCGCAATCGCCACCAGCAGATCACCCATTTCGTCGCGGTCTTTGCCGATATTTCCAGCCTCAAGCACGCCCAGGCCCGACTCGACTACCAGGCGCATCACGATCCGCTTACCGGACTGCCAAATCGCACGCTGTTTGAAAGCCGGTTGCTGGCCGCTCTCAACAGCCAACAGGAAAACGGCGGCCAGGGTGCGGTGCTGTTCCTCGACCTGGACCGCTTCAAACACATCAACGACAGCCTTGGGCACCCGGTCGGCGACCTGCTGCTCAAAGGCATCGCCGTGCGCCTGCGCGAGCAACTGCGTGATATCGACACCGTGGCGCGCCTGGGCGGCGATGAATTCATCATCCTCTTACCGGGTCTGCAACAACCCAGCGACGCCGAGCACATTGCCCAGAAGCTGCTGAACTGCTTCAGCGCGCCATTCCAGGCCGGTGAACACGAGTTCTTCATCAGTGCCAGCATTGGCACGAGCCTGTACCCGCAGGATGGCAATGATGTTGCCACGCTGGTCAAGAATGCGGACGCGGCGATGTACCGCTCCAAGGCCAAAGGGCGCAATCGGGTGGAGAGCTACACCCGTGACCTGACCGCCCAGGCCAGCGAACGCGTGGCCCTGGAGCATGAACTGCGGCGGGCGATCGAGCGCAACGAGCTGTCGCTGTCTTTCCAACCGAAAATCAGCCTCGTCGACAATCGCCTGGTGGGTGCCGAAGCACTGATTCGCTGGTACCACCCGACATTCGGTGACGTACCGCCGGAACACTTCATCCCCCTGGCGGAAGAGAACGGCATGATTCTGCAGATCGGCGACTGGGTACTGGAGCGCGCCTGTCGGCAACTGTGCGAATGGAACCGCACCTACGATAGCCTCGGCCCGCTCTCGGTCAACCTGGCCGGCGCCCAGCTGCGCCAGCCGAACCTGCTCGGGCGGATCGAGCAACTGTTGCGGGAATACCACCTTCAACCCGGCCTATTGCAACTGGAGATTACCGAAAACTTCATCATGAGCCAGGCCGAAGAAGCGCTGATAGTGTTGCATCAGTTGAAAAAACTGGGCGTGCAACTGGCCATCGATGATTTCGGCACCGGCTACTCCTCGCTGAGTTACCTCAAGCGGCTGCCGCTGGACATCCTCAAGATCGACCAGTCCTTCGTCCGCGGCCTGCCCGACGACCCACACGACGCGGCCATCGTACGCGCCATCATTGCCTTGGGCCGCAGCATGCAATTCAGCATCATTGCCGAAGGCGTCGAGACCCTGGCCCAGCAGCAATTCCTCGCCGAAGAAGGTTGCGAACAGATTCAGGGCTACATCGTCAGCCTGCCCCTGTGCGCAGACGAATTCGCCGCAACGTTTCTGCGTGTGACCGTATCGGATTATTCGGATAGCACAGCCGAGAAACCGTCGCTATAATCCGCGACCTACTGAGGGCCTATAGCTCAGTTGGTTAGAGCAGAGGACTCATAATCCTTTGGTCCACGGTTCGAGTCCGTGTGGGCCCACCAACTTGAAAGCCGCGCATTGCGCGGCTTTTGTGTTTACGAGTGGCGAAAATATGTGCGCTAGCCAAAGGTTTTCAAAAATGGCTCGGCGCAGTGCCTTATTGCCGATACCACATGTGGCGCATGCTCACACTGCTCAGTCGAGCGAGCCAACACCTGCTCCATTGCGTTTAACTGCAAACGGATGACCTCTTCTGGCCGGGCAATATCGCATACCGAAGCGAAATCCAGCAGCCCTTGTCGCGAGGCGAAAAATGACTTGTTACCAATAAGGTCAAGCGCCAGTACATCTTTCGGGATGTAAGCTGTTGTATTGACGATGTCGTAGGCAGGCGCCAGCCGCGCATCGCGTTGAGTAGGGTCGGAATACAGTAGCCCGAAGTTCTTCAAGTGGGCGTCGCCGTTCCCGACAATGCAGCTCAGGGTCACGATGGCAAATAGCTGGGCCAGCGAATCCGGCACGTGTTCAGTCGCACAAAACAGACGGATCGCCTTCGCGATGGCTGAATAGCTTTTGCTGTATTTTTGATCCCCTGAACGTCCCTTCAATGCAGCCATGTCTTCGAAACCGAGGGGGTTGAGCTGCTCATCCCTATCAAAGCGACGCATAACGAACAGTTTGCAGGCTGACCGCTGCCTGTGCGTTAGCCTCCTCGTTATAGCGGAACCGATAATCTGCGGAACTACGGAGGATCTTCCCCGCGCTTCCTTCGGGTGTTAGAACCTGCAGCACTGTCGTCATCAGTCGAAGACTCCCTGGATTTCGTCCAGCGTCGGCATCGCAGCGGGCACCACCACCAATTCACAGTCCAAAGCTCCCAGAACCCGTGCATAGGCTGTCATTCCTACTGACAGAGCCCCTTGTTCAATGGCGATAACCTTCTGTCGAGTAATTCCAGCCAAAGCGGCGAGACGTGCCTGCGTCAGGCCACGGTTCAGGCGCCGCTGGCGAATTTGCTCACCCAGACGGGTTGTAATTAATGAATAGTCCATGTCTCGTATACGCAACTATACTGTTGAAATGTAACGTATACCTAACATCAAAATAATCAAGGGCCTTTTCAAGTTTTTCAGCCACGGCCACACCTCTGTTCGATGAATTTATTAAGAACTGGATGAGCAAAGCGTAACGGCACCGGAGGTGGCGCAATATAAAAGACGGTACAGTGACCGTTTTCAGCTATCGCTGATTCAACAACCCATAACGAGACTCCCATCATCGCCAGCCCCAGCCTGCCCCGCCTGTTTCTCGATCTGTTCTGGCAACTCGGCATCCTGCTCGTGCCGGCTTTTCTCGTCACGGTAATGCCGCCCGCGCTGGCGCTGCTGACAGTCCTGTTCCTGGCAGTGCTGATGGGCCTGGCGGCCCGCTTTGGCTTCTTATCCACAGGTCGAGGGTTGGCCCGGCTGATGGTCGGTGCGGTGTTTGGCCTGGGGTTCAGCCTGGGTCGGGCGTTGCCGGATTGGTGGGGTATCATCGCGGCCATCGTCGCCATCTTTGGCGGGCTCGCCTGCGTCAGTGCCTGGGAGCGGCGTCTGGGTCTGGCGCCCCTTTCCGTCAAGGGTGCCAGTGCCTGGGGCGGAAGCGAGCCGCAATTCACCCCGGAAGGCGAGCCGATCCGGGTGTTCAATCACAGCGAGATCGCCATGGGCGGTCCGACTTATTGCGACTACCTGTTTCCTGACGGTGTGCTCCTGCAAGGGCTCGGCTCCTCGGCATTGTTTTCCGAGGATGGTCGTTACTTTGCCGCGACGGTGCCGTCCCGGCAGAGCTGGGGTCTGGTGGTCCTCGATCGTGAGCAGCGTCGGCTGTACCGCTGCATCGATAGCGAATTGTGGGAGTTGGATGCGTTCGATCTCAACGGTTTGAACGGGCGCCACAGTCCATTGGTGGATGACAGTGTCCGCCAGATCCGCCTCGATGAACTGCTGCGATCCGCCAGCGCCGTTGACCTTGTACCTGTCGCCGACCTGTGGCTGGAACCTGATTGGCGTTCCGACCCTGTCCAGCACACCTTTGAACGGCGCTCCGCCGACGGCCAACAGCGCCTGGTGGGCGACATTTCACTGCCCTCGACCTTCAGAGACCTGGCCCAGCCATTGGCTCCGCTGCTGTCGCCGCGCTATACCGTCAGCATCAACGGGCAGCCTTCCGGCCTGTTGATGGCCGCGGATGCGCCGCTGGTGTGGAGTACCGATCAATGTGCGCTGGTGTGCCTGGCCCAAGAGCATGACAGCGACGAAGGCGGCGACCTGTACTGGCTGTGGCAACTCGACAAAGGCTGGCGCATGCTGCCCTCGCCCTGGGTGAAGCGTGACGCGGAACCGTCGTTCTATTGGCATGAACTGTTGCGCTTCGACGCCGGCCATGTGCATTTCGGCGCGTACCTCGACTACCCGCGCCCGAGCAGCGGCCGCTACGGTTACCGGCTGGACAGTATCCACAGTGATACCGAAACCCAGGTCGGGCATGACGCCCAGGGGCGCGTGCAGGTTGGCGAGTTTCAACTGACCCGGATGGCAATCGTGATTCCGCTGGATAGCGAGGGCCTGCGTGGCGACTCGCATATCGAGACGCAACCGCTAATCGGCGGCGTGCCAGCTCACCTATCCTGGCTGACCGACAACGCTGGAGGCGTTGGCGCTTATCGTTGCCAGATCGGGGACTGGCAACTGCCGGGATGCTGGCTGTTGGACCATCGGGTTTCCGATTGCGGGCGATATCTGGCGCTACTGCCTTACGCCGACTCAATGATCGTCGCCTCCCACGCCGTTATCGCCGATGTACAGCAACGGCGCTTGCTGGAAGGGCCAGCGATGTGGGTAGCGCGGATCCTGGATTTTCATGCTGGCCGACTGAGTCTTGCGGTGGTTGCGGGCCGTCTCGATCAGGCACTGGAGAGCACCGCGCTGCAACGCTTCAATGTCGCAGCGCCGACCGCCAGTGATCCTTCATTCTTTGATCCCAGCGAACAATACCGGCTGTTCTATGACACTGTGGAGTTACAGGTCACCGACTCACAACTGCACGTCGTCCCCCCTTGGCGCCTGGTGGATCGCCCGCAAGCGGCCATCGCCGAGGGTGATTTCATCCAGCCTGCGCCGGGCGATCAGGACGCCGCCTGGTTGTTCGGCAGCGAGACGGAATATGCCGACAGCTGGGTGCGGGCGAGCAGCCCACGGCTCGGCGGCTATCTACTGACCGCGTCCGGCTGTGCCTTGAACGACTTGGCGCCGTCGATGATCTGGTCGGCGGATGGCCGTTACCTGGCCCTGACCCGTATGGTGACCGATGCGACGCAACTGTGTGGAAGCTATCGAGGCTGGCAACTGTTGCTGCTCGACGTTCGCGAGCATACGTTGCGAGTCCCTGCGCAATGGCTGGGCAATCGTCCGCAGTATGAGAGCTTCGCCGCCGAACAACTGAGAGTGCGTTGTTTTGAGCGCGATTGGGAGGCTGAGGACGACAATGACAAAGGCTCAGTCCAGTCGTTTTCCCTTGACCTGCTTCTACAGTTACCCGCAGAACAACTCGTCTACCGGGCCGGTCTCTGGTTCGTTCCTGCACAACTGCATCTGGCGCTAGCCTGGCAGGCTCTGACTTTACCTTCCGTTAGCTGTTTCAAGCGCAGGAGCCTGTAACATGGCCGCCACCCAAGCCCACGCCGGAGCCCACCGTGCCTGATCCCCGCCCTCCCGTCCTCGACGAAATCGATCGCCAGTTGATCGCAGCCCTGCAAATCAACGCCCGGGAAAGCGTCGCCATGCTGGCCCGACAACTGGGCATCGCCCGCACCACCGTGACCTCGCGCCTGGCGCGGCTGGAAAAAACCAAGGTCATCACCGGCTACGGCGTGCGCCTGGGGCAACGGGTGATCGATGGCGGCCTGCAAGCCTACGTCGGCATCACCGTCCAACCGCGCTCTGGCAAGGACGTACTGCGCCGCTTGAGTGCCATGGCCCAGGTCCAGCAGCTGTGCGCAGTCAGCGGCGAGTTCGATTACGTGGCCTGGCTGCGCACCGATTCGCCGGAACAACTGGACCAGCTGCTCGATCAGATCGGCAGCGTGGACGGCGTGGAAAAGACCACCACTTCGATCATCCTCAGCAGCAAGATCGATCGGGGGCAACCGGTCTAGAGCCCAAGCGGACCACAACTGTGGGAGTGGGCTTGCTCCCACAGGATCACTACGCTTGGCGGGAGAAGTTCTCGATCCTGACCTGACCCTCTGGAAAAGTGGCAATAATTTCCAACTCTCCGCCCATTGCGCGAATATAGTTGCGCAAAGTGCTGATATACATGTCAGTACGACGCTCCATTTTCGAAACGGCCGCCTGATTGATTTGCAGCGTCTTCGCTAACGCGTCCTGACTCAACTCCTGCGCCTGACGCAACTCGTGCAACGGCATCTCTGCCCGCAGCTTCTTATACACCGCCTGCACGCGGGCCTGGGATTCAGGCGAACGATGCGCCACCAGGTCGGCAAATTTCTTAGCCATTGTCAAAACCCTCTTTCTTCAATATTGCCAGATGCTCGTCATAGAGCCGCTCGGCAAGAGGTACATTGTCCTGATACCAGCGGGCCTGGCCGGTTTTGTCACCACCGATCAGCAGAATGGCGCAACGGCGAGGATCAAACGCATAGAGCACTCGGTAAGGCCGACCTGCGTGCTGCACCCGTAGCTCCCGAAGGTTGCCATGATTCGAGCCCTTGATACCGCTGGAGTGAGGAAACCCGAGATGCGGGCCGAAATCGCCAAGCAGCATCACTGAAACCTGTACGGAATCTTGTTCGAACTCGTCGAGGCGGTTCCACCACATCTCAAATTCATCCGTGTACTCAACGTCCCATTTCATCCAATATGCCACCCAAGATATATAACCTCAAGGGAATAACCTTAGACGCTCCGCTCGTTACTCAGTCCCTTGATCGCGCGGGCATTTGTTAAAGGGGATTTCCGCGAGGGTTCGATGTAATGCAGCCAGAATCAGTTCTGGTCGCCAATGACTGCTATACCGCTATCGCGAGCAGGCTCGCTCCCACAGGGTCCGCTTTTCGTCATTAAGAATTACCAGTACGACAAATCGACTTAAAGCACACCAAAACGACGACATATTGTGTCTTATTAACGTATTCCACACTCCCTAGAATGGCCGACATCTTTCCTATACTCAGACGCGAAACGCCGCGTCGAGACGCTCATCAAGGTCAGCCATGAACAAGCACAATCGCCACCCTGCAGACGGCAAGAAGCCCATCACCATTTTCGGGCCGGACTTTCCATTCGCTTTTGATGACTGGATCGAACATCCAGCCGGGCTGGGCAGCATCCCGGCGCATAACCATGGCGCGGAGGTGGCGATTGTAGGTGCCGGGATCGCCGGCCTGGTGGCCGCTTATGAGTTGATGAAGCTGGGCTTGAAGCCGGTGGTCTACGAAGCGTCGAAAATGGGTGGGCGCTTGCGCTCGCAAGCGTTCAATGGCGCCGATGGGGTGATCGCCGAACTGGGCGGCATGCGTTTTCCAGTGTCGTCCACGGCGTTCTATCACTATGTCGACAAACTGGGCCTGGAGACAAAACCATTTCCCAACCCGCTGACTTCGGCTTCGGGCAGCACCGTCATCGACCTGGAAGGCCAGACCTATTACGCAGAGAAAATGACCGACCTGCCGGCGCTGTTCCAGGAAGTGGCCGAAGCCTGGGCCGATGCGCTGGAGGATCGCTCCAGTTTCAGCGAGATCCAGCAAGCGATCCGCGACCGCGACGTGCCTCGCCTCAAAGCGTTGTGGAATACCCTGGTGCCGCTGTGGGACGACCGCACGTTCTACGACTTCGTCGCCACCTCCAAGGCGTTTGCCAAGCTGTCGTTCCAGCACCGCGAAATATTCGGCCAGGTCGGTTTCGGCACCGGCGGCTGGGATTCGGACTTCCCCAATTCGATGCTGGAAATCTTCCGCGTGGTGATGACCAACTGTGACGATCACCAGCACCTGGTGGTCGGCGGCGTCGAGCAGGTGCCCCACGGCATCTGGCGCCACGTGCCGGAACGCTGCGCGCACTGGCCGGAGGGCACCAGTCTGAATTCGTTGCACCAGGGCGCACCGCGCAGCGGCGTGAAGCGTATCGCACGCGCCACCGATGGCCGGTTCAGCGTGACGGATGTGTGGGACAACACCCGCGATTATGCAGCGGTGCTGGTCACTTGCCAGAGTTGGCTGTTGACCACCCAGATCGAATGCGAAGAGGCGTTGTTCTCACAGAAAATGTGGATGGCCCTGGACCGAACCCGCTACATGCAAGCATCGAAGACCTTCGTGATGGTCGACCGTCCTTTCTGGAAAGACAAGGATCCGGAAACCGGGCGCGACCTGATGAGCATGACCCTCACCGACCGACTGACCCGTGGCACTTACTTGTTCGACAACGGCGATGACAAGCCAGGTGTGATCTGCCTGTCGTACTCCTGGATGAGCGATGCGCTGAAAATGCTACCGCACCCGGTGGAAAAACGCGTGAAGCTGGCCCTCGATGCCCTGAAGAAAATCTATCCGAAAGTGGACATAGCCGCGCGGATCATCGGCGATCCGATCACCGTGTCGTGGGAAGCCGACCCGCATTTCCTCGGGGCCTTCAAGGGCGCCCTGCCTGGCCACTACCGTTACAACCAGCGCATGTACGCCCATTTCATGCAGGACGACATGCCCGCCGAACAGCGCGGGATCTTTATCGCCGGCGATGACGTCTCATGGACACCCGCCTGGGTCGAGGGCGCGGTACAGACCTCACTCAACGCCGTGTGGGGAATCATGAAGCACTTCGGCGGTGAAACTCACGCCGAGAACCCGGGTCCAGGTGATGTATTCCATGAGATCGGTCCGATCGCCTTGCCCGAATAAAAGGAGTTGTCGATGCGCGTAGCCCTTTACCAATGCCCACCGCTGCCACTGGATCCGGCCGCCAACCTGCAACGCCTGCACCGGGTCGCGTTGGAGGCCAGGGGCGCCGATGTGCTGGTGCTGCCGGAGATGTTCCTGACCGGCTACAACATCGGTGTCGATGCGGTGAATGTATTGGCCGAGGTCTACAACGGCGAATGGTCCCAGCAGATCGGCCGCATCGCCAAGGCGGCCGGACTGGCGATCGTCTATGGCTATCCTGAGCGCAGCGAAGACGGGCAGGTCTTCAACTCGCTGCAACTGATCGACGCCCAGGGCGAACGCCTCGCCAATTACCGCAAGAGTCACCTGTTCGGTGACCTCGATCACGCGATGTTCAGCGCTGGCGATTCGGCGCTGCCCATCGTCGAGCTCAACGGCTGGAAGCTCGGTTTTCTGATCTGTTACGACCTGGAGTTCCCGGAAAATGCCCGACGCCTGGCCCTGGCCGGTGCCGAGCTGATCCTGGTACCGACCGCCAACATGCAGCCCTACGAGTTCATTGCCGATGTGACCGTGCGCGCCCGGGCCATCGAGAACCAATGCTTCGTCGCCTATGCCAATTACTGCGGCCATGAAGGTGAACTGTTGTATTGCGGCCAGAGCAGCATCGCCGCACCGGATGGTAGCCGCCCCGCCCTCGCCGGGTTGGATGAGGCGTTGATCGTGGGTGAACTGGACCGCCAGATGCTTGAAAACTCCCGCGCCGCCTACAACTATCTGCACGACCGTCGGCCTGCCCTCTATGGCGACCTGCACAAGCATTGAGTGAATCCGCTAGCATGGGCGCATCTCTGTTCTGGATGTGCTCATGCCGGCTCCCGATTCTCTGCGCCCCCACTCTGAAACCCTGCCCAATGGCCTGCGGATAACACTGCGCCATGCCGCTGGCCTGAAACGCAGCGCTGCGGTACTGCGGGTGGCGGCCGGCAGCCATGACGTGCCCCTGGCCTGGCCCGGGTTGGCGCACTTTCTCGAACACCTTTTCTTCCTAGGCACCGAGCGGTTTCCTGCAGGGGAAAACCTGATGGCCTACGTGCAGCGGCACGGCGGGCAGGTCAACGCCCGCACCAGCGAGCGGACCACGGATTTCTTTTTCGAATTACCACCTGCTGCGTTCGCCGGTGGGCTGGAGCGCTTGCAGGACATGCTCATCCATCCGCGCCTGGACGAAGCCGAGCAGTTGCGCGAGCGGGAAGTGCTGCACGCTGAATTCATTGCCTGGTCCCAGGATGCGGCTGCCCAGCGACAGATCGCCCTGCATGACGGACTGGCGGCAATTCACCCACTGCGCGGTTTTCATGCCGGCAATCGCGACAGCCTCGCCGTCGAACAGCCTGAATTCCAGGCGGCCCTGGGCGATTTCTATCGGCGTTTTTATCAGAGCGGCCAGATGACCCTGAGCCTGGCCGGCCCGCAAAGTGTCGAGACCTTGAAAGCGCTGGCCAAACAGTTCAGCGACCCCCTACCCGTGGGCGAAGCATCGGTTCAGCAATCACCCCCCAGGCTGATGGCGTCGTCCACGGCGAGCTACCAACAAACACGCGAAGGCGGACTGGACCTGCTGTTTGCCTTCGAGCAACTTCCCGCCGCCTCGCCATTGGCGTTGGACTTTCTCTGCGCGCAGCTGAACGCCAGCAAGCCGGGCGGGCTGCTCGCCGCGCTGCGTGAGCGCGGCTTGGCGGGCAGCCTCACCGCCACACCACTGTACGAGTTCGCCGGGCAGGCGCTGCTGCACCTTGGGCTCAGGCTCGACAATCCCCAGGGGGCACAGGAAATCCTGCCGATGCTCCAGGATTGGCTGGGCTTTTTCGCCGCCCAGGACGACTGGACGCTGTTGCGCGAGGAGTTCACCGCAGTGCTGCAACGTCGTCTGGAAACCGGATCGGCATTACAACTGGCTCGCCGGGACAGTGAAGGTCGTGCCTGTGCACTGTCGGCAAACGATCTGGTACGGCTTCGGGAAATCCTCAAGCAGTTGCACCCCGCCGATTCTTTCGGCGAACAATGGCGACTGCCCGCGCCTAATCCGTTCCTGCAAACACCGGATGAACCAACCCGTGCCGGCCTGATACGTGGCCAGACCAGCGCCCACCGCGGCTTGCGCACCTTTGCCCAGGATCGCACCCGGGGCCGACGGGAACGCTCGGCGATGCAGTTCAGCCAGACCTTGGCGAACAATTCCGGGAACAATACCGGGGAAGGCGCGATTTATCTTCGCTGGCAGTGGGCAGCCCAGGCTCCGCTGTATTTCCAGGTCAGGCTCGCGCAACACCTACAGGACCTGTTTGAAGATGCTCGCCAGGCCGGGGTGGACGTCACTTTCGAGCCATCCGGCACCCAGCACCTGCTCAAGCTGGTTGGATTGCAGGCGCCCATGCCGCGGGTGCTGGAGCATATCCTGATGAAGCTGGGCCAGCCGCTGCCAGTGGCTCACCCCGATGACGAGGCGCAGCCAATGCCGATTCGACAGCTGTTGAAGGCATTGCCGAATCTCTGTCAGCGAAACGTGCAACCTTCGGCAACCGTGCTGCCTGACGACATCTGGGCAACGGCCCGGTGGGACGGGCTCGCCCTGGGCCTGTCGGCAGCGACCCAGGCGGCGATGGGCCCGGTACTGGCCCGGGTGCCCGGTATTCCCGGCCAGGAGGCCGAGCCGCCAACAGCATGTGCTCAACGTGTCTGGCATACGCTTGAAACCCAGGGCGATGAACAGGCGGTGTTGCTGTTCTGCCCTACGCCAACTCAGGAACTGTCCGACGAAGCGGCCTGGCGGCTGCTGGCGCAGCTGTGCCAGACGCCGTTCTACCAGCGCCTGCGGGTCGAGTTGCAACTGGGCTATGGCGTGTTCAGCGGGTTGAAGCAGATCAGTGGCCAGACCGGCTTGCTGTTCGGTGTCCAATCCCCTAACGCTTCGGCGACGCGGTTGATCGGCCATATCGAGCAGTTCCTGGCCGAGCTGCCAGAACGGCTGCACATGGACGATTCGAATCTGTTCCACGCCCGACACGCCCTCGCCAGCCAATTTTCAAGCGACACCCTGCCCCTGGCCCAGGCGGCCGAGCTGCTTTGGCACGCCAAACTGGCCGGGCGGCCGGATGACTATCTGCAGCATTTGCCCGGTGCTATCGAACAATTGGATCGCGAACTACTATTAAACGCGGCGCGTGACCTGATTAACGCCCAAGGCGGATGGTGCTGCCTGGCCAGCGAGGCGTGTCCCGGAGCCCCATGGCAAACGCCGAAATGATCGTTGCAGGCTCTGTAACGAGCTTTCTCAGAGATCACGGCCAACGAATTTGTTTAATTTAGTAACATAGCCGTCTGCGCATCTGAACATCTCCGAACGGAGGTGGACTATATGTATAGGTCCCACACGTCCAACCCCAACCAAAGGAGTATTTCCATGTCCTGGTCCAAACCCGCATATATCGACCTGCGTATCGGCTTCGAAGTCACCATGTACTTCGCCAGCCGTTGATGGTTGCAGGCAGTTAAGCACGCAGCACAACGCCTCGGTCAGCCGGGGCGTTTTTATTTCGGTTTGCAGATGGAGCGGCCATGTTCGTCCAGATTCTAGGTTCCGCCGCCGGCGGAGGCTTTCCCCAGTGGAATTGCAACTGCGCCAATTGCGCAGGCTTTCGCAACGGCAGCCTGCGGGCCCAGGCGCGTACCCAATCATCGATTGCGCTTTCCGATGACGGTGTGAACTGGGTGCTGTGCAACGCTTCTCCGGACATCCGCGCCCAACTCCAAGGTTTCGCCCCGATGCAACCCGGCCGGGCCCTGCGGGACACCGGGATTGGCGCCATCATCCTGATGGACAGCCAGATCGACCACACCACCGGCCTGCTCAGCCTGCGCGAAGGTTGCCCGCATCAGGTCTGGTGCACCGACATGGTTCATGAAGACCTGAGCACCGGTTTCCCGCTGTTCAACATGCTGACCCACTGGAACGGCGGCTTGAGCTGGAACCGCATCGAACTCGACCAGAGCTTCGCCATCCCGGCCTGCCCGAACCTGCGCTTCACCCCGTTGCCGTTGCGCAGCGCCGCGCCGCCCTATTCACCGCACCGCTTCGATCCGCACCCGGGTGACAACATCGGGCTGATCGTCGAAGACCTGCGCACCGGTGGCAAGCTGTTCTATGCTCCGGGCCTGGGCAAGGTCGACGGGCCACTGCTAGAGATCATGGCCGCCAGCGATTGCCTGTTGGTGGACGGCACAATGTGGGATGACGACGAGATGCAGCGCCGTGGCGTCGGCACCCGCACCGGTCGGGAAATGGGGCACCTGGCGCAGAACGGCCCCGGCGGGATGCTTGAGGTCCTGGAGCAACTGCCCGAGCCGCGCAAGGTCCTTATTCATATCAACAACACCAACCCGATCCTGGACGAAGACTCGCCCGAGCGGGCGGAACTTGTACGTCGAAAGATTGAAGTGGCCTACGACGGAATGAGTATTGAGTTGTAGGGAGGGCGGGATGATTGTGGGAGTGGATTGCGGGGGTGTCAGTCAGAATTGATGCTGGCAGGGCTGGCCTCATCGCGAGCAGGCTCGCTCCCACAGCGATCCGGGTCGTACCGGATGCTTGTTCCACAGCAGTCCGAGTGGCATTGGATATTTCATGCAGCATCAACCCCATGTGGGAGCGAGCCTGCTCGCGATAGGGCCGCCCCTGACACCACAGAACCCACGGGAATTGCCCGGAGAACCGCAATGACTGACACCCCTCTGTCCCCCGCCGAGTTCGAAGCGGCCTTGCGCGCCAAAGGTGCGTATTACCACATCCATCACCCGTACCACGTGGCGATGTATGAGGGCCGTGCCACTCGCGAGCAGATCCAGGGCTGGGTCGCGAACCGCTTTTACTATCAAGTGAACATCCCGCTCAAGGACGCCGCGATCCTCGCCAATTGCCCGGACCGGGAAATCCGTCGCGAGTGGATCCAGCGCCTGCTGGACCACGACGGCGCGCCCGGCGAAGACGGCGGCATCGAAGCCTGGTTGCGCCTCGGCCAGGCAGTGGGCCTGGACCCCGACCAACTGCGTTCCCAGGAACTGGTACTGCCGGGTGTGCGTTTCGCGGTGGATGCCTACGTCAACTTTGCCCGCCGGGCCAGTTGGCAGGAGGCCGCCAGCAGTTCGCTGACCGAACTCTTCGCGCCGCAGATCCACCAGTCGCGGCTGGACAGTTGGCCGCAGCATTACCCGTGGATCGACCCGGCCGGCTATGAATACTTCCGTACCCGCCTGGGCCAGGCCCGGCGTGATGTCGAGCACGGGCTGGCGATTACCTTGCAGCACTACACCACCCGCCAGGGGCAAGAGCGCATGCTGGAAATCCTCCAGTTCAAGCTGGACATCCTCTGGAGCATGCTCGATGCCATGAGCATGGCCTACGAATTGAACCGCCCGCCCTATCACAGCGTGACCGCAGAACGGGTATGGCACAAAGGAATCAACTTATGAGTTTCGACCGCAGCCAAACCCCTCGCTGGCGTCCCGGCTATCGCTTCCAGTACGAACCGGCCCAAAAGGGCCACGTGCTGCTCTATCCCGAAGGCATGATCAAGCTCAACGACAGCGCTGCACTGATCGGCGGTTTGATCGATGGCGAACGGGATGTCGCGGCCATCATCGGCGAACTGGCCAAGCAGTTTCCCGACGTGCCGGAACTCGGTGACGACATCGAGCAATTCATGGAGGTCGCCCGTGCAGAGCATTGGATCACCCTCGCCTGACAAGCCTGCGGTCGGCCTGCCGCTGTGGTTGTTGGCGGAGCTGACCTATCGCTGTCCGTTACAGTGCCCTTACTGTTCGAACCCGCTGGACTTTGCCGAGCAGGGCAAGGAGCTGAGCACCGAACAGTGGTTCAAGGTGTTTCGCGAGGCCCGGGAAATGGGCGCCGCGCAACTGGGCTTTTCCGGTGGCGAGCCGCTGGTGCGCCAGGATCTCGCCGAACTGATCGGCGAGGCCCGCAGGCTAGGCTTCTACACCAACCTGATCACCTCCGGCATCGGCTTGACCGAACAGAAAATCAGCGACTTCAAGAAAGCCGGACTGGATCATATCCAGATCAGTTTCCAGGCCAGCGACGAGCAGGTGAACAACCTGCTGGCCGGCTCGAAAAAAGCCTTCGCGCAAAAACTCGAAATGGCCCGGGCAGTGAAAGCCCATGGCTACCCCATGGTGCTGAACTTCGTGACCCATCGGCACAACATCGACAGGATCGACCGCATCATCGAGCTGTGCATCGCCCTTGAAGCCGACTTCGTCGAGCTCGCCACTTGCCAGTTCTACGGCTGGGCCCAGCTCAACCGCGTCGGGCTGCTGCCCACCCGCGAACAATTGGTACGCGCCGAGCGGATCACCAACGAATATCGTGCCCGGCTGGAGGCCCAAGGGCATCCGTGCAAGTTGATCTTCGTCACCCCCGACTATTACGAAGAACGCCCCAAGGCCTGCATGAACGGCTGGGGCAGTATTTTTCTGACGGTCACGCCGGACGGCACCGCGCTGCCTTGTCATGGCGCTCGACAGATGCCGGTGAAGTTTCCCAACGTGCGCGACCACAGCATGCAGCACATCTGGTACGACTCGTTCGGCTTCAATCGTTTTCGTGGCTATGACTGGATGCCTGAACCGTGCCGCTCCTGCGATGAAAAGGAAAAGGACTTCGGTGGCTGTCGCTGCCAGGCGTTCATGCTCACCGGCGACGCCAGCAACGCCGACCCGGTGTGCAGCAAATCCGAACATCACGGCGTGATTCTCCAGGCTCGCGAAGACGCCGAGCACGCCACGCAAACCATCGAACAACTGGCCTTCCGCAATGAACGAAACTCACACCTCATCGCCAAAGGCTGATCCGTTCAGCGCCGCCCAGGCCGTTGCCGCCGGCACCGACTTCGCCGAACTGCAGCTTGGGCCCCTGGGCCTGTTCTGGAACGAATACCGGCCCGAAGACGGCGCTTGCCGGATCTGGCACTGGCAAAACCACCAGGCCCGTTGCCTGACACCGGACGGCTTCAGCGCCCGCAGCCGGGTCTATGAATACGGCGGCGGATCGTTCTGCCTGAGCGACGACGGCGTGCTGTTCGTCAATGAGGCCGACCAGCAGCTGTATCACCAATCGCTGGCCGACCCACTACCCGTGGCGCTGACCACTGGCGATTGCCGCTACGGTGACCTCAGTTTCGCCTTCGGGCAGGTGCTGGCGGTAGAGGAGCAGGCCAACCGGCACCGTCTGGTGTCGATCGGGCTGGTGGATCACCAATGGCATGTGCTGGCTGAAGGCGCGGATTTCTACGCCTCGCCTATCCTGAGCCCGGATGGGCAGCGGTTGGCCTGGGTCGAGTGGAGCCGTCCGCATCAACCGTGGACGGCAACGCGCTTGATGCTGGCCGAGCGCAATGCCTCGGGCTGGAGTGAGCCGCGCTGTGTGGCGGGCAAAGGCGATGGCGAATCCATCCAGCAGCCGCGTTTCGATGCGGCCAATCGTCTGTATTGCCTGACGGATCGCGCAGGATACTGGCAGCCTTGGGTGGCGTCGACCAGCGGCCTGGAACCGCTGCCCGCCGCCGAGGCCGATCATGCGCCCGCGCCGTGGCAACTGGGTGGCTGCACCTGGCTGCCGTTGGGCGAGCAATCCTACTTGGCGAGTTGGACCGAAGCGGGTTTTGGACGGTTGGGCCTGTGTCGCAGCGACACCGCTGGCGAGGACTTCACTGGTGCCTACAGCCGTTTTCGCAGCCTGGCGCTGGATGAGCGGTGCATTTATGCAATCGCCGCCTCGCCGACCCACCCGTCGGCCGTCATTGCCATCGAGCGCCAAAGCCATGCAATCACGGTACTGGCCGGTGGCCTCGCACCGCTGCCCATCGAGCAGATCAGCCGTCCTCGAACCCTGCGCTACCCCTCGGCATCCGAAGAGGCCCATGGATTTTTTTATCCGGCCATGAATGCTGATGCGAAACCGCCCCTGGTGGTGTTCATCCACGGCGGTCCGACCTCGGCCTGTTATCCGGTGTTTGATCCACGTATCCAGTACTGGACCCATCGCGGCTTCGCCGTGGCCGACCTCAACTACCGAGGCAGCAGCGGCTATGGCCGGGCGTACCGGCAGGCGTTGCATTTGAATTGGGGTGTGGTGGATGTCGAGGATGCCTGCGCGGTGGTCGCCTACCTCGATGGGCAAGGTTTGATCGATGGCCGCAGTGCGTTCATCCGCGGTGGCAGTGCCGGTGGGTACACGACGCTATGCGCCCTAGCGTTCCACGATGTGTTTCGCGCCGGTGCCAGCCTCTACGGCGTCAGCGACCCTGTGGCCCTGGCCCGCGCGACGCACAAGTTCGAGGGCGATTACCTGGACTGGCTGATCGGTGACCCTCAGCGTGATTCCGAACGCTATCGCGCCCGCACCCCGCTGCTGCACGCCGATCAAATCCGCGTGCCGGTGATTTTCTTCCAGGGAGAGTTGGATGCCGTGGTCGTGCCGCAGCAGACCCGCGACATGGTGAAGGCGTTGGAGGACAACGGCGTTGCGGTGCAGGCGTATTGCTACCCGGACGAACGCCATGGCTTTCGCAAGGCGGCGAACCAGGCGCATGCGCTGGAGCAGGAGTGGTTGTTCTATCGCAGGGTGATGGACAGCCCGCTGTAGGGCAATGAAGAACCTGTGGGAGCGAGCTTGCTCGCGATAGCGTCGGGTCTAAGCAGACTATTTATAGACTGATACTCCGCAATCGCGAGCAAGCTCGCTCCCACAAGGATTTCTACATATTTGCGAATTTTCAGCGCTTGGCGATGATGTACACCGCATGCACGATGCCCGGGATGTAGCCCAGCAGCGTCAATAGAATGTTCAGCCAGAAGGCCCCGCCGAAACCGACCTGCAGAAATACACCCAACGGCGGTAGCAGAATGGCGATGATGATACGAATGAAATCCATGGTGGGCTCCTGATGGGCGATGGCTGCATTGCCATATAGCTCATTGACCCGTGACCGCTCGTCAGGGTTCAACGGCCATCAGTAGAAGAAACAGACCTGGGTTGAAAAAAACGCAGACAAAAGAAAACCCCGCCGAAGCGGGGCTTTGCAGACTGTTTCCCTGACATCCATTTCACTCCGCCTTCCTGGCAGAATCCTACGTGTCCGTGTTGTTGCTTATGCGCATCCTGCGCGACGTCCATGTGCAGTAGATTAGCTGTGGATCCAATCTGTCGGTAGAGGGAAAACGCCAGCACGTCATGTAAGCAAATGCTTACATGACGTCATGTTTCAAAACTGAGCGGCGTCCAGCAGGAACAGCGACTCGCTGCCCGCCTTCACCGAAGCGCTCAAGGAATGGATGCGTGGCAACAGGCGAGCAAAGTAGAAACGTGCGGTTCCCAGCTTGCTTGCGTAGAAGTCATCCTGGCTTTCCTTGCCCAAGGCAGCCTTGGCCATCAGGGCCCACATGTAGGCATAGGCGGTGTAGCCGAACACCTGGAGATATTCCACCGAGGCCGCGCCGATTTCGTTCGGGTTGGTCTTCGCCCGGTCCAACAGCCATTCGGTCAGCTCATCCAGCGTACCGACGGCCTGGTTCAATGGCTGGGTAAATTCCGCCAGGTCGCTGCTCGCGGTGCCGGTGAAATGGCGAATCTCATCGGCGAACAATTTATAGAACGCCCCGCCGCTGCCGACGATCTTGCGCCCCACCAGGTCCAGCGCCTGGATGCCGTTGGTGCCTTCGTAGATCTGGGTGATGCGTACGTCACGCACCAGTTGCTCCTGGCCCCATTCACGGATGTAGCCATGGCCGCCGAAAATCTGCTGGCCATGGACGGTGGTTTCCAGGCCCAGGTCGGTCAGGAACGCCTTCGCCACCGGCGTCAGCAACGCCACCAGATCTTCGGCGCGCTTGCGCGTGGCCGCGTCCTCACTGAACTTGGCGGTGTCCAGTTGCATTGCCACGTAGGTGGAAAATGCCCGACCGCCCTCGTTCGAGGCTTTCATGGTCAGCAGCATCCGGCGCACGTCGGGGTGGACAATGATCGGGTCGGCGACCTTGTCCTTGTTCTGCGCACCGGTCGGCGAACGGCTCTGCAGGCGATCACGGGCGTATTCGATGGCGTTCTGGTAGGAACGCTCGCCGGTGGCCAGGCCCTGGATGCCGACACCCAGACGCTCATAGTTCATCATGGTGAACATGGCCGCCAGGCCCTTGTTCGGCTCACCGACCAGATAACCTACGGCTTCGTCAAAATTCATTACGCAGGTGGCGGACGCCTGGATGCCCATCTTGTGTTCGATCGAGCCGCAGTTGGCCGCGTTACGTGCGCCCAGGCTGCCGTCGGCATTGACCAGGAACTTGGGCACCAGGAACAGTGAGATACCTTTCGGACCGGCTGGCGCATCCGGCAGCTTCGCCAGCACCAGGTGAATGATGTTCTCGGTGAGGTCGTGTTCGCCGCCGGTGATGAAAATCTTGGTACCGCTGACCTTGTAGGAACCGTCGGCCTGGGGTTCGGCCTTGGTGCGAATGATCCCCAGGTCGGTCCCGGCATGCGGTTCGGTCAGGCACATGGAGCCTGCCCAGACACCGGCGTACATGTTCGGCAAGTACGCAGCCTTCAGCTCTTCGCTGGCGTGGGCATTGATCGACAGGCAAGCCCCGGCGGTCAGCATCGGATACAGGCCGAAGGACAGGCTGGCGGAGTTGACCATTTCCTCGACCTGGGCGGAAACAGCCTTGGGCATGCCCATGCCGCCATAGGCTGGGTCGCCGCCGACACCGACCCAACCGCCTTCAGCGTAAGTCTTGTAGGCCTGTGGGAAACCTGCCGGCGTGGTGACGGCGCCGTCGGCCCAGTGGCAACCTTCTTCATCAGCGGCACGGCTGAGGGGCGCGATACTCTTGCTGGTGACCTTGCCGGCTTCTTCAAGGATCGCTTCAACGGTTTCAGCGTCTACGGATTCAGCCAGCGCCGGCAGTTCGGCCCATAGTTTCGCGACCTCGAATACTTCATTGAGGACGAAGCGCATATCGCGCAGGGGCGCTTTGTAGTCAGCCATGGCAAACCTCGCAGGATCTAAACAATTGGTTCGTAGGAAATGGTTCTAGCAATGCCTGAAGTGTACCTCAACAACTTTTACGACACATAGGGTCAGCCCGTGACCTTTTTGTTATTTTTAGTCACACAGAAAGCCCGCACGAACACTGTGGCGAGGGAGCTTGCTACCGTTCGATTGCGCAGCAATCGCAAAACATGGGGCGGCTTCGCCCGAAGCGTCGGACCGTCCCAGCGGGAGCAAGCTTCCTCGCCACAGATTTTGTGCCACAGATTTTGTGTTTCCACCGCTAGTTATAGAGCGAACAACTCCGCCGGCAGCTTCATCAGGCAATCACTCCCCGCCTCGACAGCGGCACGATGGGCGGCAGTACGCGGCAGCAGACGCTTGAAGTAAAACTCACAGGTCGCCAGCTTGCCACGACAGAAATCCTCGTCACCGTTGCCGCCGTCGAGTTGCGCCTGGGCCACCAATGCCATGCGCAGCCACAGGTACGCGAGGATGATGTAACCGCTGTACATCAGGTAATCCACCGAGGCGGCGCCCACTTCGTCCGGGTTCTTCATGGCGGCCATGCCCACCCGGGTGGTCAGTTCGCCCCATTGCTGGTTGAGCTCGTCCAGCTGCGCGAGGTATTCCTTGAGCTGCGGATGCCCGGCGTTGGCGGCGCAGAACTTGTGGACAATCCTGGTGAAGCCACGCAGCAACTTGCCCTGGCTGCCCAGGACTTTGCGCCCCAGCAGATCCAGGGCCTGGATGCCATTGGTCCCTTCATAGATCGGCGCGATGCGACAGTCTCGTACCAACTGCTCCATGCCCCATTCGCGAATGAAACCGTGCCCGCCAAACACCTGCATGCCGTGGTTGGTCACCTCAAGCCCGGTGTCGGTCATGAAGGCTTTGCAAATTGGCGTCAGGAAGGCCAACAGGTCCTCGGCTTCCTGGCGGGCACTCTCATCCGTGCTCAGGTGCGCGGTATCCAGCAACTGCGCGGTGAAATAGGTCAGCGCCCGGTTGCCTTCGTTGAAGGCCTTCATGGTCAGCAACATCCTGCGCACGTCGGGATGGACGATGATCGGGTCGGCGACTTTTTCCGGCGCCTTGGGCCCGGTCAGCGAGCGCATCTGCAAGCGATCGTTGGCGTATCGAATGGCTCCCTGGAAGCTCGCTTCCCCAAGACACAGTCCCTGCATGCCGGTGCCGAGCCGGGCGTGGTTCATCATGGTGAACATGCAGTTGAGGCCTTTGTTCGGCTCGCCGATCAGGAAGCCCTTGGCACCGTCGAAGTTCAGCACGCAGGTAGCCGACGCCTTGATGCCCATCTTGTGTTCGATCGAGCCGCAGCTCACCCCATTGCGCGCTCCAGCTTCACCACGGGTGTCGGGCAGGAACTTGGGCACGATGAACAACGAGATGCCCTTGGTCCCGGCGGGCGCGTCCGGCAGTTTGGCGAGCACCAGATGGATGATGTTCTCGCTCAGGTCGTGCTCACCGGCGGAGATGAAAATCTTGCTGCCGCTGATCGCATAAGTGCCGTCGGCCTGAGGCACAGCGCGGGTCTTGATGATCCCCAGGTCAGTGCCGCAATGGGCTTCGGTCAGGCACATGGTGCCCGTCCATTGACCGGCGGTGAGCTTGCTCAGATAGGTCTGTTTCTGTTCTTCGGTGCCGTGGGCATGAATGGCCGACATTGCGCCGTGGGTCAGGCCAGGGTACATGCCCCATGAGGTGTTGCTGGAGCCGATCATTTCGCTGATGACCAGTCCCAGCGAGCTGGGCAGGCCCTGGCCGCCATACATGGGATCCGCCGCCAGCCCGTGCCAGCCGCCCTCCACGTATTGTGCGAAAGCCTGCTTGAAACCTGTAGGTGTGGTCACCACGCCGTTGTCGAAATGACAGCCCTGTTCGTCACCGGAACGATTGAGCGGCGCCAGCACGTTCTCGCAGAATCGTGCGCCTTCCTCGAGAATCGCGCTGACCATGTCCGGGCTGGCATCGCCGGCGCCCAGCTCGGCATAACGGCCATGGAAATC
Organism: Pseudomonas sp. SMV71; assembly: GCF_052042015.1. Taxonomy (NCBI): domain Bacteria; kingdom Pseudomonadati; phylum Pseudomonadota; class Gammaproteobacteria; order Pseudomonadales; family Pseudomonadaceae; genus Pseudomonas; species Pseudomonas sp. SMV71. The sequence continues at coordinate 117,035 of NZ_JBKGGU010000013.1, read as the reverse complement.
GAAGACATGATCGATCAGAAAGCGCATGTCGCGCAGCGGGGCTTTGTACTCGGGCATGGTGGTTTTCTCCGGTAGCAGATCGTTGCAACCTACTGCCGGCCCTCGATGCTCACAATCACTGTCGAGTCGCTGAATGCGCCATCATCACTCAACCCGCTGCGGCCTCCATGCGCACCGCGCCGCGTCGGGTCTGTCCAAAGGCAACCACACAGTTGCGCCCTGCGCCCTTGGCGTTATAGAGGGCCTGGTCGGCGGACTTGAGCACTTCTTCGGGGGTGCGTTGCTCCAGGCGTTCGGCCACGCCGATGCTGACTGTCACCGATACGCTGGAGGCACCGGCCCCGGAACGACGCTGGCGGCCTTGTTGATCATCCTGGGGACGACTGTCGGGATTGCGCAACTGAATGGCGTAGGTCTCGATGGACTGTCGGATGACCTCCAGATGAGGCATGCATTCATCAATGGTCTTGCCGGCAAATACCAAGGCAAATTCTTCACCGCCATAGCGATACGCCCTACCGCCACCGCCGATTTTGGACAATTTGCTCGCCACCAGGCGCAGTACCTGGTCGCCCACGTCATGGCCGTGGGTGTCGTTGAATTTCTTGAAATGGTCCACGTCGCTCATCGCCAACACGTAATTGCGCCCCAGGCGCTGCATGCGTTCATTCAGCGCCCGACGTCCCGGCAGGCCAGTGAGTTCATCACGAAATGCCATCTGATAGGCCTCGTGGGCAACCGCCGCGGCGATCATCAGCATCACCTGACTGCACATGATGTTCAGGGTGAACGGAAGGATGAAGGTTTTCGGCAGCATCCAGAACAATCCAAGCAGCCCCACCAGCTGCGCCGCGTGCAAGGGTCGCGGGTTACGCCAGTATTGCCAGGCCAGTAGCAGGAAGGCGGCGGCGAACATCGGGTAGGACAACTGAATCAGGCTCATCCAGGCGCCGTGCAACGCAGGCCAACGGATCTCCGAAAGCCATAACAGCAACGCTTGGGGAAAACTCTGCTCCAGAGCTAGTGCGACACTGCCGAACACCAACAACACCGCGAACCGAGCCACCATGTCCTGGAACAGATGCGTGCGCTCTTGCCATGCGGCAAACAATCCGAACAGCAATGGCAGCAGCAGGCAGACGAGGTGGAACACCACGGCGGCGTCTTCGCGCACCTTGCCGTTATCGCGGTAAAAGTCAGTCTGGGTGTCCAGCAAGAAGTAGGCGATGTAAACCGTGACCATCAGAAACAGCTCACGCTGGCGTCGGTAGACCGCGCAATACGCCCCGCCCAATAGCAATACCAGGGTGGGCAGGACATTGAACAACGAGGTGAAGAAAACGTTGAGATCCTTGACGTAGGCAGCCGCAAGCCCCGACAGCAATAGCAACATCGACGGTAGGAAATGGCTGAAACGTACAGCGGAAGAACGCGGCAAGGGTAAAAGCTCCGACCCGGCTGATCAAAGATGGCATTGTGCCTGCTAACAGTGCAATAAGGCACGGAAGATGTGACAGATGTCACACTGCCATCGTTGTAACGGCAGGGAAGAAGGTTTTCTTAGGGGCTGCCTGGATGAATATTGTTTCAGGATCGCCTCTGATCCTCTGTGGGAGCGAGCTTGCTCGCGATGGCGTTTGTTCAGCCAGCACCTTCATGGGCTGACACGCCGCTATCGCGAGCAAGCTCGCTCCCACAGGGATATTGTGGCGGACATGAAAAAGCCGCTGCATCCCGAGGAAGCAGCGGCTTTGGGGAAGTCCCGCGTAAGGCTTAGTAGCCCAGCGCGAAGTCTTCTTCTTTCATGTCCATCAGGTTGTTGGCACCCGACAGCATGGCCGCCACGTGAGTGCGGGTACGCGGCAGGATCCGCTGGAAGTAGAAGCGCGCGGTCTGCAGCTTGGCAGTGTAGAAAGCCTCTTCGGTGGTGCCGGCTGCGAGTTTTTCCGCTGCCAGACGCGCCATGTCGGCCCAGAAGTAGGCCAGGCAGGCATAACCGGAGTACATCAGGTAGTCCACGGAGGCTGCGCCTACTTCTTCGCGATCCTTCATGGCTGCCATGCCAACTTTCATCGTCAGCTCGCCCCATTCCTTGTTCAGCGCAGCCAAAGGTCCTACGAACTCTTTGACTGCTTCGTTGCCTTCGTTGCCCTGGCAGAACTTGTGGACGATCTTGGTGAAGCCCTTGAGTGCTTCGCCTTGGGTCATCAGCACTTTGCGGCCCAGCAAGTCGAGCGCCTGGATGCCGGTGGTGCCTTCGTACAGCATCGAGATGCGGCTGTCGCGAACGTTCTGCTCCATGCCCCACTCGGCGATGAAGCCATGGCCGCCATAAATCTGCACGCCGTGGTTGGCCGATTCGAAACCGACTTCAGTCATGAACGCCTTGGCAATCGGCGTCATGAACGCCAACAGCGCATCGGCCTTTTTCTTCTCTTCTTCATCCACACCGTACTTGACGATATCGACCTGCTTGGCGGTGAAGTACACCATCGCCCGGTTACCTTCGGCGAAGGCTTTCATGGTCAACAACATGCGACGTACGTCAGGGTGAACGATGATCGGGTCAGCGGCTTTGTCCGGCGCTTTCGGGCCCGTCAGGGAGCGCATTTGCAGGCGGTCACGGGCATATTTCAGGCCACCCTGGAAGCCGATCTCGGCGTGGGCCAGGCCTTGCAGCGCGGTGCCCAGGCGTGCAGTGTTCATGAAGGTGAACATGCAGTTCAGGCCTTTGTTCGCCGGGCCGATCAGGAAGCCAGTGGCCGCGTCGAAGTTCATCACGCAGGTGGCATTGCCGTGGATGCCCATCTTGTGTTCCAGGGAACCACAGCTCACCGCGTTGCGCTGGCCGACGGTGCCATCAGCATTTGGCAGGAACTTGGGAACGATAAACAGCGAGATGCCCTTGGTGCCGGCCGGTGCATCCGGCAGACGTGCCAGGACGATATGGACGATGTTGTCGGCCATGTCGTGTTCGCCAGCGGAAATGAAGATCTTGGTGCCGGTGACCTTGTAGGAACCATCGGCCTGCGGTTCGGCCTTGGTGCGCAACATGCCCAGGTCGGTACCGCAATGAGGTTCGGTCAGGCACATGGTGCCGGTCCATTCACCGGAAACCAGCTTGGTCAAGTAAGCCTCTTGCTGCTCGGGCGTACCGTGCTCGGAAATCGTGTTCATCGCGCCATGGGACAGGCCTGGGTACATGCCCCACGACCAGTTGGCTTCGCCGACCATCTCACTGACCGCCAGGCCCAGGGACTCCGGCAGACCTTGACCACCATGCGCCACGTCGTGGGCCAGGCTTGGCCAGCCGCCTTCGACGAATTGCTTGTAGGCCTCCTTGAAACCGGTCGGGGTTTTCACGCCGGACTCGCTCCAGGTGCAACCTTCGATGTCACCCACGCGGTTCAGCGGAGCCAGCACCTGCTCACAAAACTTGGCGCCTTCTTCGAGAATGGCGTCAACCATGTCCGGAGTTGCGTCCTGGCAAGCCGGAAGGCTCTGATAATGCGCTTCGTAGCCGAGCAGTTCGTCACGAACGAAGCGAATATCACGCAAGGGGGCCTTGTAGTCAGGCATAGCGATAAACCTCTGCTGATGTAACCGGGAATGAACGACCGCATGGATTTGTTATGGCGGTCAAACAGTTGTTTGAAACATACGTTTACGCCCAAATCTTGTCAAGCGTCGATCTTTTGCCATTCGTCATCGAATCGGGAAAATCCCAGGCAAGCGCGATCCTTCACAGCCAAGGCCCGCGATACACGTGGAGAAAAGATTAGTTGAGCAAGAAGAGGTTAGAGACAAAAACGCCGCGAACGATCGCGGCGCTTTTGCAAACTTGAAGTAGAGCGATCAGGCGAAGGTATCGATCAACGTACCGAGCATTTCGTCGGATGCCTTAGCGACCTTCACGCCCAAGTCAACCTGGAACTTGCCCTGGGACATTTCCACCATGTTGCTGGCCACGTCTGACTGCTGACTACGATCCACCGAACGCAGGCGATCGACCTGGACCTCAGAGGACTGGCTGGTGACCGAACGCTCGATGGTAGTGCTGGCGATCTGGCTGGCCGCCTGATCGACACGGTTCTGCCCCGTCTGGACAGTGCTCAGACCGGCATAGAACGCGGTGTTTCCTGCGATTTGCATGGCAGAGCTCGTCTTCTTGAAGGGTCGACAGTGGCTATTGAAGCAGAAGGCCTTCGGAAAGGCCCGACAAAAACACTAATGGCACACTGCCTTACCATAGCGAAAACCTTAATCCAGCAGCTCCAGATGCAGATGACCGGCCACGGCCTCAGCAGTGACACCTTTGATTTTCGGCACTCTGCCCAGGCATGGCGCGGGAAGACGTTCGGCCAGGGTGGCGAGGTTTTCTTCCAGGCGCGAGGTCTTGGGGTCGATGATATTCGCCACCCAACCGGCCAGCTGCAAGCCGTCTCGGGCGATGGCTTCGGCGGTCAGCAGCGCATGGCTGATGCACCCCAGGCGCACGCCCACCACCAGGATCACCGGCAGGCTCAATGCCTTGGCCAGATCCGAAAGATTGTCCTGATCGGCCAGTGGCACGCGCCAGCCGCCGGCGCCTTCGATCAATGTGAAATCAGCTTGCAAGGCCAGTATCTCGCGCATCGGCCCGAGCAATGATTGCACGGTCAGCGCAACACCGGCTTCCCGGGCTGCCAGGTGCGGCGCAATCGCCGGCTCGAACGCCACCGGGTTGACCTGGGCATAATCGAGCGGCACCGAGCACTCGGCCAACAGCGCCAACGCATCGGCGTTACGCAGGCCCTTGGGGGTGACCTCGCAACCGGAAGCCACCGGCTTGCCGGCGGCGGTGCTCAGGCCGGCCAAGCGTGCGGCGTGCAGCAGGCCGGCCGCGACGGTGGTCTTGCCGACATCGGTGTCGGTGCCGGTAATGAAATAGGCCTGACTCATAGCGGTTTCTCCAAAATGGCGTAGACCACCTGGTAGGTCGCCGGCAGTCCTTGTGCCTGACGAAACTGTTCATAGGCCTCGACCAGCGCCTTGATCCGCGCCCTGCCCGTCAATCCGCCGGGGCGACCGGGATTCAGATTGTGCGCGCCCAGCGCTTTCAACTCGTGGGTCAGGCTGCGCACGTCGGGGTAGTGCAGCACATGAGGAAGGTTTTCCAGGCTGATGAGATTCAGCCCGCTGGCCGCGCACAGCTGTTGATAGGTCTTGAACGCTCGGAAACGGTTGACGTGCACCAGGCCATCCACCTGACGCCAACTGTCGCGCAATTCGTACAGCGTGCCCACGCAAAGGCTGGTGAAGGCCAGCACTCCACCAGGTTTCAATACGCGATAGGCCTCGCTCAGTACCGAAGCAAACTCCGCGCACCACTGCACCGCCAGGCTGGAGAACACCAGGTCGCAGCTCGACGCCTGCACCGGCAGGCGCTCGGCGTCGCCGGCGACAAAATGTGCGGCCCCACCCTGAGGGCGGGCATGATTGAGCATGCCTTCGGCGATATCCAGCGCCAGACCATTCGCTGCGCCGAAGCGCGCGCCCAGGGCTCGGGTGAAATAACCGGTGCCGCAGCCCAGGTCCATCCAACGCCCCGGCACAAACCCGGCAGGTAACCGCGCCAGCAATTGCTGGCCAACGTCGCGCTGCAATTCAGCGACGCTGTCATAGCTGGTCGCCGCCCGGGAAAACGAAGCGGCAACCTGGCGTTTGTCGGGCAAGGCGCCGGGTAATGGGGGAATCGATAAATCAGTCATCACCGGACTCATGCAGAAAAGCCTGGATCGCCGCCGCCACACCGTGGGGGTCGTCCAGAAGGAATCCGTGGCCGGCCTGTTCGATCAGGCCGATTTCGACATCCGGCAGCAACGCCAGCAAATCAGTTGTTGCCTCCGCCGGCACCAGGGCATCCAGCCCGGCGAACAAATGCAGTTGCGGACCGCGATAACCCTGTAATGCCGCGCGAATATCCAGTTGCGCCAGCACTTGCAGGCCGGCCATCAATACTTCAGGCGAACCGCCCGGCGCACCGGCCAGCAGCAACCGCGACAAGCCCCGCGGATCGCTGCAGCCCTGGGCGCACAACAGGCTGAAACGCTTTAGGGTTTGCCGTGGATCAGCGGCGCACCCGGCGAGGAACCCGTCGTAGGTCTCGCTGGCCATCGCGCTCGGCCACTGTTCATGCGCGACGAACGACGCATTGCTCGCCAGCGTCAGCAATCCGCAGCAGCGCTCGCCCCGGCGCGCCGCCAGCTCCGCGGCCAGCATGCCGCCCAGGGACCAGCCGCCCAGCCAGGCGTCCTGCGGCACGCAAGCGTCCAGTTCGTCGAGCCATTCTTCGGGGTCAACGGACGCCAGCGCCGGCAACGGCTCGATTTCCACCCGCAAGTGCTCGTCCAGCCCATGCAGCGCGGCGGCCAGCGGCTCCAGCGGTGAAACGCCCAAGCCCCAACCGGGCAGCAATATCAGTCGATCACGCATGGCTTGGCTCCAGTCCCAACTGTGCGAAACATTCGGCCAGTGCATTCAACAATAGTTGCACTTGAGCTTCGCTATGGGCGGCGGTCAGTGTCACGCGCAAACGCGCACTGCCGGCCGGCACCGTGGGTGGACGTATCGCGGTGACCATCAGTCCGCGCTCGCGGAGCATCTGCGACAAGCGCATCGCCCGCCCCGCATCGCCGAGCAGGATCGGTTGGATCGGCGTAAAGCTGTCCATCAATCGCAGGCCGATCTGCTCGGCGCCCTGGCGGAACTGGCGGATCAGTACCTGCAAGTGCTCGCGCCGCCAATGCTCGCTGCGCAGCAGTTCGAGGCTCTTGAGGGTTGCGCAGGCCAGGCCCGGTGGCTGGCTGGTGGTGTAGATGTAGGGGCGGGCGAACTGGACCAGGCTCTCGATCAGTTCCTCGCTGCCCGCAACGAAAGCCCCGGCAGTGCCGAACGCCTTGCCCAGGGTACCCACCAGGACCGGCACGTCATCCTGGCTCAAGCCGAAATGCTCGACAATCCCACCACCGTTTGCCCCCAACGGGCCGAAACCGTGGGCATCGTCGACCATCAGCCACGCGCCCTTGGCCTTGGCTTCACGGGCCAGTGCCGGCAGGTCGGCAATGTCGCCGTCCATGCTGAATACGCCATCGGTGACCACCAATGTGTTGCCGGTGGCTTTCTCCAGGCGGCTGGCCAGGCTCCGGGCGTCGTTGTGCAGGTAGCGGTTGAAACGCGCTCCGGACAACAGCCCGGCGTCGAGCAATGAGGCGTGATTGAGCCGATCTTCCAGCACCGTATCGCCCTGCCCGACCAACGCAGTGACGGCGCCGAGGTTGGCCATGTAGCCGGTGGAGAACAGCAGGGCGCGCGGACGACCGGTCAGCTCGGCCAGGGCCTCCTCCAGGGCGTGATGAGGACCGCTATGGCCGATCACCAGATGCGAAGCGCCACCACCGACACCCCAGCGGGCCGCCCCGGCGCGCCAGGCCTCGATCACCTGCGGGTGATTGGCCAGGCCCAGGTAATCGTTGTTGCAGAACGCCAGCAATGGCTGACCGTCCACCACGACTTGCGGCCCCTGCGGGCTTTCGAGTAGTGGGCGTTGGCGGTAGAGGTTTTCGGCACGACGGGCAGCCAGGCGTGCGGCGAGATCGAAGGGCATGCAGGCCTCGGGGGAAACGCCATTTAAAGACCGAATGGGTCCCCTGTGGGAGCGAGCCTGCTCGCGATGGCGGTGTGTCATTCAAGTAGATGTCGAATGTTTCATCGCTGTCGCGAGCAGGCTCGCTCCCACAGGGGCCCGCATTCCAAATAAGAAGTCGGGTTGATCAAACAGCCGCGTTATAGAACTGCTCGCTGCTCTTGTGCTCCACCAGCGCCTGCTCGATCGCCGCCTGGTGCACTTCGTCGGCATGTTCTTCGCGGGCTTCAGGCTGGATTCCGAGGCGGGCGAACAACTGCATGTCCTTGTCGGCCTGCGGGTTGGCGGTGGTCAGCAGTTTGTCCCCGTAGAAAATCGAGTTCGCGCCGGCCAGGAATGCCAGGGCTTGCATCTGCTCGTTCATCGCTTCACGACCGGCCGACAGGCGTACATGGGACTTGGGCATGAGGATCCGCGCTACCGCGAGCATGCGGATGAAATCGAACGGATCGACGTCCTCGGCATTCTCCAGCGGCGTGCCGGCGACTTTTACCAGCATGTTGATCGGCACCGATTCCGGATGCTCCGGCAGGTTTGCCAGTTGGATCAGCAGGTTGGCGCGATCGTCCAGGGATTCGCCCATGCCGAGGATGCCGCCGGAGCAGATTTTCATCCCCGAATCACGCACGTAGGCCAGGGTTTGCAGACGCTCGCTGTAGGTGCGTGTGGTAATGATGCTGCCGTAGAACTCCGGCGAGGTGTCGAGGTTGTGGTTGTAATAGTCCAACCCGGCCTGGGCGAGGGCTTCGGTCTGTTCCTGGTCGAGACGGCCCAGGGTCATGCAGGTTTCCAGGCCCATGGCCTTCACGCCCTTGACCATTTCCAGCACGTAGGGCATGTCCTTGGCCGATGGGTGTTTCCAGGCCGCGCCCATGCAGAAGCGGGTCGAACCGATGGCCTTGGCCCGTGCGGCCTCTTCCAGGACCTTCTGCACTTCCAGCAGCTTCTCTTTATCCAGCCCGGTGTTGTAGTGACCGGACTGCGGACAATATTTGCAATCTTCCGGGCAGGCGCCGGTCTTGATCGACAACAGGGTCGAAACCTGGACGCGGTTGGCGTCGAAATGCGCGCGGTGCACGGTCTGCGCCTGGAACAGCAGGTCATTGAACGGCTGCACGAAGAGTGCTTTGACTTCGGCCAAAGACCAGTCATGACGCAGGTTGGCAGTGGTGCTGGCGCTCATCGGTATTTCCTTGATTATGCTTGGCTGGCGTCCGGGATATCCAATACCCACAGGCGCGACACGGATGTTCGGCATATTTAAGGAAGAGCCATGCGCTGTCAACCACGATACGAAGGACAGGTTTACATCTGGTTAAAAAATAAACAATTCTGTCTGTTGTGCGGTGAGTCTACCGATACGCTACAGCCGATCTGCACCCCCTGTGAAAGCGAGCTGCCTTGGCTCGGCAATCAATGCAGCGTCTGCGCCCTGCCGCTGCCTACAGCCGGACTGCGTTGCGGGCAATGCGCCACGCGACCACCGTCCTTCGAGCGGGTCCTGGCGCCCTGGGCTTATGATTTTCCGGTGGACAGTCTGATCACCCGCTTCAAGCATCAAGCGAAATGGCCGCTGGGTCGGCTGATGGGCGAACTGCTGGCGCAGGCATTGCAACACCAATTCGATGAAGGGCTGGAACGGCCTGATGCGCTGTTACCGGTGCCACTGGCTGCCCGGCGCTTGCGCCAACGGGGCTTCAATCAAGCGGCACTGATTGCCCGCTGGCTCTGCGAAACGCTGGAAATTCCCTGCGAAGAAAACCTCCTGCGGCGGGTCCAGGACACCCCGGCGCAACAGGCACTCGATGCCCGGGCGCGCCGTCGAAACCTGCGTCAGGCCTTTGCCTTGGCGCCCGGTGTCGACTTGCGCAAGCGTCACCTGGCGTTGGTGGACGACGTGCTCACCACCGGCGCCACCGCCGAGGCGCTCGCGGGATTGCTACTCGACGCCGGTGCGGCACGCGTCGATGTCTACTGCCTGGCCCGCACGCCAAAACCCGGCGAACCGGCTTGACGCGCCGCGCCCAAGGCGCCAACGTCCGTTGATCAATCTTCGCGTGTAGTTTCGTCATGTCCTTGCCCACGCTCCTGACCCAACACATCGTCCGGCGGCCCCAACGTATCGCGCTGCTGCAGCATATCGCCGAACAGGGTTCGATCACCCGCGCAGCCAAGAGCGCGGGCCTGAGCTACAAAGCCGCCTGGGACGCCATCGATGAGTTGAACAATCTGGCGGACCAGCCTTTGGTGGAACGCAGCATCGGCGGCAAGGGCGGTGGCGGCGCCAGGCTGTCGGACGAGGGACAACGGGTGCTGCGCCTCTACCAACGCTTGCAGACCTTGCAGGCGCAGTTGCTCGAAGCCAGCGAAGCCCCCGACGACCTGGGCCTACTGGGTCGTCTGATGCTGCGCACCAGTGCGCGCAATCAACTGCACGGCACGGTCCTGGACATCGAATCCCAGGGCCACAACGACCGGGTACGGCTGGAATTGGCCCGTGGCCTGGTCATCGAAGCGCGGATCACCCACGACAGCACCGTGCGCCTGGAACTTGCGGCCGGCACCCAGGTGGTCGCACTGATCAAGGCCGGCTGGCTGGAATTACGCGCGCCCGAGGAAACCGATACCTCCGGGAACAACGTCCTGCACGGCGTGATCGAGCACGTTGCCGCGGCCGAGGATGGCCCCAGCGAAGTACGCATCGGCCTGCCCAATGGCCAGACATTGTGCGCCCTGGCCGACCCGCTCCAATTGCGCAACCGGAACCTGGCGCCCGGTTCGGCGGTACAAGTGCGGTTTTCCCCGACAAATGTGTTGCTCGGTACACCGTTGTAGCGAGTTGCAACAATAGTTTCATCGACCCCCTTTAAGGTGACTGCCAAAACCAGCAGGGAGCCTGAGATGAGCCTATTAGAAGAAAACCAATCCACCGACCTGGAAAAAATCGTCGGCCTGAGCCGTCGTAGCTTCATCAGCGCCGGCGCCCTGTGCGGCGCGGCGATGTTTTTGGGCGGCAACCTGCTGAGCCGCAGCGTCCTGGCCGCCGCCGTGAGCGAAGGCAACAGCCGGCTGTTGGGCTTCAAGAGCATCGCTGCCGCCACGACCGACACCATCACCCTGCCGCCGGGCTACAAATCCTCGGTACTGATCAGCTGGGGCCAGCCGCTGAAGAAAAACGCGCCGGCCTTCGACCCCAGCGGCAATGGCACCGCCCGCGCCCAGGAAGTGCAATTCGGCGACAACAACGACGGCATGAGCCTGTTCCCCTTCCCCGGTGACAACAATCGGGCGTTGATGGCGATCAACAACGAATACACCAACTACCGCTACCTCTTCCCCCACGGCGGCCAACCGCAGTCGGCTGAAGACGTACACAAGGCCCAGGCCAGTGAGGGCGTGTCGGTGATCGAGGTCCAACGTCGTCGCGGCGGCCAGTGGCAGTTCGTCCAGGATTCGCGCTACAACCGCCGGATCCACGGCAATACGCCGATCCGCCTGCGCGGCCCGGCTGCCGGTCACGACCTGCTGAAAACCAGCGCCGACAAGAGCGGCAAGAAGGTGCTGGGGACATTCCAGAACTGCGCCAACGGCATGACGCCTTGGGGCACTTACCTGACCTGCGAAGAAAACTTCACCGACTGCTTCGGCAGCAGCAAGTCCGACTTGCAGTTCGACGAAGCGCAAAAACGCTACGGCGCCACTGTCGCCAGCCGCGAAATCAACTGGCATCTGTACGATCCACGCTTCGATCTGGCGAAGAACCCCAACGAACTCAATCGCCACGGATGGGTGGTGGAGATCGATCCGTTCGATCCTGATTCCACGCCCGTGAAACGCACCGCCCTGGGCCGCTTCAAACATGAGAACGCCGCCCTGGCGCAGACCCGTGACGGTCGCGCCGTGGTGTACATGGGCGACGACGAGCGTGGCGAGTTCATCTACAAGTTCGTCAGCCGCGAGCGCATCAACCCTCGTAATGCCAAGGCCAACCGCAACCTGCTGGACCATGGCACCTTGTACGTGGCGCGCTTCGATGCCGGCGACGGCAACCCGGACCATCCCAAAGGCAAGGGTCAGTGGATCGAGCTGACCCACGGCAAAAACGGTCTCGATGCCAGCAGCGGTTTCGCCGACCAGGCGCAAATCCTGATCCACGCACGCCTGGCTGCCAGCGCCGTCGGGGCCACGCGCATGGACCGTCCGGAGTGGATCGTGGTCAGTCCGAAGGACGGCCAGGTCTATTGCACCCTGACCAACAACTCCAAGCGCGGCGAAGACGGCCAACCGGTGGACGGACCGAACCCACGGGCCAAGAACGTCTACGGCCAGATCCTGCGCTGGCGCACCGACCGCGACGACCACGCGTCCAAGACCTTCTCCTGGGACCTGTTCGTGGTCGCCGGCAACCCGACGGTGCACGCCGGCACGCCGAAAGCCGGTTCGTCCAACATCAATGCGCAAAACATGTTCAACAGCCCCGATGGGCTGGGCTTCGACAAGGCCGGCCGGCTGTGGATCCTCACCGACGGCGACTCCAGCAATGCCGGGGATTTCGCCGGCATGGGCAATAACCAGATGCTCTGTGCCGACCCCGACAGCGGTGAAATCCGCCGGTTCATGGTCGGACCGGTGGGCTGCGAGGTGACCGGGATCAGCTTCGCGCCGGACCAGAAGGCTCTGTTCGTCGGGATCCAGCATCCGGGAGAAAACGGCGGCTCGACCTTCCCCGAGCACCTGCCCAACGGCAAGCCGCGCTCGTCGGTGATGGTGATTACCCGTGAGGATGGCGGGGTAATCGGCGCCTGAGTCATTCTTTGTGGCGAGGGAGCTTGCTCCCGCTTGAGCGCGCAGCGGTCATCATCAAGCATGCGACCGCTGCGCGGTCGAGCGGGAGCAAGCTCCCTCGCCACAGGGCCCGGTACAAGTCTGATCAATCAATCCAGACTGCTTTGCGCTACCATGCTGGGCCGGACGCGGCAGCCCTGCCGCTGCGCAGGAGTCAGCATGTCCCATCCGTTCGATACCCTCACCCCCGACCTGGTGCTCGATGCCGTTGAGAGCCTTGGCTTGCTCAGCGACGCCCGTGTGCTGGCCCTCAACAGTTATGAAAACCGCGTCTACCAGGTCGGCATCGAAGATGGCGAGCCGCTGATCGCCAAGTTTTATCGCCCGCAGCGCTGGACGGACGAAGCGATCCTGGAAGAGCACCGCTTCACCTTCGAGCTGGCCGATTGCGAAGTTCCGGTGGTGGCGCCACTGATCCATCACGACACAAGCCTGCATGAGCACGCGGGGTTCCGCTTCACGCTGTTTCCCCGGCGCGGCGGGCGGGCGCCGGAGCCGGGTAACCTGGACCAGCTCTATCGCCTCGGGCAATTGCTCGGACGTCTGCACGCGGTGGGCGCCAGCCGTCCGTTCGAGCATCGCGAAGCCCTGGGCGTGAAGAACTTCGGCCACGATTCGCTGGCGACCGTGTTGCAAAGCGGCTTCGTGCCCAGCGGCCTGTTACCGGCCTACGAGTCGGTCGCCCGGGATCTGCTCACACGCGTCGAAGAGGTCTACGCCGCCACGCCCCACCAGACCATCCGCATGCACGGCGACTGCCATCCCGGCAACATGATGTGCCGCGACGAGGTATTCCACATCGTCGACCTGGACGACTGCCGCATGGGCCCGGCGGTGCAGGATCTGTGGATGATGCTCGCCGGCGACCGCCAGGAATGTCTCGGGCAGTTGTCGGAACTGATGGATGGCTACAGCGAGTTCCACGACTTCAACCCCCGCGAACTGGCACTGATCGAACCCCTGCGCGCCTTGCGCCTGATGCATTACAGCGCCTGGCTGGCCCGGCGCTGGGATGATCCGGCGTTCCCTCGCAGCTTCCCGTGGTTCGGCAACGAACGGTACTGGGGCGACCACATACTGGCATTGCGCGAACAACTGGCGGCGCTGGATGAAGAGCCGTTGAAACTGTTCTGACGACCAATGCGCTCCCACAATGGGATTGGGTACGACCGCCAGAGACAGGTCAGCTGTCAGGCCGCCACAGTTTTTTTCAGCAAGCGCATCAAAATCCCTCACCCCACAACCTGACAAATCTCCTTACAATCACTCCTTTGTTAGCTGCCTAAGCAAGGATTCTGCATGCAAGCCGCCAACCCGCGTCGCGGGTACATCCTGGGCCTGAGTGCCTACATTATCTGGGGTCTTTTCCCAATCTATTTCAAAGCCATCGCCAGCGTACCGGCGGTGGAAATCATCATCCACCGGGCGCTGTGGTCAGCGCTGTTTGGCGCCGCATTGCTGATGGTCTGGAAACACCCCGGCTGGTGGCGTGAGCTGCGGGACAATCCGCGTCGCTTCGCGATCCTGGCCCTGAGCGGCACCTTGATCGCGGCCAACTGGCTGATCTATGTCTGGGCGGTGAACAACGGACGCATGCTCGAAGCGAGCCTGGGGTATTACATCAATCCCTTGGTGAACGTACTGCTGGGGATGCTGATCCTGGGCGAGCGGCTACGGCGCATGCAGTGGCTGGCGGTGGGGTTGGCGGCGGTCGGCGTGGCGCAGCAGGTCTGGCAAGTGGGCAGCTTGCCCTGGGTTTCGCTGGCATTGGCGTTGACCTTCGGCTTCTACGGGCTGATCCGCAAGCAGGCGCCGGTCAAGGCCTTGCCGGGGCTCGTAGTGGAAACCTGGATGCTGGTGCCGATCGCCCTCGCCTGGTTGCTGTTCAACCCGACCGCCACCAGCGCCCAAGCGGCCTTCTGGAGCACCTCCGATGCCTGGTGGCTGGTCGCCGCCGGCCCGGTGACACTGGTCCCACTGGTGTGTTTCAACGCCGCCGCACGGCATCTGCCCTACACCACCCTGGGTTTCTTGCAGTACATCGCACCGACCCTGGTGCTGATGCTCGCGGTGCTGTTGTTCGGTGAACACTTGTCGTCCAGCACCCTGGTGGCGTTCCTGTTCATCTGGGCCGGGCTCGCGGTGTACAGCGTCGATGCCGTAATCAGCATGCGCCGGCGCAGCTGATCAAAAAATGCACAGACCTCCACAGGCTACGCCGGACGTGGCCTGCACTGATCCTTCCCAAGGTTATCCACAGCGTGATCCCCGCCGTTTGTGCACAAGCCCTTGAAAATTGGTGATTTTTTGATCATCACTCGCTAAGGCCCGGCAGGCTTGGGCCAGCGCCGGGTCTCTACAGGTTATCCACAGGCAGGCGCAGGGTTTCCTTGGATAAAACCGCGGTCATGCTTCGTCGCTAAGCTTGAGCTCCACCATCAATTCATCGGCCAGGGTTTCCAGCCGCTCTTGCAAGGTATCCAGGGAAAGACCCAGCGGCACTCCCAGGATCGCTTCGGCGTGAAACAGCAACTCGCCGCTCATCGGCGCCGGTCGCACATCGGTGACCAATCGCTCGACATTGACGCCCTGCTCGCTGAGCAAACGGGTGATGTCGCGCACGATGCCGGGACGGTCATTGCCCACCAGTTCCATGGCGATGGGTTTCCAGGTACAGGATTGTTCCATTGCACTTTCAGCGATCAACACGCGAATGCCATGAGTCGTCAGCCCCTGCAAGGCTTCGATCAGTTCTTCATGGGCTTCGGCGGGGGCGCTGAGGCGCAGGATTCCGGCAAATTGACCGGCCAGGTGCGACATGCGGCTTTCCAGCCAGTTGCCGCCGTGCTCGGCGATGCAATCGGCAATGCGCTCGACCTGCCCGGGCTTGTCCGGGGCGAAAACAGTAATGACCAAGTGGTCCATGGCGCAGCCCTCTTGTTGTGAGAAGCCAGAGTATAGGCAAGCCACCGCATCACGACGGCCGGGCTTTTGTGGCGAGGGAGCTTGCTCCCGCTGAACCGGACCGGCGCTATGGGAAACGCGCGACTCGACTTCTTGGGCTACTGCGTTGCCCAGCGGGAGCAAGCTCCCTCGCCACAGAATGTGTACATAACGTAGATTTATCTGGAACAATCCATCAATTTTTTGAGAACATCCAATGCTTCGTCGTGACCGTACTGCTTTAGTCGGTCGCAGAACGACGCATTTAGTCTGATTTTCACAACCGCGCCTGATCATGTAGTATGCCGCAGCGCGCACTACATAACGCTGGACCGATGTCTGCCAAGGCGCAGTCGCATCCCTGAGAAAGCCCCGTCAGCAAGGCTTAAACGCCCGTGGCAGGTCCCACCCAGCCGCCAGCGATGGCATGTACTGGTAACCGGGTTTGTGGTTTAAATGTCCCGAGGCTTCATTGTCAAAATCGAAGAGCTGAAAAGCGAAATAGCTGAGCAGAGTGAGGCAAGCAATGACTGAACACGTTCAAGTCGGTGGCCTGCAGGTCGCCAAAGTCCTGTTCGACTTCGTGAATAACGAAGCCATTCCCGGAACCGGTCTCACGGCCGATGCGTTCTGGGCCGGCGCCGACAAGGTCATCCACGACCTGGCGCCGAAAAACAAAGCCCTACTCGCCAAACGCGACGATTTCCAGGCGCGGATCGATGCCTGGCACCAGACCCGTGCCGGCCAGCCCCATGACGCCGTGGCTTACAAAGCCTTCCTGCAAGACATTGGATACCTGCTGCCAGAAGCGGCGGATTTCCAGGCCACGACCCAAAACGTGGATGACGAAATCGCCCGCATGGCCGGCCCGCAGTTGGTGGTGCCGGTGATGAATGCCCGTTTCGCCCTCAACGCCTCGAACGCCCGCTGGGGTTCGCTATACGACGCGCTGTACGGCACCGACGCCATCAGCGAAGCCGATGGCGCGGAAAAAGGCAAAGGCTACAACAAGATTCGCGGCGACAAGGTCATCGCCTTTGCCCGCGCCTTCCTCGACGAAGCCGCCCCGCTGGCGGCCGGCTCCCATGTCGACTCCACCGCTTACAAGATCGTCGACGGCAAACTGGTGGTCGCGCTCAAGGGTGGCAGTAACAGCGGCTTGCGTGACGATGCACAACTGGTGGGCTTCCAGGGCGACGCTTCGGCACCGGCCGCCGTCTTGCTGAAGCACAACGGCCTGCACTTCGAAATCCAGATCGATGCCGGCACCCCGGTCGGCCAGACCGACGCCGCCGGCGTCAAAGACATCCTGATGGAAGCCGCGCTGACCACCATCATGGACTGCGAAGACTCGGTCGCCGCCGTGGATGCCGACGACAAAGTGGTCATCTACCGCAACTGGCTCGGCCTGATGAAGGGCGACCTGGCGGAAGAAGTCGCCAAGGGCGGCCAGACATTCACCCGCACCATGAACCCCGACCGGGCCTACACGGCCGTCGACGGTTCGAGCCTGACGCTGCACGGCCGCTCGCTGCTGTTCGTACGCAACGTCGGCCACTTGATGACGATCGACGCGATCCTGGACAAGGACGGCAACGAAGTGCCGGAAGGCATCCTCGACGGACTGGTGACCAGCCTGGCGGCGATCCACAGCCTCAACGGCAACACCACGCGACGCAACAGTCGTACCGGCTCGGTGTACATCGTCAAGCCGAAGATGCATGGCCCGGAAGAAGCGGCGTTCACCAACGAGCTTTTCGGCCGCATTGAAGACGTGCTGGAGCTGCCGCGCAATACCCTCAAGGTCGGGATCATGGACGAGGAGCGCCGTACCACGGTCAACCTCAAGGCCTGCATCAAGGCGGCCAGTGAACGCGTGGTGTTCATCAACACCGGTTTCCTGGACCGCACCGGCGACGAAATCCACACCTCCATGGAAGCCGGCCCGATGGTGCGAAAGGCCGACATGAAAGCCGAGAAGTGGATCGCCGCGTACGAAAACTGGAACGTCGACATCGGCCTGAGCACTGGCTTGCAAGGTCGCGCACAGATCGGCAAAGGCATGTGGGCCATGCCGGACCTGATGGCCGCCATGCTCGAACAGAAGATCGCCCACCCAATGGCTGGTGCCAACACCGCCTGGGTACCGTCGCCGACCGCCGCTGCCCTGCACGCGCTGCATTACCACAAGGTCGACGTGTTCGCCCGGCAGGCCGAGCTGGCCAAGCGCGCCCGTGCTTCGGTTGACGACATCCTGACCATCCCGCTGGCCGTCAACCCGAACTGGACGCCGGAACAGATCAAGCACGAACTGGACAACAACGCCCAGGGCATCCTGGGTTATGTCGTGCGCTGGATCGACCAGGGCGTGGGTTGCTCCAAGGTGCCGGACATCAATGACATCGGCCTGATGGAAGACCGTGCGACGCTGCGTATCTCCAGCCAGCACATCGCCAACTGGCTGCGCCATGGCATCGTCACTCAGGACCAGGTAATGGAAAGCCTCAAGCGCATGGCGCCGGTGGTGGACCGTCAGAACGCCAACGACCCGCTGTACCGCCCGCTGGCGCCGGACTTCGACAGCAACATCGCCTTCCAGGCGGCGGTCGAACTGGTGATCGAGGGGACCAGACAGCCCAACGGTTATACCGAGCCGGTGCTGCACCGTCGTCGTCGTGAGTTCAAGGCGGCCAATGGGTTGTGATTGAGCGGTAGCGTTGAAAAAGGGCCCTGATCTTGCGATCAGGGCCCTTTTTATTCACTGGGAAGATGATTCAGAGGCAACTCTTGTGGCGAGGGGATTGATCCCCGCTGGGTTGCGCAGCAACCCTAGACTCGTCGCCTCTATGTTCGAACGAGTTGAATTCAACGCGTTGGGCTGCTTTGCAGCCAGCGGGGATAAATTCCCTCGCCACAGGTTCTTCGCGAAAGGGACCTAGAGATCCATCCCCAGCTCATGCTTGACCAGCCCCAGCAATTTTTCGGTATCGATGGGCTTGAGCAAAAAATCCACCACGCTCAGGTGCATGGCTTCGATCGCATCCTTCACGTCGGCATCGCCGGACACGATGATGATCGGTAGCGCGGCCCGTTCCGACTCGCGTACCAGGCGCACCAGTTCCAGGCCATCGACGTTACCCATGCGCAAGTCGGTAATCACCAGACCGATGGAGGGCTTGGTCTCCAGCATCTTGAGCGCCGTTTCACCGCTGGCGGCGGTCATGCAATGAATACCGTCCAGCGCCAGAATTTCCGACAGCAGCTCGCGGGCGTCTTTGTCGTCATCGACGATCAACACCCGTTGCGGCGGCAGGTCAGGCTCCAGCATGACGGCACTCAGCGCCTCGCGCTCGGCGTCACTCAAAATATCGTGGTCGGACATGATGCTCTCTACGTTCTTAAATCGATCCCCTGGCACAGTGGTCAGACATCGTCTCGCGGCGCTTCAATGTGCACTTCGTCGGATTTTTTTCCAAGGGCATTCAGTGACGATTTTGCAGACACCGGACGTAAGTCTTTTTCCTTATCGCGGTGCGATTGCTGCGACCTAGACTTACGTCCAATGGGCACCCCGTGCTCAGGGGTCGACCATGGGGGAACTGATCCGACCACAACAATTCGAAAAAGATTGCGTAAAGTCATGAAAAAAGCGGACGCCTTCATTCAGGCAGGGAAAACCGCGGTGTTGCAAAACATCCAGGGGACGCTGCAATTCCTCCAACGCTTCCCCCCGTTCAACCAAATGGAAAATGCCCACCTGGCCTATCTGGTGGAGCAATGCCTGCTGCGCTTCTATGCCTCGGGCGAAAGCATCATCAAGCCGGCCGACGGTCCGGTGGAGCACTTCTACATCGTCAAGCAGGGCCGGGTGGTGGGTGAGCGTCCGCACACAGCCAAGGGCGGAACCGAAACCACCTTCGAAATCACCTCCGGCGAATGCTTTCCCCTCGCTGCCCTGCTCGGCGAGCGCGCCACCCGCACGGAGCATCTGGCCGGCGAAGACACGTTCTGCCTGCAATTGAACAAACAGGCCTTCATCAAGCTGTTCGCCCTGTCCGGGCCGTTTCGTGATTTCGCCCTGCGCGGGGTCAGCAGCCTGCTCGACCAGGTCAACCAGCAGGTCCAGCAGAAGTCGGCCCAGGCGCTGGGCACGCAATATTCCCTCAATACCCGGCTGGGTGAGCTGGCGATGCGTCATCCGGTGAGTTGCCATCCGGCCACGCCGCTGCGCGAAGCCGTGAAGCTGATGCACGAGCAACAGGTCGGGAGCATCGTGGTGGTGAACGATAGAAAATCGCCAGTCGGCATTTTCACTCTGCGCGACTTGCGACAGGTCGTGGCCGACGGCACCGGGGATTTTTCCCAAGCCATCGCCGAGCACATGACCCAGGCGCCGTTCCATCTGACACCGGACCACAGCGCCTTTGACGCCGCCATTGCCATGACCGAGCGCCACATCGCCCATGTCTGCCTGGTCAAGGATCAGCGCCTGTGTGGCGTAGTGTCCGAGCGCGACCTGTTTTCCCTGCAGCGGGTCGACCTGGTGCACCTGGCCCGAACCATTCGCAGCGCGCCGCGGGTGGAAAACCTGGTGGCCCTGCGCGGTGAGATCGGCCAACTGGTGGAGCGCATGCTGGCCCACGGCGCGTCATCGACGCAGATCACCCACATCATCACCCTGCTCAACGACCACACCGTGTGCCGGGTCATCGAGTTGACCCTGGCCGACAAGGGCGACCCGGGCGTGCCATTCAGTTGGCTGTGTTTCGGCAGTGAAGGCCGGCGCGAGCAGACCCTGCACACCGACCAGGACAACGGCATCCTCTTCGAAGCCCGGGACGCTGCCCATGCGGCGCAGATTCGCGGCTTGCTGTTACCCATTGCTCAGCAGATCAACCAGAGCCTGGCGCTGTGCGGCTTCGCGTTGTGCAAGGGCAACATCATGGCCGGCAACCCCGAACTTTGCCTGTCCCGCGCGGAATGGGCTCGACGCTTTGCAGCATTTATCCGCGAGGCGACGCCGGAGAACCTGCTCGGTTCGAGTATCTATTTCGACTTGCGGGTGGTCTGGGGTGACGAACAAGGGTGCGAGCAATTGCGCCAGCAGATTCTCCAGCAGGTGGGCGATAACCGGCTGTTCCAACGGATGATGGCCGACAATGCACTGCGCCACCGACCACCGGTGGGGCGCTTCAGGGAATTCGTGCTGAGCCGCAAAAACGGCGAGAAAGCCACCCTCGACCTGAAAGTCCAAGGCCTGACGCCTTTCGTCGACGGCGCCCGCTTGCTGGCACTGGCCAACGGCATCGAAGCCAACAATACCCTGGAGCGCTTGCGGCAACTGGTGGCCAAGGACGTGATCGAGCCGCTGGACGGGGCTGCCTATGAAGAGGCCTATCACTTCATCCAGCAGACCCGCATGCAGCAGCATCAATTGCAGACCCGTGAAAACCTGCCCTATTCCAACCGGGTCGACCCCGACAGCCTGAATCATCTGGACCGGCGCATCCTGCGCGAATCCCTGCGCCAGGCTCAGCGCCTGCAGAGCAGCCTGACGCTGAGGTATCAGTTATGAAGCTGTTCTCCTGGTTGCGCCCAGCCCAACCGACATTGCCCGATGCGTTGCAAAAACGTCTGGAACGGCTGCCGGTGCCTTCGCCGCTGTGTGAATGCAGCCTGCGGGAACAGCGCTGGGTGGTGCTGGACCTGGAAACCACCGGGCTGAACCTGAACAAGGATGAAGTGTTGTCCATCGGCGCGGTGGTCATCGAGGACGGCGCCATCGACTTCAGCCAGCAATTCGAACGGACGTTGCAATGCGACAAGCAGAAGCTCGGACCGAGCGTGTTGATCCACGGCCTGGCACCCAGTGCCATCGCCGCCGGCAGTCATCCGGCCGAGGCGCTGGTGGCGTTCATGGAGTTCGTCGGCGACAGCCCGCTGCTGGCATTCCACGCCCCTTTCGACGCCCACATGCTTGGACGCGCGCTCAAGGATTACCTGGGCTATCGCTTGCAACATCCGTTTATGGACGTGGCGGACCTTGCGCCGATGCTCTGCCCCCAGGCGCACCTGCGCAAAGCAGGGCTGGACGAGTGGATCGGATGGTTCAAGCTTGAAGTGCAGGAACGCCACAACGCCAGCGCCGATGCCCTGGCTACCGCAGAACTGGCACTCATCCTGTTCAGCCGCGCCCGCCAGCAACAGATCCACAGCCCGCTTGAGCTGCAACAGCGCCTGGGCCAGTGGAAGCGCCGGCAGCAGGCGCCTTCTATCTAGTGCGACCCTCTTGCGCAACGCCTTGAAGGAAACCACTGAACCTGTGGCGAGGGAGCTTGCTCCCGCTGGGCTGCGAAGCAGACCCATTTTTGCGAGCGCTGCGCACTGGATCGCCAGCCGGTCGAGCGGGAGCAAGCTCCCTCGCCACAGTGACCCGGCCCGCCTGAAATAACCGGCGTTACATACGCCCCTTTTAATCGCCCGACCAGCGCCAATTGCTTTCCTTCCCTGCTCTCTGACACAATCGCGAACAATTCTCGTTACTTAAAACGTCGGTGATGCTCCGTGTCGTCAATCCCAAGCCCCCACAGTGACCTGGTTGGTGCGTTGTACCGCGACCATCGTGCGTGGCTGTTGGCATGGCTGCGACGTAACGTGGCCTGTGCGCAGAAGGCCGAGGACTTGAGCCAGGACACGTTCTTGCGCCTGCTGGGCCGCGACGAACTCCAGGCGCCTCGCGAGCCGCGGGCCTTCCTGGTGGCGATCGCCAAGGGTTTGCTGTTCGACCACTTCCGCCGGGCCGCGCTGGAACAGGCTTACCTCACCGAACTGATGCTGATTCCCGAAGCCGAGCAGCCTTCGGTGGAAGACCAGCAAATGATCCTTGAAGATCTCAAGAACATTGATCGGCTACTGGGCAAATTGTCGAGCAAGGCCCGTGCAGCCTTCCTCTATAACCGCCTCGATGGCCTCGGCCACGCCGAAATCGCCCAGCGCCTGGGGGTGTCGGTGCCGCGGGTACGGCAGTATCTGGCCCAGG
Source organism: Pseudomonas sp. SMV71 (assembly GCF_052042015.1). Classification (NCBI taxonomy): domain Bacteria; kingdom Pseudomonadati; phylum Pseudomonadota; class Gammaproteobacteria; order Pseudomonadales; family Pseudomonadaceae; genus Pseudomonas; species Pseudomonas sp. SMV71. The sequence goes on along the minus strand of NZ_JBKGGU010000013.1, from coordinate 94,524 downwards.
GCATTCGTCAGTGCTACATCGCGATGTACGGTGAGCCGACATGAGTCCGTCCCCTTCCAAACCGGTCTCGGCTCGCGTGCTGGATGCAGCGATTGCCTGGCAGTTGTCGCTGGACACGGGCAGCCCTCAGGAGCGTGAGGCCTTCGCCCAATGGCACGCCGCCGATGAAGAACACGCTCGCGCCTGGCGGCAATTGCGCATGCTTGACCAACGCTTCAGCGTGGCCAATGGCCCGGCGCGCGCCGCGCTGCTGCAAACGCGGGCCGGCATTCGCCGCCGGCTGCGCAAGGTCGGCAGCGGCCTGGCGAGCGTGGTTGCGGTCATCGGCCTGGCGCTGTTCGCCGGGGAGCGTTACCTGCCGCTGGATTATTGGCTCGCCGACCAGCGCACCGCCACGGGCGAACAGCGCACGCTACGCCTGGCCGACGGCACGTTGATCAATCTCAACACCCACAGCGCCCTGGACGTGCGTTTCGATGACAAGCAGCGGCGAATCGTCCTGCAGGAAGGCGAGATCCTGGTGCAGACCGGCCACAACGATCCACGTCCGTTCATCGTCGAAACCCGCGAAGGCCGCATGCGTGCCCTGGGCACGCGGTTCCTGGTCAAACGCGAGGACGAAGGCACCCGGCTGAGCGTGCTGCAATCTGCCGTGGCGGCCCATCCCCAGGCGACGGACACCGAACAGATCCTGCGCGAAGGCCAACAGGTACTGATGCGCCGCGGTGGCCTGGGCCCGACGCTGGCCCTGAATCCCGGCGCCGATGCCTGGACCCGCGGCATGCTGGTGGTGGACAACGCCCGCCTCGAAGACCTGATGCATGAGCTCGGGCGCTACCGTCGTGGTTACCTGGGCGTCGAGCCCAAGGTCGCGGACCTGCGCATCACCGGGAGTTTCCCGCTGCACGACACCGACCTGGCCTTGACGGCGCTGCTGCCGACCTTGCCAGTGCAGGTCGAGCATCACACAAGATGGTGGGTGGTGGTGGGGCCAAGGACTGAGGCCAAGCCCTGAGATATCAGGTGCCTGACAGGTAGCTATCGCGAGCGGGCTCGCTCCCACAGGCGTTTTGCGTTGAGCACAATATGGTGCACAACGCGGTCATTGTGGGAGCGAGCCTGCTCGCGATGAGACCATCTGCCTCACCCTAAAACCCGGATAAATCACCCTGCCACCGATTTGAATCGAAATTATTTTCATCCACCCCTATCACTTTTCAATTTTCGTCCGGCACCCAGGCAATTGAGAAATATTTCCATTCAGGAGCCGCCGTATGTCCCGCCCGCTAGACACCCTGTTGCGCCCCAGCCTGTTGGCCCTCGCCATTGCCTTTGCCATGCCGTTAAGCAGCGGTCCGCTGCTGGCGGCCGAACAGGCCTCGAACGTGCGCGCCTACAACCTGCCCGCCGCGCCACTGGCCAGCACCCTGAACCAGATCGCCAGCCAGGCCGGCCTCGCCCTGAGCCTGGAACCGTCCCTGGCTTCAGGCAAGACCTCGGCCCCGGTCCAGGGTCAGTTCGATGCCACCGGCGCGTTGCGTGAAGCCTTGCGCGGCACCGGTCTACAACTGCAGCAAAGCAGCGCCGGCACCTACAGCCTGGTGGCTATGCCCGAGGGCGTCATGGCCCTGCCGGAAACCAGCGTGATTGGCGCAGGTGTCAGCGAAAGCGCCTGGGGCCCGACCGACAGTTATGTCGCCACCCGCACCGCCGCCGGCACCAAGACCGACACCCCGATCGTCGAACTGCCGCGCTCCGTCTCCGTGGTCACTCGCCAACAGATGGAGGACCGTTCTGTCCTCAACCTCAATGACGCCCTGCGCTACACCGCCGGCGTGCAGAGCAGCGGCTACGGCTCTGACTCGCGCAATGATTGGTTGTTGGTGCGCGGCTTCGTGCCGACCCAATTCCTCGACGGCTTGCCACTGCCCAAGGGCAACTACGTCACGCCCAAGATCGAGACCTGGAACCTTGAGCGCATCGCCGTGCTGCGCGGCCCGGCGTCCTCGGTATATGGCCAGACGCCTCCCGGCGGCATGCTGGACATGGTCAGCCGTCGTCCCCAGGCCGAAAGCAGCAATGAAGTCGAGTTGCAGGCCGGCAGCTATGAACACAAGCAGATCAACTTCGACAGCACCGGCAAGGTCGACGACGAAGGCCAGTTCCTCTATCGACTCAGCGGCACCGTGCGCGACAGCAACGCCCAGGTCGATCACATTCCGGACAAGCGCTACAACCTCGCGCCGAGCCTGACCTGGAACATCAACGACGACACCCGGCTGACATTCCTGTCCCAGTACACCCGCGACGACACCGGGATTACCGGGCAATTCCTGCCGTTGCAAGGCACCAGGCTGGCGTCGGCGGCGGGCAAGATCTCCCACCACAAGAACCTCGGTGACCCGGACTGGGAGTTCTACGACCGCACCTACTACGCGCTGGGCTATGCGTTCGAGCACCGATTCAACGACACCTGGCAGTTCCGCCAGAACCTGCGCTACACCAAGAGCGATCTGGAATTCCAGGGCATCTCTGCGGGCGGGTCGTTCTTTCCGGACGGCCCAGACCAATCCGTGAGCGCCGACGGCACCGTCAAACGCAGCGCCAGTATCGTAGACGAAGACATCAGCCAATTCGCCGTGGACAACAACTTCCAGGCCGACTTCCAGACCGGGGTCTTGAGCCACACGTTGTTGCTGGGCCTGGATCACCAGCGCTCCAACAGCAATGCCCGCTGGAAGTGGGGCTCTGGCGGTGTGCCGACCAGCAACGTCAACAACCCGACCTATGGGCAGGACTTCTCCAACGTCCAGTACTTCACCATGTACGACTACAACCAGAAAACCAACCAGACCGGCCTGTACGTCCAGGACCAGATCGCCCTGGACAACTGGCGCCTGACCCTCGGTGGACGTGAAGACTGGATTCACACCGGCACCGTGTTCCACAACCAGAACGATGCGACCAACACCCAGCGCGACAAGAAATTCAGCGGCAACGCAGCGCTGAGCTATGTGTTCGATAACGGCGTGACGCCGTATATCTCCTTCGCCCAATCGTTCCAGGCGGCGGCCGGTTCAACCGTCAACAGCACCGAAGCGTTCAAACCAACAGAAGGCGAACAGTACGAAGCCGGCATCAAGTACCAGCCGCCCGGCACCAAGACTTTGCTCACGGCTGCGGTGTTCGACCTGACGCAGAAAAACAACGCGGTCAGTGAAAACAACGTCACCCGCCAGGTGGGCGAAGTGCAGGTGCGTGGCCTCGAGCTGGAAGCCTCGGGCGAAGTCACCGACAACCTGAAACTCATCGGCTCCTACACCTACAACGACAGCGAAATCACCAAGGGCACCGCGGCGGAGAAAGGCAAGCGCATGGCCCAGGTACCGCGCAACCAGGCCACCGCCTGGGCTGACTACAGCTGGCACAACGGCCCGCTCGACGGCTTCGGCGTGGGTGCAGGCGTGCGTTATGTCGGCGACACCTACGGCAATACCACCAACACCGATTGGGGGCATGTCAGTTCCTATACCGTCTACGATGCCTCGGCTCATTACGAGCTGGGACGCCTGAGCAATTCGCTCAAGGGTGTATCGGTGGCGGTGGATGCGAAAAACATCTTCAACAAGGACTACCTGTCCACCTGCGACGGATTCTATTGCTACTACGGCGACCAGCGCAGCGTCGTCGCCAGCGTGAATTACAAGTGGTAAGGATTAGCAGAGTGAATTTTTTGAGAGCCATCTGAGGCCTGTCGGCTGAATGAAACCCTTGTGGGAGCGGGCTTGCTCGCGAAGACGGCGTAACAGGCGATATTATGGTTGCCTGACACGGCGCTTTCGCGAGCAAGCCCGCTCCCACAGTTTCTGCGGCTCGTCCGACCCATCTCGGATGACACGGCCTCTTGCAACCGGATAGACCATGAAAAGCAAAACCATCCGCCGCTGGTCCTTCGTCCACACCTGGACCAGCCTGATCTGCACAGTGTTCCTGCTGATGCTGGCGATCACCGGGCTGCCGCTGATCTTCCACCATGAAATCGAGCACTTGCTGGGCGACGCCCCCGAGCTCCGGCAAATGCCTGCCGACACCCCACAGTTGGATCTGCAACAGTTGGTGGAAAAAGCCAAGGCCCATCGCCCGGGTGAGGTGGTGCAGTATTTTGGCTGGGACGAAGACGACCCCAACGGCGTCATCACCATCATGGCGCCGACGCCGGACACCGAGCCCAATTCGTCCCACACCTTCATGCTCGATGGACGCACGGGTGAAGCCCTGGAAATGCCCTCGGCCAATGGCGGCTTCATGATGGTCATGCTGCGCCTGCACGTGGACATGTTCGCGGGCTTGCCGGGCAAGTTGTTCCTGGCGTTCATGGGCCTGCTGTTCGTGATTGCCATCGTCTCGGGCGTGGTGCTGTACCTGCCGTTCATGCGGCGCTTGAAGTTCGCCACCGTGCGCCAGGACAAATCCACCCGCCTGCGCTGGCTCGACCTGCACAACCTGATCGGCGTGGTGACCCTTGTCTGGGCGCTGACCGTAGGCGTTACCGGGGTGATCGCCGCGTGCGCCGAGTTGATCATCGCCGCCTGGCGCAACGACAGCCTCAGCACCATGATCGAACCCTACCGCGATGCTCCGCCGCTGACACACCTGGCGCCGGCCACTCGCCTGCTGGACATCGCCAGAGAGGTCGCACCTGGGATGGAGCCGAGCTTCATTGCCTTCCCCGGCACGCTGTTCTCCAGCGCACACCACTACGGCGTGTTCATGAAGGGCAGCACGCACCTGACCTCGCACCTGCTAACCCCGGTGCTGATCGACGCCAGCACCCTGGACGTCACCGCCGTGGCCGAACGCCCGTGGTACATGGACGTCATGAGCCTGTCGCTGCCCCTGCATTTCGGCGACTACGGCGGCCGGCCGATGCAGATTTTCTGGGCGGCGCTCGACGTGTTGACCATCATCGTCCTCGGCAGCGGTGTCTACCTGTGGGTGGTGCGGCGCAAAGCAGCCAAGCGTGCAGCCATTGGCGCGCAGGCCACCTCATGAGGCCTCGGCAATCGAGTTTCTGGAAAGTGTTTGGTATTCCCGTACTGATTGGCACCCTCAGTGCTGCCGGGCTGTTTTCGGCACTCCTGGGGGACGGGGCTTGGGATGCCGTGAGCTGGGTGGGCTTAGGAGTGCCAACGTTGCTGGGGACTTGGGGATTGATCAAACGCGGATAAGCATCCGGTTCCCACACCGGAGCTCGCCACCCGCCCCGGAACTGTCTAGGCTAAGCCCTGGTCGTTTTTCGAGGATACCCGCATGTCCACACCCAGCATGACGCTGTTCTACAACCCCGCCTCCCCCTTCGTTCGCAAGGTCCTGGTGCTGCTGCATGAAACCGGCCAGCAGGATCGCGTGGCGTTGCAGCTCAGCCAACTTACGCCGGTCAAACCGGACCAGGTGCTGATCGATGACAATCCGCTGAGCAAGATCCCGGCCCTGCGCCTGGCCAACGGCAATGTGCTGCATGACAGCCGGGTCATCCTCGACTATCTGGACCACCAGCACGTCGGCAATCCGCTGATTGCTCGGGACGGAGCAGCCCGCTGGCGGCGCCTGACGCTGGCCTCCCTGGCCGACGGGATCATGGATGCAGCCGTGATGATCCGTTACGAAACTGCCCTGCGTCCGGCCGAAAAACACTGGGACGAATGGCTCGATGCGCAACGGGACAAGATCCGTCGCGCCCTGGGCGTGCTTGAAACCGAGGCCGTCGCCGAGCTGGCCAGTCATTTCGACGTGGCGTCCATCAGTGTCGCCTGCGCCCTCGGCTATCTGGACCTGCGCCACCCGGACCTGGAGTGGCGCAAGAACAGTCCGCAACTGGCAACGTGGTTTGCCGAGGTGAGCTTGCGGCCTTCGATGGTGGAGACGGTGCCCAGAATTTAGTTTTTCGCCGAATGCGATGACCTCATCGCGAGCAGGCCCGCTCCCACATTTGATCGCGTCGCCCTTTGTGGGAGCGAGCCTGCTCGCGATGGCCGCGCAACGGATCCAAAGGAAACAACCCGGCAATGCGCATCACCAACACCTCCCCCACTCGCTGATCCTCACGCAAGCCCAACGACCGGCTCATTTCACCTCTCCCAGATCAAAGCTCATGGCCGCAACAGGCTTGGCTCCGACCCCATACCAGTCCAGCTTGCGGGTCAGCACCATGAACACCCCCAGCAGGCCGAACAGCAGCAGCGAGCCCATCAGCAGCGCGTAGTCTTCGGCGCTCAGCAAGCCGTAGAGCAAGGCGTACAACGCCGCCAGTCCCGCCGAGAACCCCAGGCCATGGATCACGCTGCGCAGCACATGGCAGACATAGAAACCGATCAGCACCACACAGGCACTGGCCGACAACACGTATGCCAGGGCGAAGCCGATGTGCTCCGACAGTGACAACAGCAGCAGGTAGAAGAATGCCAGCGCCACACCGACCAGGGCGTACTGGACCGGGTGCACCGCCAGGCTCTTGAGCACTTCGAAAAGGAAGAAACCAGCGAAGGTCAGCGCGATGAACAGCAGCGCATATTTGATCGCCCGGTCGCTCTTGAGGTACTGGTCCACCGGGTCGATGAAGCTCACGCCAAAGGCACGGCTGCGGAAGGCTTCGCAGCTATCGCTGTCGATGCAGCTCTGCAGGGCCTCTTCGAGGTTGGTGGAAAAGAACGAGGTCTGCCAGTCAGCGCTGAAACCGTGTTCATTGATCTCGCGGTTGGTCGGCAGGTAGTTGCCGATGAAGCTAGGGTGCGGCCAGTCGGCGCTCAGGTGCACTTTGCTGGTCTTGCCCACCGGCAGCACCTGCAACTCACCGGTCCCCTGCAGGCTCAGGTCGAAGCCGAAGGTCAGGTCGGCGCTGGCCTGGGCATTGACCATCGGCAGCGGCACGTGCACACCCTGCCCCAGCCAGCCGACCCGCGAGCCAGGCAGGAAATCGACGGTCTGCTGGTTGAGCTTCAGGGCCAGCGCGTTCTCGATGCCGCGAATGTCGCTGATGCCCACGCTCAGGTACGGCTCATCGAAGCGGTAGTCTGCTGCTTCCTTGGCTGACAGGCCAAAGCGCTCGGGCACTTTGAAACGCCCGTCGATGCGGTTCTCGGCGTGAAACAACCGCGCCTCGTAGATTCCCCGTGCTCGGGTTTCGGTACGGACTTGGCCGTCGAGTTCGAATTGCTCCGGCAGAAAATACAATTCTCCCTTGTGCTCAACGGTTTCCAGAAAGCGCACGCCGGTCTTCTCATTGGTGTTCCAGACCTTAACGTCCTTGCGAAACGGCACCACGATCATCGGCCCGATCAACCGCTGGCTATTGCTGGAGCTGCGGGCGATGTCCTGCAACACCCCGTCGCGCAGTTGCTGGCGCTCGTCGATAAGGCCATTGATCATCAACAGCGGGATCATCAGTAAAAGAATCAATAGGGCAATCATGCCCAGTTTCATGGCGAGGCTGCGGTTCATGTGGGGCTCTCTCCCTGTTCGAATGGGGAAGAGTCTGGCGAGGTTTTGTGGGATGTTTATGAGCTGAATGTGGAGATTGTGTGGAGACTCAACCACTCTTACAGGCCGAAACCCCGTGGCGAGGGAGCTTGCTCCCGCTGGAGTGCGAAGCGCTCCTCAGAAAGCGACTGCTACGCAGCCGAGCGGGAGCAAGCTCCCTCGCCACGACGGCGTTCCGTCAAGGGAAGCTCATTTCAAGGCAACCGCAACACCACCTCGACCCCACCCTCGACATTACCAATCCCGAGCTCCCCGCCATGCAACTGCACCACCTCCTCGACGAAGTTAAGCCCCAGCCCGGTGCTCTTGCGGCCGCTGTCCGGTCGCGGCAAGGAATAGAAACGCTCGCTCAGGCGCGGCAAGGCGTAGTCGGGGATCGGTTCGGCCTGGTTGAACAGGCGAATCTCGACCCGGTTTCCGATACGCTCAGCGCTGATGCGCAGCAGCCCATTGACCGGCGTGAAGTCCAAGGCGTTCTCCAGTAGATTGCCCAACGCCTGGCGCAACAGAAACGGTTCGCCCATCAGCGTCAGGTCCGCAGCAATTTGCCGTTCCACGCGTAACTGCCGGCTCTCGATCCAGCCACTGCGCGCTTCCAGCAGTTCCTCGAACAACCCGGCCAGCGGCACGGCGACGACTTCCTCTAGGCCCTGGCGCTGCTCGACCTGGGCCAGGTTGAGCAAGCGCTCGATCAACTGCTGCATGCGCATGCTTTCGCTATCAATGTTGCTAACGAAACGCTGGTGCTGGGCCGGCGGCATGTCGCTTTGCAGCAGTTCGGCGGCACCGCGAATGGCTGCCAGCGGACTCTTGAGCTCGTGGGTCAAGGTATGCACGTAGCGCTCGACGTAGGCTTTGCCTTCCAGTTGGGTGCGCATGTGGTCCACCGCGCCGGCCAGTTGCTCGAACTCGCCGCCGCGGTAATGCGGCACTTCGACCCGTTGTCCCTGGCTGACCGCCTGTGCGTAGCGGGTCAAGCGGCGCAGCGCCGAACTGAGCCACCAGGACAGCAAGGCGCCGAGCAACAGGCCCAGGCCGATCAGCCCGACGCCATAAAGCAGCAGGCGCCGCTCCGTACGGTCGATATAAGGTTGCAGCGAGCTGTTGGGCTTGGCGACGGTGACCACGCCGATGATCCGACCATTGTCGCGGATCGGCGCGCCGACATGCATCACCGATGACGCCGGATCATCCGGGTTGGCGCGAGTCGAACGCGCACCGTATTGGCCGCGCAAGGTCAGGTACACGTCGTTCCAGCGCGAGTAATCCCGGCCCACCGCCACGCCACTGGAGTCCAGCACCACGATGCCTTTGGCATCCGTGACATAGATCCGGTGGCTGACCTGGTTTTTCGGCAAGCCCCAGATGGTCGCCGCCGGCCGGCGCTCGCCGTAGGCCCTGAGCAGCTGCGGCCAGCGATTCTGGTTGAGGGTGCCGGCCTTGAAATCATCGCGCAGGATCTCGGCCATCAGGTTCGCGGTGTCCACCAGGGTTTCCTCGGTGGACTGGCGCACGCCGGGGCGGATCTGTTCGATCACCGTGCCGAACACGAAATACCCGGTCAGGCTGATGAACAGTACATAGACCAGGAAGATCCGGATGCCCAACGACATCAGCTATGCCCCGGGCTGTAACTGTAGCCGAGACCACGATGGGTCTGGATCGGCTCCGCCTCGGGCCTGACCAGGCGCAATTTGGCGCGCACGCTCTTGATGTGGCCGTCGATGCTGCGCTCGTAGCCGGCATCACTGGCCACACCCAGGGCATCGAGCAACTGTTCGCGACTGAAGACTCGCTCCGGCTGTTCAAGCAGACAGTTCAGCAGACGGAATTCATGGCGGGTAAGGTTCAACGGCTTGCCGCGATAGCTGATCTGTACCCGCTCGCTGTCCACCTGAAACAACATCGCACCCAGCTCCGGCGCCGGGCGCGGCGCCACGCGCTTGAGAATGGCGCGGACCCTGGCCGCGACCTCACGGGGACTGAACGGCTTGACCACATAATCGTCGGCACCGATCTCCAGGCCAACGACCCGATCGATCTCGCCATCCCGGGCTGTAAGAAAGATGACCGGAACGTCGCTGAAACGTCTGAGATTTTTGCAGGTTTCAAATCCGCTGATATCCGGCAGGCCCACATCGAGGATGATCAGGTCCGCCGGGGTGTTTTTCTGGTGCCCCAGCGCCGCCGCGCCGAGGCTCAGCCAGGTGGTGTCAAAGCCCTCCCCTTGCAGGGCAAACACCAGCGTATCGGCGATGGCGGCTTCGTCTTCGACAATCAGAATGTGAGGCATGGCGTCCGAGCCCGACAGTAAAGGTGCCGGAACGGTGCACCAACCCTTGGGGCACGTCAATCGGGGAAATCAGCAGTCCGGCTTGTCAGCGGTATAACGCCGGGCCGGGTTCACCGCCGCGCCGAACTCGCGCAGCGCCTTGGCACCGATCAGCAACGGGTAGTTGAAGCTGCTGCGGTCGGTCAGGTTGACCTCCACGGTGCGCTTGACGTTACCCAGGCACATCTCCAGGTCGACCACCGGGCGCTTGCTCGGTGCAATCTTTTCGTCGTCGTCTTCATCTTCTTCGGAACGGGTCTTGATCTTGCTGATGCGGGCGATCTTATGCTCGTAGACCTTGTTGTCCGCGTCCTTGGTCGCCAGGCGGAACCGTACCCAGTCATCACCATCGCGGGTAAAGGTCTCGATGTCCTTGGCCGACAGCGACGCGGTCAGCGCGCCGGTGTCCATCTTGGCCTTGAGCACCTCGCCGCCGATCTCCGGCAGCGCGATGTATTCGTAGCGCCCGTACAGGGTCGGCTCGGCGGCCAGCGCTGGAAAAACCACAAGGGACAGCAAGGCGAGAATGGATTTCATGCAATAAAGCTTCCTGTGTGGGGTGGGATTTTAGACAGTGGCCGATGGATTCGTTCGGTCGCGCACTTGTGGCGAGGGAGCTTGCTCCCTCGCCACAAAAACAAACCCAGCATACCCGCCAAAAGGTGAAACATTCGTCCACACCCATTTGGCCTGCTGCCCGAAGCTGCTTATGATGGCCCGTCCATCCGTCTGCAAGAGTCATCTATGCGCCGCCTGCTCACCGGCTGTTTCGTCACCCTGCTGCTGTTACTCAACACCCTGGTGCTGTTCGGGCCGTTGATGGTGTTCGCCCTGCTCAAGCTGATCCTGCCCGGACGCTTCCGGGACTATGCCTCGTGGGCAGTGATGTGGATCGCCGAGACCTGGGCGGAAATCGACAAGCTTATCTTCGCCTTGTGCATCCCCACCCGCTGGGACATCCGCGGCGGCGCCGACCTGCGCCGCGACACGTCTTACATGGTGATCAGCAACCACCAATCCTGGGTCGACATCCCCGCCCTGGTCCAGACCCTCAACCGCCGCACGCCGTTCTTCAAGTTCTTCCTCAAGAAAGAACTGATCTGGGTACCGTTCCTCGGCCTGGCCTGGTGGGCGCTGGACTACCCCTTCATGAAACGCTACACCAAGGCATTCCTGGCGAAGAACCCGGAACTGGCCGGCAAGGATCTGGAAATCACCAAGGCCGCTTGCGAGCTGTTCAAGCGCCAGCCGGTCACCGTAGTGAACTACCTCGAAGGCACGCGCTTCACCACGGCCAAAAGCCAACAGCAACAATCGCCTTTCACCCACCTGCTCAAGCCCAAGGCCGGTGGCGTGGCGTTCGTACTGGCGGCGATGGGTGAGCAACTGGACGCCATCCTCGACGTGACCGTGGTCTACCCGCAAGAACGGATCCCCGGATTCTGGGACCTGATCAGTGGCGCGGTGCCCCGGGTCATCATCGACATCCAGACCCGCGAACTGGACCCGACGCTGTGGCAAGGCGATTACGAAAACGACCCGGTGTTTCGCCAGCAGGTGCAGGAATGGGTGAATCAATTGTGGACTGAGAAGGATCGGCGGATTGCCGTGTTGCGTAGTGGTGACTAGCAGTTCTGATAGTAGGCAGCGCCTGGAAAACCGCCGATGCTGGAGCTCCTGATGACTGGACTTACATGGAGCCCGGTGCATGCCTGCCGATTCTCGCAAAACCCTACTGTGCCGCTATCGCTATGACCCGCTGGATCGCCTGACCGACTGTGCGCCAACCGCGGAAGCTGGCACCCAGCGCTTTTACTGCAAAAGCCGGCTGGCGACCGAGATACAGGGCGCAGTGCAACGCAGTGTCATCCAGCATGACGACCAGTTGTTGGCGCAGCTACGGCGCGAGCATTTGAAGGTCGACGCCACGTTGCTGGCGACGGATCAACAGCGCTCGGTGTTGACTGCCCTCGATGCAACCCAAGCACATCCCCTAGCCTACACGCCCTACGGCCATCGCCCGACGGAAAACGGCTTGCTCAGTTTGCTGGGGTTTAATGGCGAACGGCCGGATCCGGTGACGGGGCATTATCTGCTGGGGAATGGGTATCGGGCGTTTAACCCGGTTTTGATGAGATTCAATAGTCCGGACAGTTGGAGTCCGTTTGGGGAGGGAGGGTTGAGTGCGTATGCGTATTGTTTAGGAAACCCGCCGAACTACCAAGACCCGACTGGACATTTCTCGTTAAGCACCATCAGTCACTCTTTTTTTAATTTCATTGACAACTACATGATGGTGCACATAGGCGGAGTCAGGATAAAACCGATCACCAATGCGAGGAAAGTCGCTACGAATGTAGATATCTTCGAGGATATTTATAAACAAAAAACACGTCTTAATATAGTCGCCCATGGCGGGCTCCCTATTGATGGCAACAAGCCTTTTATTCTTTGGGACAGAGAACTCATTTCACCACCTGTTTTACATGAGCGTCTCGTTATCGAGCACGGTGTGAATTTTGACGTCTACGACAGTATCCGACTGCTTGTCTGCCACTCAGCCGATACCGACCATTCCTTCGCTGTAACCTTTGCGACATTGACAAATAAGCCAGTCAAAGCATTTTCAGGCCCTGTCTCAACGGGACTTCTCCCAGAATTTAGAAAGCAAGTACCTGTAGGCGCGCGAGACCCCGAAGCAAAAAAAATGCAGATTTTTAAAAACCGGGGACTTTTCGGGAGAATGCTTAGACCCTACCATCCAAGGACACTCCACCCTAACCAAAGCTCAATAAGGCGACCTTGACGGGAGCTGAGCTGTTAACCGCCACTCCAAACCCGACCCAAATCCTGCAGCAACGAACTCCCCACCCCCCTGCAGCCCAAGATACTCAAGAATCACCGGAGCAAACTGCCCGATCTTACCGTCGTCCATGCCCAGCGCACTGAAAGCATTATTCAGGTCTTGAGTGTCCTCGACATTACCGAGCAAACCGTCGAGCAAGGCAGTCTTGTCCGACCCACCGCCAAGCAGTCCACCGAGGCCATTGAGCCCACCGATGGCACTGTTGCCGACGATCTTATCAAGGCCCGGCACGCTTTTGCTCAATTCGGAAAACTGCGGCTCGCTGAGCCGATTCTTCGCCAGCCCTAGCATTGTCCCGGCGCCGCCTATGGCCTGTTCCGGAGTGATCTTGAGTTCCGAACCGAGGCTATTGAGCAATCCGGCGGCTTTCGGCGCCGCCGCCACTGCCCCTTTCCCTTGTTCGCTCTGATTGCCCTGCATCGCCGACAGCACGTTGGCCGCGTCATCGAGACTGAACTGAGCGAAGGCCGGGCTTGCCGCGAATGACAGCAGGCAAGACAGGGCAAAACCGCGTGAAACCTTCATAGGAGACGCATCCTCGGACATCTGAAAAGAACGCCCAGGGTGGGCGGCTTGAACCCTCCGTAAGACTGGACCGTAAAGCGATTGTTCCACCATGCCAGACGATGTCTACGGAAAACTCCTTCGGCTATGCCGGAAACGTCTGATTCACCAGAAACAACAGCGATCAATGATCACCAAAAAAATTTCCAATATTCCCTCATAGTTCAAAATTGACATAAATCACTGCCAACATTGACAGTGGCCTGCCCGGTCATAGCCGCGGCAATCCAATGGGCCATGGAGGCTGGCAGATGAACAATGTACTGGCGGGAGGGGTGAGTTTCATGAGTGCTGTTCATCGGTCATGTTCAAGCCGGTGAGATACTTAAGTCTTTTAACACCCCTGATCGAGCTCTTGTTCGTGCTGGCGGAATTACCGTACCGTGCGGCTCCCCCCGCGAGTTTTACTTATGAACATAAAAATCGGTGGAGCGACCCTCGCGGTCATCCTCACGGGCATGCTCGTTGCCCTAGGCGTCAGCGAATGCCAGCGTGGCCCGCTCAACCCTGAAGTGGCCGACGGCACCAGCGACGAGCAAAAGACCTGGTTGACCATTGAACACCGTATCAGGCGCTACGACCCGGCCCTGACCGAGGTCATCCGCAATGGCCCGCAAACGTTGACGGTGCGCTACCGTCCCGGTGTCCCTCCGGAAAGCGACGACGCCTGGGTGGCGGACCTGCTGCGCATCGTCGGCCACGGCCTGGCGGCGCTGAATAATGCGCCGGGAGGCAAGCAATACACTCACGTGACGGTCCAGGCCCGACGGCTGGCCGACGACGATGTGGAGCTGGTTTACGACATGCGAGGGTTCGATGCCATCAAGACCCAGCGAGACGGATACACCACCTTCGCCAGCCAGCCCCGCAGGCTGACATTCAACGCCGCCGCGCTGACCCAGCTAAAAGCCGAATGTCGCAACCCGAACACCCGGGGCTTCTACCCCGAATTCTGCGAGCGCGTCAGGACCGCAACTGCACGCGACTGACCGTGGCGAGCGAGCTTGCTCGCGCTCGAGTGCGCAGCGCTCGCCCCTGGGGTCTGAAAAGCGAGGGCTGCTTCCCAACCCAGCGGGAGCAAGCTCCCTCGCCACGATGGCGGTCGATCAGCACGGACCAGAATTACCGCAACTACTTGGTAAATCCCCGCAATGACGAGCCTTGCTCCTTCCATAACGCGATACCTATAGTTTCTCCGTCGTCCACATGACGACTCGGGTTTGGCGACTCATTAGACTATTGCTCAGAAGCCCTGATTGACACCGGCTTTTGCACTCGCAGAACTGCTGAATGGCAATGGTGCGCGGGAGGCCTTCGGGTCTGCCGGTTCCATGGTTTTCCGGTTCGCCAACTTGCATACCGCGGCCACCCCGCTCATCGACATCCAAAGCGCCCCTCGACGTCCTCCACGAAACCCCCGCCTACCGCATCCGCGCCGCCATCCAACTGCTGGAAAACATCGCCTTTCGCGAGGTAATCAGCCCCGAAGCCATTGTCATCCACGACTTCGCCCTGTTGCTGGCAATTCCGCTGCGCGATGGCTGCGATGTACTGGACGTGATCGGCAGACGATTGCAGGCCCAAGCCCAAGGCATGACCGCTTCGTGACAATCATCTGAATATCACCCGCCAGCGGTTATTTCCTTTCGGCATTGCCTACTGTCAGCTCTGACAGTAGGCAGCTGTTCAGGCCGACTTTAAGCTCGAACTGTGTCAACGGAAACAAGGCGAACGAGCGACGCGGCTCCCTGCGCCTCTATTCATTCGGGCTTAGGAAAATAACAATGAACGACCGAATCAAAGGCACCGTAAAATGGTTTAACGATGCAAAAGGCTATGGATTTATTACCTGCGGCAAGGGCGGCGAAGAACTGTTCGTTCATTATTCCGCGATTTCCGGCGAGGGTTATAAAACCTTGAAAGAACGACAAGCAGTGTCTTTTGAAGTAGAGCGGAGCGAGAAAGGCATGCAGGCGACGAGAGTCACGCCAGAATAATACGACTCGCGAAACATAAAATAACCCTGCAGATGCAAGGAGTAAATTTATGGATAAGCAGGTGGACAGACATCGCGAAAATCTAATTAACAACGGTACATTTGAAACCGGTCTTGAAGGCTGGAACGCTACCAGTGTTACATGGGCGGGCGGTCGCGCAAGGTTCGCGCCTAACGGCAACCTGAGGCAGACCGTTAGGCTAAATGCGCCAGGCACTGTCAAATTATTGTTTAATATTTCTTCGTACTACGGCATCGGCGGAGTCAGGCTTTCGGTAGGGAACGGCTATTGCAGCATCAATCGGACAGGCCCATACGAAGTCGATTTCACGGTCGACAACGCAGGCTCCATCGACCTGATCTTCACGTCACAAGGCGCTTATGATGTCGATGATGTGGAGTTCTATTTTGACGAAACCGAGTGCCAACCGGTACAGCTACTGCACAATGGCAGCTTCGATAATGGGCTTGAGGGGTGGGACTACGACGGGGAGATAACTATCGTCGAGGGGCAAGCGCATTTGACCGAGCGCTCAAGGCTCGTCCAACAAATCGCGGTGAAACCTGGCACGCCAATAACGGTTTCTTATTCTTTGAAGACAAGCAATCCTTGCAGCGCCTCGTGCACCATTCTTGAATATGGCAAGCGCTGGTTCATTGGATCTATACCTGATAGGTGGAGTGCAGGAGGCCTCGCGTTTGTCGCACCGGAAGGCGTCGCTCCGACGCTCGTTCATGTGGAGTTCCGACTGCACTCCTCGCCTTACGTCAAACCTTTCTTTTTACACCTGGACGACATCGAGGTTTGGGCCTGTCCCGGAGCAGCGGACGCTATGACAAAAGTCCGGCACGACCTGTGGTCGATTGACCAGAGTATCGATGTTGAGTAGGGCGCAGGAGCGACATCGTGACGAACTCATCTGGCATGCCGGTCGAACGCGAAAATGTACTCTGCCAATACAGCTACGACCCTTTGGATCGGCTGGTCGCCTGCACGCCAACCGCCCAGACCGGTTCCCGGCGGTTCTACCTGAAGGAACGCCTATCCACCGAAATTCAAGGATCGGCGCACCGTTCGATTTTCCAGCAAGGCGATCTAGTCCTGGCCCAACAACAGCAGCAGCAGCAGCAGCAGAACGGTGCCGTCAAAACCACACTGCTTGCGACCGACCAACAGCGGTCGGTACTGCATGCGCTCAACAAGCAGATGCATCCCCTCGCCTACACGCCATATGGTCACCGCGTTCCGGAAAGCGGTCTACTCAGCCTGCTCGGTTTCAACGGTGAACGGCAGGATCCAGTGACGGGGCATTATTTGTTGGGCAATGGTTATCGGGCGTTTAACACTGCGCTCATGCGCTTTAATAGTCCGGATTCGATGAGCCCATTTGGAAAGGGCGGATTAAATGCATACGCGTATTGTGCCGGAGACCCTATAAACTGGACTGACGCTACCGGACACTTTCCTAGCGTATGGAAAGGTCTATTAAAATTTTTGAATCTTAGAAGCACTAGGAATTTTGCTACGACCCAAGCTGCAAACCCTACTCTAAGACGTCAAGCCACCATTGCGGGTTCAACAAGTTCACTTCGCGAACATGTATTCCTAGACCATCCTCTGGCCTCCTCAAAACAACCGATCAACTCTTTAGCAAAAAACCCACTGTATCAATCTTCCAACGGGTCTGTTGTCTCGCAGTCTTCCAGGTCAGTCCAATCAGGAAGTCCAACCGCCGCAAGCAACATACACGACCCTGCGGATCTGCAGTACCGACCTTTGCCAGCACCGCCTGCTAATGCAAGGCTTCATACCGACTGGTCAATGCCTGAACCAAGGGGTATGGGTGAGCCCCACTATGAGCAACTGCAACCCTACCGCCGTTCGGGAAGCACTCCACAGCCTCTCACCGTCTCACCCGATGAGGAATTAATGACGATGAAGACAGAAAGGCTGATTAACGCAATCGGGCTAAAACGCTATGAAAGAGCCCAAGCAGTTATTAGGAATGGCCTTGACGTGGAATGGTGGAGGCAGAGAGGGCGACGCTAAGCGCCCTCGCCACCCTCCTGGTTAACGTTACGCCGCACTAAACATCTTATGCGGATCAATCACAAACTTCTTCGGCACACCCGCATCAAACTCGCCGTACCCCTTCGGTGCGTCATCCAGGCTGATCACCTGCACACCCACGATTTCAGCGATGTTGATCCGGTCCCACATGATCGCTTGCATCAGCGCACGGTTGTACTTCATGACCGGGGTCTGGCCGGTGTGGAAGCTGTGGGATTTGGCCCAGCCCAGGCCGAAGCGGATGCTCAGGGCGCCGATCTTGGCGGCGGCGTCGACGGCGCCCGGGTCTTCGGTCACGTACAGGCCGGGGATACCGATCTTGCCGGCGACGCGGGTCACTTGCATCAGCGAGTTGAGCACGGTGGCCGGGGCTTCGTGCTTGACGCCTTCATGGCCGTGACCACGGGCTTCGAAGCCCACGGCGTCGACGGCGCAATCGACTTCCGGCTCGCCCAGCAGATCGGCGATCTGCTCGTGCAGCGGGGTGTCCTTGGACAGGTCGGCGATTTCGAAGCCCTGGGCCTTGGCGTGGGCCAGGCGCACCGGGTTGACGTCACCGACGATGACCACCGCCGCGCCCAGCAGGCGCGCCGAAGCAGCGGCCGCCAGGCCAACCGGGCCGGCGCCGGCGATGTACACGGTGCTGCCTGGGCCGACGCCCGCGGTGACGGCACCGTGGTAGCCGGTCGGCAGGATGTCGGAGAGGCAGGTCAGGTCACGGATTTTCTCCATGGCCTTGTCGCGGTTCGGCAGCTTCAGCAGGTTGAAGTCGGCATACGGCACCAGCACGTATTCGGCCTGGCCGCCAGTCCAGTCGCCCATGTCGACGTAGCCGTAGGCGCCGCCGGCACGCGCTGGGTTGACGGTCAGGCAAACGCCGGTGTGTTGCTCCTTGCAGGAACGGCAGCGCCCGCATGCCACGTTGAACGGCACCGACACCAGGTCACCGATTTTCAAGTTCTCGACATCGCTGCCCTTCTCGATCACTTCACCGGTGATTTCATGGCCCAGGACCAGGCCGGTCTGGGCGGTGGTGCGGCCGCGCACCATGTGCTGGTCGGAGCCGCAGATGTTGGTGGATACCACGCGCAGGATGACGCCGTGCTCGATCTTCCTGCCACGCGGGTCCTGCATTTTTGGATAGTCGATTTTCTGTACTTCAACCTTGCCTTGGCCGAGATACACGACACCACGATTACCGGACATGCTTTCACCTCGCTGTTGTTTTTATGGAACTGCGTTGCCCAGGCAGGCAGCGCGTTGATTGCTCGGGTTAGTGCTTGTGTCTTTGTTTCTTTGTTGTCTGTAAGGGCCTCATCGCGAGCAAGCCCGCTCCCACATGGTTTTTGGTGTAACTAATATTTGTATACCGACACAAATCCTGTGGGAGCGAGCCTGCTCGCGATGGCGTCCGTCAGAGCACCACCGTGCGATTGGCGTTAAGGAACACCCGCCGTTCAATGTGATACCCCACCGCCCTGGCCAGCGTCAGCCCTTCGATATCCCGTCCCTTGGCGATCAGGTCTTCGGGGTAATGGCTGTGATCCACCACTTCCACGCCCTGGGCGATGATCGGGCCTTCGTCCAGGTCGTTGTTGATGTAGTGCGCCGTCGCGCCAACCAGCTTCACGCCCTTGTTGTAAGCCTGGTGATATGGCTTGGCGCCCTTGAAGCCCGGCAGCAGGGAGTGGTGGATGTTGATGGCCTTGCCATCGAGCTTGCGGCACAGCTCCGGTGACAACACCTGCATGTAGCGGGCGAGGATCACCAGTTCGGCGCCGGTTTCTTCGATGACCTGCCACACCTGCCGCTCCTGGGCCGGCTTGTCGTTCGGATCCAGGGGGAAATGGTAGTAGGGAATCTGGTGCCAGTCGGCCAGCGGTTTGAGGTCCGGATGGTTGGAAACCACCGCTACCACGTCCATGGACAACTGGCCGATGCGCTGGCGGTAGAGCAAGTCATTGAGGCAGTGATCGGCCTTGGAGACCATGATCACCACTTTCGGCCGGTAGTTGGGCGGGGTCAGTTCGAAGACCATGCCAAAGGCTTCGGCACGCTCGGCCAGGCCGGCACGGAAAGCCTGCTCGGCGAAACCGTCGGGCTGGCGGAACTCCACACGAATGAAGAAACGCCCCGAGAGGCGGTCGTCGAACGAGTGATGCTCGGTGACGTAGCAGCCCTGCTCGAACAGAAAGCGGGTCACCGCGTCCACCGTGCCGAGCACGCTGGGGCAGTCGGCAGTCAAGATCCATGTATCCGGGGCGCGGCTCATTGCTGTGACTCCTGTTCAAATTTTCGGTGCGACAGAGAAACCCTGTGGCGAGGGAGCTTGCTCCCGCTGGGTTGCGCAGCAACCCCAATGTCAGCAACCGCGCCCTCATCAGGAACGCGGACTCAGGTTTTACGACTGCTACGCAGCCGAGCGGGAGCAAGCTCCCTCGCCACATAAGCATTCGAGCACTGCGTTAAGCCTGAACACTCAACCCATACTCAGCCGCCGCATCCTGCAACCACAGCCACCAGTAATCGGAGAAGCTGCGGCGGATCAGCAGTTCCCAGGTGTCTTCGGCGGTATGACGGATCACCAGTTGCGACTTGGCGAACACCGTGCCCACGGCCTTGCCCACCGGAAAATTGCTTGGATGGACGTCGTAGCTGGTGGATTTCATCAGCACGTCGCGCACGTTCGGGCCGGACAGTTCGAGAATCTGCTGGCCGCCGCTGACGTTGACGATCTGGATGTGCAGGCCGCCCAGGGCTTCGCGCAGTTTCTGCTCGGCGGCGAACTCTTCACCGGTCGGCACCACCAGCAGCCATTCATCCGGGCCCATCCATTGCAGGCTGGTTTCGCCCTTGACGATGATGCTCAACGCGCCCGGCAACTCGATGCCCAGGGCCTTGTGCACGCCGGCGGCGAATGCGGCGTCGTGACCATCGCCACGAATGGTCAAATGGCCCAGGAGTTTCTTCTCGCGCACGGTCACGCCGGCGTTCTTGCGACCCTTGCCCACCAGGCTGGCTAGGTCGGCATGGTGCAGCGACGACTCGGCTTTGGCCCCGGTGGTCGGGCGTTGTTGGTAAACATTGGCTGCTGTCATATAGCACCTGTCTTGAATTCAGTAGTGCGCTGGGCTCAACCCTTGTAGTGACTGTGCTGCCGTCTTCGCGAGCAAGCCCGCTCCCACATTGGATTGATGCCTGGCCTAAATTTCTTCAACCCCTTCGATCCTGTGGGAGCGGGCTTGCTCGCGAATGCGGCAGCCCTGCCTCCACAGAATCTGACGGTCATCAGATATTCTGCCGATCCCCCTTCGGATCGAAGAACACCGAAGAAACGATCTCCGCCTCGATCACGCTGCCGTCGGCTTGCGGCGAGAACACCCGCTCGCCGATGCGCTTCAGACCGCCCTTGACCACACCCATGGCAAACGAATAGCCCAGGGAGTTGTGCGCGTAGCTGGAGGTCACGTGACCGACCATGGTCATCGGGATCGACTGCTTGGGGTTGAAGACCAGTTGCGCACCTTCCGGCAGCCAGACATTCGGGTCGATCGGCTTGAGGCCTACGAGTTGCTTGCGGTCTTCGCGCACGCAATCCTCGCGGTTCATGCCACGCCAGCCGATCCACGAGAACGGCTTGGTACGACCCACGCACCAGCCCATGTTCAAGTCGTCCGGGGTCATCGACCCGTCGGTGTCCTGGCCGACGATGATGAAGCCCTTCTCGGCCCGCAGTACGTGCATGGTCTCGGTGCCGTACGGGGTCAGGTTGTACTTCTTGCCGGCCTCGACGATCTGTTCGAGCACGCCCATGGCGTAGTCGGCCTGTACGTTGATTTCGTACGACAGCTCACCGGTGAACGAGATGCGGAACACCCGCGCCGGCACGCCGCCCACCAGCCCTTCCTTCCAGGTCATGAACGGGAAGCCGTCCCTGTCCAGGTCGATGTCGGTGACTTCGCTCAACAGCTTGCGGCTGTTGGGGCCCGACAGGGTCATGGTCGCCCAGTGGTCGGTGACCGAGGTGAAGTACACCTTCAGGTCCGGCCATTCGGTCTGCTGGTAGATCTCCAGCCATTGCAGCACGCGGGCCGCACCGCCGGTGGTGGTGGTCATGATGAAGTGATTGTCGCCGACGCAGGCGGTCACGCCGTCGTCAAACACCATGCCGTCTTCCTTGCACATCAGGCCGTAGCGGGCCTTGCCCACGTCGAGCTTGGTCCAGGCATTGGTGTAGATGCGGTTGAGGAACTCGCGGGCATCGGGGCCCTGGATGTCGATCTTGCCCAGGGTCGAGGCGTCCAGCAGGCCGACGCTGTCACGCACGGCCTTGCACTCGCGCTTGACCGCAGCGTGCATGTCTTCGCCGTTCCGTGGGAAATACCAAGGGCGTTTCCACTGGCCGACGTCTTCGAATTCGGCACCGTTCTTCAGGTGCCAGGCGTGCAGCGCGGTGAAGCGTACCGGTTCGAAGATGTGCCCGCAGTGCCGGCCGGCCACCGCGCCGAAGGTCACCGGCGTGTAGTTCGGACGGAACATGGTGGTGCCCATCTGCGGGATGCTCACGTTCAGCGAACGGGCCGCGATGGCCAGGCCGTTGACGTTGCCCAGTTTGCCCTGATCGGTACCGAAGCCCAGTGCGGTGTAGCGCTTGACGTGCTCTACCGACTCGAAGCCTTCGCGGGTGGCGAGTTCGATGGCGGCAGCGGTGACGTCGTTCTGCAGGTCGACGAATTGCTTCGGCGCCCGTGCGGTCGCTTTTTCGTGCGGCACCTGGAACAGCGCCAGGGTTGGTTCCTCGTGACGGCTCAGGGCTTTGGGCAACACGCCCTCCACCGCTTTGAAACCGGCTTCGCTGGCGGCGCGCACGCCGCCTTCAAAACCATCGGCGAGGGAATCGGCGAGGCTGTAGACGCCATTCACACCGCCGACGCACACGCGCTTCTGCGGTGCTTCGCCGGGTACGAAACCGAGGATGTCTTCACGCCAGATCGGCTTGCCGCCCAGGTGCGACGCCAGGTGGACCACCGGGCTGTAGCCGCCGGAGCTGGCAACCAGGTCGCAGTCCAGCCATTCGCCTGGGCTGGTGACTTTGTGCGCCTTGACATCAATGGCGGCGATCCGAGCACCGGTGACGCGCTTGCTGCCACGAGCCTCGATCACGGCGCTGCCGGTGAGGATGCGGATGCCCTTGGCACGCGCCTCTTCCACCAGCGCACCCCGTGGGTTGCTGCGAGCATCGGCGACCGCGACCACTTGCAGGCCGGCATCGAACCAGTCCAGCGCCACGCGATAAGCGTGGTCGTTGTTGGTGCTCAGCACCAGCTTCTTGCCCGGTGCCACGCCGTAGCGACGCACGTAGGTGGACACCGCGCCGGCCAGCATGTTGCCGGGCACGTCGTTGTTGCCGTAGACCAGCGGGCGCTCGCAGGCCCCGGTCGCCAGCACCACGCGCTTGGCGCGGACGCGGTTGATGCGCTGGCGCACCTGACCGATCGGCGCACGGTCACCGAGGTGGTCGGTGAGGCGTTCGTGAATGGTCAGGAAGTTGTGGTCGTGGTAGCCATTCACCGTGGCGCGAGGCAGCAGCACCACTTCCGGCATCGAGCGCAGTTCGGCAATCACCGCCGCTACCCACTCAGCCGCAGGCTTGCCGTCCAGGCTCTCGCGGGAATCGAGCAGGCTGCCGCCGAACTCTTCCTGCTCGTCCGCCAGGATCACCCGCGCACCGCTGCGTCCAGCAGCCAGTGCAGCGGCCAGGCCAGCAGGACCTGCACCGACCACCAGCACGTCGCAATGACGGTTCATGTAGTCGTAGGTGTCCGGATCGTTCTCGGTCGGCGAGCGACCCAGGCCGGCGGCCTTGCGGATGTACTTCTCGTACGTCATCCAGAACGATTGCGGGTACATGAAGGTTTTGTAGTAGAAGCCCGGCGGCATCAGCTTGCCGCCGACCTTGCCGAGAATCCCCATCATGTCGTTGTTCACGTTCGGCCAGCCGTTGGTGCTGGTGGCGACCAGGCCTTGGTACAGCGCCTGCTGCGTGGCACGCACGTTAGGGATCTGCGTGGCTTCGGTGGCGCCGATCTGCAGCACCGCATTCGGCTCTTCGGCACCGGCGGCGAAGATGCCGCGGGGACGGGAATACTTGAAGCTGCGACCAATGATGTCGACGCCGTTGGCCAACAAGGCAGCGGCCAGGGTGTCGCCTTCGAAGCCTTTGTAGGTCTGGCCGTTGAAGGTGAAGCTCAGCGCTTTGTTGCGGTCGATCCGTCCGCCGTTGGACAGGCGATTGATCTGGCTCATACCTTCTCTCCCAGAGCCTGTGCGGCCGCTTTCGGACTGTCAGCCTTGTCGGTGAATTGCGGCTTTTGGCCGATCTTGTAGGTTTCGAGAATCTCGTAGGTCACGGTGTCGCGAGTCGCGTTGAAGTACTGGCGGCAACCGGCGGCGTGAATCCACAGCTCATGGTGCAGGCCGCGGGGGTTGTCGCGGAAAAACATGTAGTCGCCCCACTGCTCGTCGGTGCAGGCGTTCGGATCCAGCGGGCGCGGGATGTGCGCCTGGCCGGACGAATGGAATTCCTCTTCGGAGCGCAGTTCGCCGCAGTGAGGACAGAAGATGTGCAACATAGGGATTTCTCCTTCCTGTTAGTGGGCGACGGCAGCAGCGCCATGTTCGTCGATGAGCGCGCCGTTGTGGAAACGGTCGATGGAAAACGGCGCGGCCAGGGGGTGCATTTCACCCTTGGCCAGGCTGGCGGCAAACACGTTGCCCGAGCCCGGGGTGGCCTTGAAGCCACCGGTGCCCCAACCGCAGTTGAAGAACATGTTCGGCACCGGGGTCTTGGAGATGATCGGGCAGGCGTCCGGCGTGGTGTCGACGATGCCGCCCCACTGACGGTTCATCCGCACCCGCGAGAGCACCGGGAACATCTCGACGATGGCCTGGATGGTGTGCTCGATCACCGGGTACGAACCGCGCTGGCCGTAGCCGACCCAGCCGTCGATACCGGCACCGATCACCAGGTCGCCCTTGTCGGACTGGCTGATGTAGCCGTGCACGGCGTTGGACATGATCACGCTGTCGATGATCGGCTTGATCGGCTCCGACACCAGCGCTTGCAGCGGGTGGGATTCGACCGGCAGGCGGAAGCCGGCCAGCTTGGCCATGTGCCCCGAGTTACCGGCGGTGACCACGCCGACGCGCTTGGCGCCGATGAAGCCCTTGTTGGTTTCCACGCCGATGCACACGCCGTTTTCCTTGCGGAAACCGATCACTTCGGTCTGCTGGATCAAGTCCACGCCGAGGGCATCGGCGGCACGGGCAAAGCCCCAGGCCACGGCGTCGTGACGGGCCACCCCGCCGCGACGCTGGACGGTGGCGCCCATCACCGGGTAGCGAGTGTTTTTCGAGCAATCCAGGTAGGGGATCTCGTCGGCCACTTGCTTGGCGTTGAGCAGTTCGCCGTCCACCCCATTGAGGCGGTTGGCGTTGACCCGACGCTCGGAATCACGGATGTCCTGCAGGGTGTGGCACAGGTTGTACACACCGCGCTGGGAGAACATCACGTTGTAGTTCAGGTCCTGGGACAGGCCTTCCCAAAGCTTCATCGCGTGTTCGTACAGGTGGGCCGATTCGTCCCACAGGTAGTTGGAGCGCACGATGGTGGTGTTGCGGGCGGTGTTACCGCCGCCCAGCCAGCCCTTCTCGACCACGGCGACGTTGGTGATGCCGTGCTCCTTGGCCAGGTAGTAGGCGGTCGCCAGGCCGTGCCCGCCACCGCCGACGATGACCACGTCGTAGACTTTCTTCGGGGTGGGCGTGCGCCACATCCGCTGCCAGTTTTCGTGATGGCTGAGAGAGTGTTTGAAGAGGCCGAAGCCCGAATAGCGTTGCATAGTCATTTACTCCAAAACCGACTCAGCGATAAACCGGGAAGTCCGCGCACAGGGCCGCTACTTGCTGGGCAACGTTGGCCTCGACATCGGCGTCGCCGAGGTTGTCGAGGATGTCGCAGATCCAGCCGGCCAGCGTCACGCACTGGCTGACCTTGAAACCACGAGTGGTCACCGCCGGGGTGCCGATGCGCAGGCCCGAGGTCACGAACGGCGACTGCGGATCGTTCGGCACGGCGTTCTTGTTCACGGTGATGTGGGCGCGGCCCAGGGCGGCGTCGGCGTCCTTGCCGGTCAGGCCCTGACGGATCAGGCTGACCAGGAACAGGTGGTTATCGGTGCCGCCGGACACTACATCGTAGCCGCGCTTGATGAACACGCCAGCCATGGCCTGGGCGTTCTCGATCACTTGCTGCTGGTAGGCCTTGAAGCCAGGCTCCAACGCTTCCTTGAAGCACACCGCCTTGCCGGCGATCACATGCATCAGCGGGCCGCCCTGGGCGCCCGGGAATACCGCGGCGTTGAGCTTTTTCTCGATCTCTTCGTTCGACTTGGCGAGGATCAGGCCACCACGCGGACCGCGCAGGGTCTTGTGGGTGGTGGTGGTGACCACGTCGGCGTAAGGCAGCGGGTTCGGGTACAGACCAGCGGCGACCAGACCGGCGACGTGGGCCATGTCGACGAACAGCAGGGCACCGACCTTGTCGGCGATCTGGCGGAAGCGTGGGAAGTCCAGGGTCTTGGAGTAGGCCGAGAACCCGGCGACGATCATTTTCGGCTTGTGCTCGACCGCCAGGCGCTCGACTTCGTCGTAGTCGATCAGGCCGGTGGTGGTGTCGATGCCGTACTGCACCGCGTTGTAGAGTTTGCCCGAGGACGACACCTTGGCACCGTGGGTCAAGTGACCGCCGTGGGCCAGGCTCATGCCCAGGATGGTGTCGCCGGCTTGCAGCAGGGCCAGGTATACGGCGCTGTTGGCCGATGAACCGGAGTGCGGCTGGACGTTGGCGTAGTCGGCGCCGAACAGTTGCTTGGCACGTTCGATGGCCAGGGCCTCGACTTTGTCGACGTGCTCGCAGCCACCGTAGTAGCGCTTGCCCGGATAGCCTTCGGCGTATTTGTTGGTCAGGCCGCTGCCCTGGGCCTGCATCACGCGCTTGCTGGTGTAGTTCTCTGACGCGATCAGTTCGATGTGATCTTCCTGGCGTTGCTCTTCGGCGTTCATCGCCGCCAGCAGTGCATCATCGTAACCCTGGATCTGGTCTTGCTTGCTGAACATCGCGTCTCTCCCAGCGGCGGCGTTGCGCCTTTTTGTCTTGGTGAGGCACCGCCGGTTCGACAGTGCCCTTTGGATGCGATGGTATGGCTGGCGCAGGCAAGTCAAATGCCTATGGACGCCACGCAAAGGCGCGTTTACGACATGCATTCAAAAGCACAGACGCGCCTGGGTAACTGTGGCGAGGGAGCTTGCTCCCGCTCGACTGCGCAGCAGGCGTGAAACCGGCAAACACGTTGCATCTGACAAATCGCATTCTCAGGCCCTGGGGCTACTGCGTAGCCCAGCGGGAGTGCGCTCCCTCGCCACAAGGGGTTACGCGGCGATCTGGCGAACCGCAAGCAGAATCAGAAAATGCGCCGGATAAAGCGCATAAGCCCAACGCCGCATCGCTGGCGGCTGAACGCGACCGGCCTGGCGCAACAGCGCCAACCCAAGCCCTGGCGCCAACAGACAAGCCAGCAAGCCCCACAACGCCACGGCGTCCCCCAGCCACGCGGCGCCATATAGAACGCGCCATTGATTGGCCGCCACGCACATAATCCCCGGCAATAAAACCAGGTACCAGGGCCGACGCAACACCAGCAGCATCGCCAGCGGCAGAAGCACGCCGTAGAAGCCGAACATCAGCCGCGCCGAGAACAGCGCCGCCAACATTAACGCCACCACCGCCAGACACCGCGCACGGAGCGTCGGCACCTGCCAACCGAGGGCGACCAGCAAACCCAGGACCAGGGTCGGCATCACATTGAAGGTGGCGGGCTCGGGAAAGAACAATCGGTAGGGATTTCGCTCACGGCGCTGAATAACAGCAACCATCCCAAGTAACGTCCGCGCCCAGCGTTCGTCCCGCTGCGCGCCAGGTTGACCGCCATCGCCAGGCAGAACCAGGGAAACGCCAGGCGTCCCGGCACGTACAGCCAATCGGCGGAGAAACCGACATATCGCAGATGATCGAGCACCATCGCCAGCAGAGCCAGCCACTTGAGCAGGTCCAGCGCCCCGTCACGCCGGCTCATGGACGAAACGGCCCGATGACTTTGTGATTTCCTGACAGAAACATCCGGTGTGTTCCCTCGCTAATCTTGGGTAAAGTGCGCACCAGCATCGAACACGGCGTTGTGGACTCAAACACGCCGAACCACGGACTCCCCACCCGGGAGCTCGCCAGGGATCTCTTACCCAGGACTCTCTACTGAAGGAGCAAGGCCATGACCGACAAGAGTCAACAGTTTGCCAGTGACAACTATTCCGGCATTTGTCCCGAAGCCTGGGCGGCCATGGAAGAAGCCAACCAGGGCCACCAACGCGCCTACGGTGATGATGAGTGGACCCACCGCGCGGCGGATGATTTCCGGGCCTTGTTCGAAACCGACTGCGAAGTGTTCTTCGCGTTCAACGGCACGGCGGCCAACTCCCTGGCGCTGTCCTCGCTCTGCCAGAGTTACCACAGCGTGATCTGCTCGGAAACCGCCCACGTCGAAACCGACGAATGCGGCGCACCGGAGTTCTTCTCCAACGGTTCCAAGCTGCTGGTGGCGCGCACCGAGAACGGCAAGCTGACACCCGAGTCGATCCGCGAAGTCGCCCTCAAGCGCCAGGATATCCACTACCCCAAGCCACGGGTCGTGACCCTGACCCAGGCCACCGAAGTCGGCAGCGTCTACACCCCGGATGAAATCCGCGCCATCAGCCTCACCTGCAAGGAATTGGGGCTGAACCTGCACATGGACGGCGCGCGGTTTTCCAATGCCTGCGCTTTCCTCGGCTGCACCCCGGCGGACCTGACCTGGAAGGCCGGCGTCGACGTGTTGTGCTTTGGTGGTACGAAAAATGGCATGGCGGTGGGCGAGGCGATCCTGTTCTTCAATCACGACCTGGCCGAAGACTTCGACTATCGCTGCAAGCAGGCCGGGCAACTGGCCTCCAAGATGCGCTTTCTGTCCGCGCCCTGGGTCGGCCTGTTGCAGAACGACGCCTGGCTCAAGCACGCCCGCCACGCCAACCACTGCGCACAACTGCTGGCGCAGCTGGTCAGCGACATCCCCGGTGTGGAACTGATGTTCCCGGTCCAGGCCAACGGCGTGTTCCTGCAACTCTCGGAGCCGGCCATCGCCGCCCTCACCGCGCGCGGCTGGCGCTTCTACACCTTCATCGGCAAGGGCGGCGCACGCTTCATGTGTTCGTGGGACACCGAAGAGGCGCGGGTGCGGGAATTGGCGGCGGATATCCGGGAAGTGATGAGCGTCTGAGGCGACCGCAATCTGGCGGGAGAGGCTCTACTGTGGCGAGGGAGCTTGCTCCCGCTCTACTGCACAGCAGTCGCAATCCTGACGATGCAATCTCACTGATGGACCGCATGCACTTGTAAAGGAGCTGCTGCGCCCGGGCGCGGACCGGCCCAGCGCGAGCAAGCCCCCTCGCCACATAGGGGGTGGCTGGCGATCAGAACTCGATCCGCACATCCCCCTTCGGCACGCTGCAGCACGACAGGATGTAACCTTCGGCCTCGTCGTCCTCGGTGATCCCACCGTTGTGATCCATCTCCACTTCCCCGCCCAGCTTCAACACTTTGCACGTGCCGCAGATGCCCATGCCGCAAGCCTTGGGAATCATCATGCCGAGCTTGGCGGCCGCGGCGTGGACGGTTTCGCCCGGCGCCACGCGAATGCTCTTGCCCGAGGAAGTGAACTCCACCAGGTGCAGGTCCGCTGCATCGACCTCCGGCGCCTCGGCAGCCTGTTCGGCTTGCTCCACTGCGTCGGCACGGGCTTCCGGTGGCGTGGCACCGAAGGATTCCTCGTGGTAACGCTTCATGTCGAAACCAGCGGCTTCCAGCAGGCGCTTGACCGCGTTCATGTACGGCGTCGGGCCGCAGCAGAACACTTCGCGCTCGAGGAAGTCCGGCGCCATCAATTCCAGCATCTTGTGGTTCAGGTAACCGCGATAACCGGCCCAAGGCTCGCCCAGGCCATGTTTCTCGCAGATCAGGTGCAGGCTGAAGTTGTCGATCCGCGACGCCATGTGCTCCAGTTCGCGGTGGTAGATGATGTCCTTCGGCGAACGGGCGCTGTGGATGAACACCATGTCGACGTTGCCGTTGGTGTCGTAGTACCAGCGCGCCATGGACATGACTGGCGTGATCCCGACGCCACCGCTGAGGTAGAGGACCTTCGGGGCGGAAAAATCGATGGCATTGAACAGACCTACCGGGCCGTGCACCGCCAGTTCCTGGCCTTCATGCAGGGTGTCGTGCAGCCAGTTGGACACCTTGCCCCCCGGCACGCGCTTGATGGTCACCGAAAAACTGTAGGGCACCGACGGCGAGCTGGAGATGGTGTAGGAGCGCATGACCTGCTGGCCTTCGATCTCCAGTTCCAGGGTCACGAACTGCCCCGGTTTGAAGAAGAACATGATCGGCTGGTCGGCCATGAAGCAAAAGGTGCGCACATCCCAGGTTTCCTGGATGACTTTGACGCAACGCACGATATGTCGGCCATTGGCCCAGGTCTGGGTGGTGACCGGGTTCAGGAAATTATTGGACATGCTGATCTCCACGGCCGACTACCGGCCTTCATGGTGGCGATTGTGCGCAGGCGCCGGAACCGTCGTTTACCTATTCGCGACATCCACGTACTTATCGCGACCAGCCCCCAACCACCGGGGCTTGCGCGTCGGGAACAGATTGGGCCATGTCGCCCATGGATAAGGTTCCGCCCCTGCGCGGCCCCACACTCGCTCCAACAGACAAACAATGTTTTCTGCCTTGCGTCGCACAACCGACTAGCCATTTTTCGTCGGCCACACAGATGGCCTTGAGGATAAAAACGATGGACGTGACCACCACCCTGAGCCTGGGCGATCCGCTGGAACCCGCACGCAAGGCCACCGCACAGATGCTGCAGGAGCGCGAGCGCACGTTCTCGCTGCCGCAGCCGTTCTACAGCGACGAGCGCCTGTTCGACATCGACATGCAGGAGATCTTCCAGAAGGAGTGGTTGATCGCCGGCATGACCTGCGAGATCCCGGCCAAGGGCAATTACCTGACGCTGCAAGTGGGCAAGAACCCGATCATCGTGATCCGCGGCGCCGAGGGCGTGGTGCATGCCTTCCACAACGTCTGCCGCCACCGCGGTTCGCGCTTGTGCACCAGCGACAAGGGCAAGGTCGCCAAACTGGTCTGCCATTACCACCAGTGGACCTATGAACTGGACGGTCGCCTGCTGTTCGCCGGTACCGAAATGGGTGCCGACTTCGACATGAAGCAGTACGGCCTCAAGCCGGTGAATGTGAAGACTTCCGGCGGCTACATCTTCATCAGCCTGGCGGAAAACCCACCACCGATCGACGATTTCCTGTCTACGTTGAATCACTACATGGAACCGTACGACATGGAAAACACCAAGGTGGCGGTACAAACCACCTTGATGGAAAAAGCCAACTGGAAACTGGTGCTGGAGAACAACCGCGAGTGCTACCACTGCGGCGGCTCGCACCCGGAGTTGCTCAAGACCCTGCTGGAGTGGGACGACGTCACCGACCCGCGCGCCGACCAGGCCTTCAAGGATCATGTAGCCGAATCCGCCGCTGCCTGGGAAGCCGAGAAGATCCCTTATGCCCACAAGAGTTTCGGCCTGCGTAACCGTATCGTGCGCATGCCGCTGCTCAAGGGCACCGTGTCGATGACCCTGGACGGCAAGCAGGGCTGCGCCAAGTTGATGGGTCGCATCAAGAACCCGGACCTGGGCTCGATGCGTATCCTGCACCTGCCGCACTCGTGGAACCACTGCATGGGCGACCACATCATCGTGTTCACCGTGTGGCCGATCAGCGCCCAGGAAACCATGGTCACCACCAAGTGGCTGGTCCACAAGGACGCGGTCGAAGGCGTGGACTACGACGTGGAGCGCATGCGCCAGGTCTGGGACGCCACCAACGACCAGGACCGTCGCCTGGCCGAAGAAAACCAGCGCGGCATCAACTCCACCGCCTACCAGCCAGGCCCGTACTCCAAGACCTATGAGTTCGGCGTGGTGAACTTCGTGGATTGGTACAGTGAGCGCATGCTCAACAACCTCGGCGCCGAACCGGCTCCGTACCTCAAGGGCGTGCCGGTCCAGGGCTAAAATCAAAGGCTTCGCGAGCAAGCCCGCTCCCACAGTTGACCGCGTTTCTTCAGAAAGAATGCGGTCGAATGTGGGAGCGGGCTTGCCCGCGAAAACGGCCTCCCATTCACCCGATTACTCTGAAGACCAGCGCACCGACCCATCCTCCCCATAGAACGTCTCGACAATCGCCTCCCCGCTCAACTGCACCTTCACATACCCGTTCAACACCCGCTCCGGATACGCCTCATCCCCCGCCAGTTGCGTCTCCGACCACAGCACCCGGGCATGCCCGTTCAACTCGCTGGTGGTGCCATAGGGAATCGCCCCATGCCCGGCGCATCGCGCATGCAAGCCGCCCTGGGTGGCGTAGCAAATGCCGTTGTGCAAATGCCCCCAATACCAATAATCCGGCTCACGGCCCAAGGCGTCGCACACCGGCTGGTACAGCGCGGTCTTGTGGTGCCCGGAAATATCAAAGCCCTGGTGGTGACTGAGCACCATCAACTTCTTGCGTTTGGGCAGGCCCTTCATCCAGTCGATCTGCTGGGCGTTGAGGGTGCCGTCCATGTACAGGTTCATCGCGTCGGAGGCATAGGCCGTGTCGAGGCCCACCACCAGCCAGTCGTCGTTGTACAAGGCAAAGTAGCTGGTGCCCTGCTGCACCGGGAAGCGCTTGGCCAGTTCCTTGAAATAGCCATGAGCGCCGCTGTACATCTCATGGTTGGAGTTGAGGGTGAACGAACCGTGCTTGCCCTGCGGCCAGCCGACCATGTCGACGTCTTCCTGGGAATGGGTCCCGGCGTAGTACACATCCCCCAGGTGAATGGTGAAATCGGCCTGGGCCAGTTGCATCTGGTTGGCGACCGCCACTGACGGGGCATGACTGTCGAAAGGCCCGGTGCCCCAGTCGCCGGCGATGGCCAAGACTACATCACTGTCCATCCTGACCAGTGCCGGATTGGTCGCGAACGGCGCGTGGTGCCGCAGGTTCTCGATCCACTTGAGCAACGCCTCGCTCCACAACAGGTCCAGCAGTTCCCATTTGCGACAACCAAGCAAGGTACCGTCCTTCAGCACCCGGGTCGGCAATTCGTCCTCGGTTTGCGGCAGCGGCGTGGCGTTGCCGATCTTCAGGATCGACAGACCATGGGACAGCTCCCATGGCACCGCCGGCTCGTCGTCCGGCAGGTCGCCGTGCTCGATGACGTGCCGGGCCTGGTCGTGCCCCCGTTCCAGCAGTTTGACGATGGCCTGGAACTCCTCGGGCTCCAGGTCGTTGACGAGCTTTTTCCAGGACATTTCCAGCCGCGTGACCAACCCGTGCAGGCGGACCTTGACCTTGTCGAACTCATGTTCCAGATGGTGCAGTAATGACATGGGAACGCTCCTTCGCTATGCCCTGGGCTACAGGGTCTTCATGAATTCAATCAGGGCGCGCTTGTCGATATCCGACAGTTGCGTGCCATACAGGTGACCGCCGTTGTGATTGCCCTCCAGGCGAGTGTCGTACTTGAAGTCCGCCGACTTTTTCATCTGCGCGCCGCTGGTGACGAAGCCGACCTTCTCCTGGTCGTAGAGGTCGGAGCCGGTGTAGAACACCTGCGGCCGTTTCTCCGGTGTCTGCAGCAGGTCCCACAGTGTCGGCACCGAGCCGTTGTGCAGGTACGGCGCACGTAGCCAGATGCCGTCGGTGGGCGTGTTGCTGTAGCTCTGGGTCTTGCGATAGGCCTCAAAGTCGAACGGCGGTTTCTTAAAGTCATGGAAGGCCGCCACCAGCCCTGTGGTGAAGGAATTCAGCCGATGAGGATCGGTGCCCAACTGATCGATATTGGTAGTGACCTGGCCGGTGTCGCTGCGGCCGAAGTCATGGCAGCCGGCGCAGTTCTTATCCCAGATCGGTTTGCCCTGGGCGACTTTCGCCTGATCCAGGGCGAACGGCCAGGCCGGCGCCCTGTGGCCCAACAGCCAATTGGTGACCCGATTGAAACTCGGCGGCAGCACCGATTCCGGCGTCGCGCCCACGGCCATCGCCGCCGCGTAATTGCGCTCATGGATCTTGTTGTTATTGCCGTCCCAGTGCAGGTACATCGACTCCCGGGGTTTCTGGTTCCAGACCTGCGGCAAGTCCACGGTGCCGATGGTCGAGTCATCCGGGAAGCCGAACACCACCATTTTGGTCGGGTTGAAGGTGTCGGTGCGTCCCGGGCCCTGGGCCGGACGCAGTTTCTGCCAGGCGTAGGCCTGCTTCTGCTTGAGCAGCGCGCTCTTGGCCATCGGGATGATCAGGTAGCGGTTGTAGAGCTTCTCGAAAAAGCCCAGCTCGAACCTGGCATTGATCGCCGTCATCACCGCCTCGGGGGTGAATTTCGGGTCGCTGGCGCAATCGTAGGCGAACCATTGAAAGGCTTGCAGTTGCAAGGTATTGGCCGGTGCCGTGGCGACCGGAACCGCGACGTCCGAGGCGTTGGCCCGGTAGGACCCGGTGTGGCACAGCGCGCAGTTAGGTTCCACGGTGGGATAGCCGAGTTGCCGCTTCGCCATGCCGATGGGCAGGTCGTTGCCATTTTCATAGAGAAAACCGAACACCTCGTAGCCGCCAGGCTTGGGCAGTTTCTCCGGGCATATCTGCGGCAGCACGGCGAACAGGTAGTACGGAATCCGCGCCTCGATGCCCAGGCCGATGGCCGCGTACTTGTAGTGGTCCTCGTCGGAGGTGAAGTCCGGCTGCGGCACCTCGCGGATCATCTGGTACCAGGTCTGGTAGCCGATGAAACCCAACAGCAGCACGACCACCAGGGTGCCGATCCTGAAGCCGTGGCTTTGCCAGTGCCGGGCCCAACCGGCGCGCCACTCGCGCCAGCCTGCGCAGAGCAAGGCCAGCGGGCGATTCTGCGCGGGGCTGCCCAGGTACAACAGCACACCCAGGATCAGGAACATGCTCAAGTCGCCCAGCAACATCGGTTCGAACAACTGACCCTGGTTGTTGGTGTTGATCAGATAGATCCAGAACACCACCGCCACCAGCCGCGACAGTACGCACAGCCACGAATTCACCACGAAACGCGGCGCGTTGAAGCCCGAGGGCATGTAGAACAGGCTGATCCCCACCAGCAGCATGCCGGTGTTCTCCAGCCAGGGATCGGACAGCACGGGCGGCAGGCCGAGCATGGACGTCAGCAATGCCGGCGCGAACAGCGCCGGAATCGCGAAGACCATGTTCATGACAATCCCGACCCAGATGATGCGTTGGAACCAGCGGATGTAAGTGTTCATGGGCATCCTTTTCCTTCTTCTTTGGCTCAGAGCAACGCTTTTTGTGGCGAGGGAGCTTGCTCCCGCTGGGGCGCGCAGCGCCCCCCAAATACCAAAAGCGACGACTGCTTCGCCCGAGCGCGGACCGGCCGAGCGGGAGCAAGCTCCCTCGCCACGGGTTCACCACGACTTCAACCCAACGCAGTCTTCTCCAAGTGTTCAAGGATGATCGGATACACATCCACCACCGCATCCTTGCCGAAGATGCAGTCGATATGGCCGTAGCCCGGTATCTCGTGGCGGCTGAACAGTTGCGGGCCGTGCAGGTCGCACAGGCGCTCATAGGTCTTGAGGGTGCTTTGCGGCAGGTAGCACTGATTGTCGGCACCGCTGATGAAGCAGATCGGCAGTTTCAGCCGGTCGAAATGCGGCATGTAGACGTCGTTGCCCTTGAAGTCCACCAGGTGCCCTTTGCGCACGATCAGCGCCAGGTGCTCGAAGGTGTGCATGTTCGACTCGCCGAACAGCTCATGCAGGTTGTCGTGCAGGGTTTCGTTGAGGGTGTCGTGGCGGTACAGCGACGCGTACATGAAGGTGATGCGGTGGCAGACCGGGTTGGTGCAGTAGCCCTGGGCCTCGATCCGGGCATAACCATTCAACGCCTTGTCGTAGAGTTTGTTGAACCAGTTCTCCTTGGTGTCGGCGTAGGCCGTCAGGGATTTGATGCCGATGGCATCGAGCATCCCCGGCAGGTGCAGGCCGGCTTTCAAGCCGGTGGCGGTAGCGACCACCGTGTCGGCGGCAATCTGCGAGCAGACCACCGAGCGCACCCCTTGCAACCCGGCCAGCATCGACATGAAGAACGTCGTCGCGCCGTAGCAGTGCACCACGCACTGCACGTCACGGGCCAGGGTCGCTTGCTGGATCTGCTCGATGGCGGCCTTGAAATCGTATTGGGCCACTTGGTCGCCGTTCCATTCCTGCTTGCTCACCGGCAGCAGGATGCTCACCCGCAGATCCAGCAACCACACGTCGTACTGGTGCTTGCTCAGGTACTCCAGCAGGTTGGTGTGGATGGTGTCGGTGGAGAAAATATTCGAACCCACGCCCAAGCCATGCACCAGCATCACCGGGCCCTTGGTGCCTGCCTGGTAGCGGGTCAGGCGCAGTTGGACATTGTCCTCGGTCTCGAAGAAATGCACGGTCGGCGCCGGTGCATCCAGCGGCCGCTTGATCCTCGGCGGCGCGTCCGGGTTGAAGTAGATGTCGCCGGCAAACACCCCGCCATAGCTTTCCCAGAGGATCCCGGCGAAGAACTTGCCGAACCGCGCCAGCGCATCCAACCGTTCGCGCTCGTTGCGCGCGTTGAGCACTTTCATGGTGGTCATCTGCCTGGCGAAATCGGCCGGCAGGATGTGCATTACCCCCGAGCCAAGCACCGCGCCGGTCTTGTCCGGGCCGCGATAAAGGGTGACGTACAACGTGCTGGTGTCGTGCCAGATATTCAGCACGCCGTTGTCCTCGGGCACGGTCTTGAAAGCGCTGAAGTAATAGTCGGTGCCGTCTTCGGCGGTCAGTTTCATGTCGTAGTTCATGTGCCGCACGCCGACCTGTTCCTGATATTGCTCGAACAGATTGAACACCCCGTTGCTGGCGACCAGCGGCTGGGGCGAGAGCAGCGGTGCGTCCAGGGTGCCGACGATGGTCGCGGCGTGCTCCGGCTCCTTGATCAGTCGATTGAGATCGTCGCCGGTAATGGTCAGGGTGAATTCGATAGGCGAGTTATCGTTTTTGCCACGCTTGGCCGCCGCTTCGTAAAGCGACAGATCGGTGCCCTGGGGTTGGCTAAAGGCTGTGGAAAAGTAGCCCTTCATCGTCTCGGTGAACTGCACCCCGAGGGTCGGCGCAGCCACCGGTTTACGCGGCGCCGAAGGCAGCGTGTAATCGATGCTCCAGCCATGGTCCGCCGCCAGCAGCCCCATGTTGCGTTCGCTCACGGCCGATATCGTCAACAGCGGATTGACCGCCAGCGAGGTCGGTATTACGGCGCCATCGGCCACGTACAATCCGGGGTGGACGTCCGTGCCGCTGGTGCCGCTGAATACCTGGCCCTTGTGATTGACCACGCCTTGGGTCGCATCCTCGCCCATCACGCAACCGCCCAACGGGTGGACTGAAACGATGCTGTGCCTGAGCAGCTTGGTCCAGATCGGGTTCTCCACCCAGATCCCGCCCAGGGCCTTGGTGCTCTGGTGCAGGCGCTCATTGCCGAGGGTCACGTTTTCCTGCTCGCCGACGCCGGGCCAATCGATGCGCAGCTGGTCCTTGCTGTCGAGCACCATGCGACCCTTGCCGTTGTCGTGGCTCATGATCAGGTAGGTCTGCATGTTATGCAGCGCGCCGTAGTAAGGGCCGCGCACCAGGCTTTCGGCTTCGCGACCCTTGTATTTGAGGCTGGCGCCGAAACCGGTGTCGGTGGGCATGCCGATCATTGCGGCGAACGCCGCCATGCTCGGCACCATCGGCCGGCCGAGGGCGCCGGGGATCGAGCCTTCCTCGATGACCATGCGGCTGCGCCAGTCGCCCTCGGTGCGCATGTCGATGATCGAGGTGATGCACGGCCCCACCGGTTCCAGTTCCTTGGCCGAGTGGGCGCCAAAGCCGATGCCGTTGATGGTCTGGTCGCAGTTGTGGCCAAAGCCGAGGATGTCGCCGTTGCCACTCATGTTCTCGCCCAACTGGTTGGACATCGACAGGCCTCTGTCCCGCGAGCGCAGCATGATTTCGGTAGAACCCAGGGTCCCGGCGGACACCACCACGATGTCGGCACGCACGAACAGGGTCGGCGCAGAGAACAACTCGCGGCCGCTGTCCAGGTATTGGAAGTGCACGATCCAGCCATTGCCGTCGCGTTCCAGGTGGCGCACCTCGGCCTGGCAGAAAATCTCCGCGCCATGGTTCCAGGCATCCGGCAGGTAGTTCATCAACGTGGTGTTCTTGGCCTTGTTGTTACAGCCCGAGACGCAATCGCCACAACCATTGCACGGCAGTTGTTCGACGCCGACGTGGTTGAGGTTGTCGGGCAGTTTGTCGAAGGTCACGTTGATCGGCGGCTTGTAGAAATGCGAGCCTTGCTTGAGGTAATCGGCCGACTTCTTGTGAGCATCGAGCTTGGGCAGCTTTGGCTCCGAGGCTGGATACGGATTGGGCTTGAGCATCTCCCGGGCCCGCTCATAGCCGTCCTTGAGCAGTGTGTCACGGTGCTCGCGCACCGCCTGCGGCCAGCGCGGATCCTCGAACACGCCCGGCTCCGGCTCCAGCGAAACGTTGGCGTTGATCAACGAGGTCCCACCCAGGCCACAACCGACCACCACGTTCTGCTGGGCATTGACGTGCAAATCATACAACCCGGTGCGCGAACCGATGTGGCCGTCCGGGTCATGCACCTGCAGGTCCTCGGTGGCCGCCAGCAGGGTGTTGGGATACTCGCCGGGCTGTATCTCGCGGCCACGCTCCAGCAGGCACACCTTGCGCCCGGCCCGGGACAGGCGCGAGGCGGCGATGCCACCGCCGTAGCCGGAACCGATGACAATCACGTCGTAGTGTTCCTGGATTTGGCTGATGGGGGTTGAGATCCGTGTCATGTTCAGTCCTCTCAAGGCAGATGGGGCAACTCTGCGGTTGCCTGCAATCGGGCGCACGAACGCCTGGCCACTCTCTCGTAGGGGTTCGAGCGGCAGTCAGCGGTGTTGCGGGAAGATTCAGATGATCAAGGGAGCGCTATAGCCGCGCACGCGGATTGGCGGCACGCCAATGAGCACGCAGGGGCAACGAGGTAGGGCATGGCGGGCGGGCTATGACAGTGAAAAGCGGACAAGCGTGGTAGGGCTGGCTATCCATCATGCGTTCTCCCTGAACCTGATGTGGATAAAAACGGAGTCCTTGTGCCCTGAGTGAAGACAGGCGACAGGAGCTAGTCAAGCGAGTTCCTTAGAACTGTACGAAATTTGATCTATTTCGATTGCGACTAAGCCCGCCGTGGCGTGGAGAGGTTTGAATACAAGTTATCCACAACACAGCCCACAGCAAATGGGGACAAGTTGGATGAGACCGGGGGTTTTCTTTCCGTAAAGCGAAGAAAAACCGTGACTTATGCGCAGCTATGATTTGCATGAGGCGTAGGTTATTTTTTAATCAATCACTCGTAACCCTTGCTGTACAAGGGCTATGGCGGTGAGCGAACACCTTATCCACAGAAGCGCCAACAGCGTTTGGGGGTAATTTTGACGGTTCTGTGGAAAAACACCTCTACACCGTGTAACACGCGGCTTTTTAGGAAAAATCCCGCTGCAACCCAGGCATTTGATCATTTAATGATCAAATGCCTGGGAGCTACGTACCGTATGGCTTGCAGACGATAGCGAACATCTTATCCACAGAAGCGCCAACAGAGATTGGGGGCAAATGCCCGTAGCTCCAGCTCGCTATTTACCGGGAAAAGCCAGCTAAAACCGTAGGTTAGGCTGGTTGTTTTTTGAGCGCAGGCCCGCAGGGCTTGATTGACGTGGGTCAGGGCGAGGGGCGAACAGGTTATCCACAGAGGCGCGCACAGGGATTGTGGGAAACTCGGCAAGTTTGTGGGTAAACCCATCCCCCTGTGGGAGCGAGTCTGCTCGCGATAGCGATCTATCAGTCAACAACATCAGCGACTAACAGATTGCTATCGCGAGCAGGCTCGCTCCCACAGGGGATGTTTAGGGCGTTCAACTCAGCGGACCACGCCCTCTTCAATCAACAGCTTGAGAATTGCCTCAGCGCCCGCCTCCGGGGTCAC
Source organism: Pseudomonas sp. SMV71 (assembly GCF_052042015.1). Classification (NCBI taxonomy): domain Bacteria; kingdom Pseudomonadati; phylum Pseudomonadota; class Gammaproteobacteria; order Pseudomonadales; family Pseudomonadaceae; genus Pseudomonas; species Pseudomonas sp. SMV71. The sequence continues at coordinate 54,791 of NZ_JBKGGU010000013.1, read as the reverse complement.
CCCCTTGAGCACCTGCCCGCCTCCGCCGCTGGCCTTGGCCGTGGCGGCTTTCATGCGGTCGGCGCCGCTCTTGGCCTTGATGACTTTGAGTCGCTTGGGCCGTGGCTTGGCCGGTTGCAGGGTCGCTACGGCAAGCAGCGTGTCGTCGATTACCTCGACTTCCTCGGCATGCAGGGCGCCACGTCGCGCCGGGCCGTAGGCGCTTTGCCGAGGCTTGGGCGCGGCGTTATCCACAGTCGCCAGGAATGGCAGGCGTACTTTCAACCGGCGACGCTGCCCACGGGGCAAGGCTTGCAGCACCAGTGCCGTGCCGTTGTCGATGGATTCGACCTGGGCCAGCCCCACCACCAGCGGCCAGCCGAGGTTTTCCGCCAGCAGGAACGGGAGCATGCCCGAGCCCTCGCCGGTTTCCGCCTGGCTGCCCGTCAGTACCACCTGGGGCCCAGCGTCACGTAGATAATCGGTCAGGGCCGGTAATGCATCGGCCCCGTCAGGGTTTTCCAGCACATGGAGTTCGTCCAGGCCCATACCCAGGTAAGCCAGCAGGGCCGGTTCGGCCACGTCACCGGCGTGCAGCACCTGTAAGTCGTTACCGGCCAGTTGCAAGCCCAGCTCCACGGCGCGGGCATCCTGCTCGGCGCGCCGTGGGCGACCGGAAGTCGGGTGGGCGCCGATGGACACCAGGCTGATCACTTGAGTCGTCATGCTTGAATCCTTCGCTTAGGCCGCGTCGCGTTTGGCTTCGTTGCGGTAAGCCTCTACCGCAGCGATCAGCGCCTTGAAGATCGCCGAGCTGTCACCGATCACCGACAGGTCCGCCCGTTTGATCATGTCGCAGCCCGGATCGAGGTTGATCGCCACCACCTTGTCGCAGGCACCGATGCCTTGCAGGTGCTGGATCGCTCCGGAAATGCCCACGGCCACGTAGACCCGCGCCGTGACCCAGGTGCCGCTGGCGCCGACCTGGCGGTCGCGGGCCATGAAGCCGTCGTCCACCGCCACTCGCGAGGCGCCTTCGGTCGCGCCCAGGGCGGCGGCGGCCTGGTGGAACAGTGCCCAGTCCTTGACGCCGTTGCCGCCGGAGAAAATGAACTCGGCTTCGGCCATCGGGATCGCGCCCGGGTCCACCGCCACCGCACCGAGGTCTTCGATACGCGACAAGCTGCGGGCCACGCTTGTGGATAACTCTACCGGCAAGGCTTCATGACGGGTTTCACTGACCGGCTCGGCGCATTCGGCTGCGGCCAGGATCAACCGCGCCAATGGCCGGGCCAAGTCCTGCAAGCCGGCACCGGCACGGCCGATGCACTCTTCGCCCTTGACCTGCCAGACCCGCGTGGCCGGGCGCTCGCCCAGGGCCGCGGCGAAACGCCGGCCCAGTTCGCCGCCACCGCTGCGACTGTCGGGCAGCAACCAATGACGCGGGTTGAACTGGTTATCCACAGCCCGCAGGCCCTGGACCCGCTGTTCCGGTGCATAACCATTGAACTCGTCCCCTTCGAGCACCAACAGGCGATCGACGCCCGCCGTGGCGAACGCGCTTTCCTTATGCTCACCGAAGACCACCGCCAAGACGGCACCGTCGGAGCCGGCCAACTGATGAGCCAGGCCCAACAGATCGCGGTCGTGGCTGCTGAGGCGGCCACCGACCATGTCGGGCACGACGCTGATGTAGAACGCCGGTTGCGGAACCTGATGCAGCGGCAGTTGCACTTCAACAGTGGCGCTGCGTTTGCTGGTGCCGCCCTGCTGGGCACCGCTGCGGTCAATGCGCTTGATACCGTTGGGGCCGATGAAACCGACGCCATGGACATTCTTGCGAATGACGCCGTTAGGCCCCATCCAGCTGTGCTGCACCGGTTGCATGGCCGCGTGCAGCGGGTGCAGGCGGTTGCGGGCAATCCACTCGGCGCGAGGGTCGCGGCGGATGATGTCGCTCATTAATGCACCTCCGCAGGTTCACGTTTGGTCGAGGCCACCGGCTTGCTCGGCGCCGCGTCTTCGAGCAATGCGTCGGCCACCAGCTCGGCGATGTCCTTGATCATCGGGCGAGGTTCGACCACGCCTTCGAGCATCGCGGTGCACTGTGGACAACCCACGGCCACCAGTTCGGCACCGGTTTCACGGATGTCCTCCATGCGCATGTCAGGGATCCGCTGCTTGCCCGGGATGTCGGTGATCGGCGCACCGCCACCGCCACCGCAGCAACGGGAGCGGAAGCCGGAACGCTGCATTTCCTTGACCTCGATGCCGAGCGCGCGGAGCACCTGGCGTGGCGCCTCGTATTCGCCGTTGTAACGACCCAGGTAGCACGGGTCGTGATAGGTCACGCTGTCGCCCTTGTGCTGGCCGAGGTTCAGGCCGCCGGCGTCGATGATTTCCGCCAGGTAGGTGCTGTGGTGCTGCACCAGGTAGTTGCCATCGAAGGCGCCGTATTCGTTTTTCAACACATGGAAGCTGTGAGGATCGCAGGTGACGATGCGGTTGAAACTGTATTTGGCCAGGGTCTGGATGTTGCGCTTGGCCAGCAACTGGAACGTCGCTTCGTCGCCCAGGCGCCGGGCCACGTCGCCGCTGTCGCGCTCTTCGAGGCCGAGCACGGCGAAGTCGATGTTCGCCGCCTTGAGCACTTTGACGAAGGCCCGCAGGGTCCGTTGGTTACGCATGTCGAAGGCGCCGTCGCCGACCCAGAACAGCACGTCGGTGGATTTCTTTTCGCTGAGCAGGTTCAGGTTCAGGTCCGCCGCCCAGTTCATCCGCCCGCCCGGAGCGAAGCCGCCCGGGTTATCGGTGGCGATGAGGTTTTCCAGCACCTCGGCACCTTTGTTCGGCGTGGCGCCTTTTTCCAGGGTCAGGTGCCGACGCATGTCGACGATGGCATCGACGTGCTCGATCATCATCGGGCATTCCTCGACGCACGCCCGGCACGTGGTGCAGGACCACAGCGTCTCGGCGTCCACCAGGCCGTTGACGATTGGCTGGTGAGGATTGCCGCCGTGTTCGCCGATCGGTTTGCCTGGGTACGGGCTGCCGGCGAACTTGGCATCGGTACCGCCGGCCAGGCCGACGACCATGTCCTGGATGAGTTTTTTCGGGTTCAGCGGCTGGCCGGCGGCGAACGCCGGGCAAGCGGCCTCGCATTTACCGCACTGCACGCAGGCGTCGAAGCCGAGCAACTGGTTCCAAGTGAAATCCTTGGGTTTCTCCACACCCAGCGGCGCGGCCGGGTCGTTCAGGTCCAGCGGCTTGAGGCCGGTGGAACGGCCGCCGCCAAAGCGCTCGGCACGACGGTGCCAGGCCAGGTGCAGGGCACCGGCGAAGGCGTGCTTCATCGGCCCGCCCCAGGTCATGCCGAAGAACAGCTCCGAGACGCCCCACAACACACCGATCCCGAGGATCGCCGCCAGTACCCAGCCGCCGAAGTTCTCCGGCAGGATACCGGCCACCGGCAGGGTCACCAGGAAGAACGATACCGAGAATGCCAGCAGGCTTTTCGGCAGGCGCATCCACGGGCCTTTCGACAGACGTGACGGCGGATTGCGCCGACGCAGGTAGACGAAGATTGCGCCGACGAACATCACGGCGGACATCAGCAGCAACGCATAGCCGAGGAAGCGGTTATGCAGGCCGAAACCGTGGACCAGGATCGCCAGCACGACGGACGCCACCGCACCACCGGCCGTGGCCACGTGGGTGTTGGCAATGTATTTGTCCCGCGCCACCACGTGGTGCAAATCCACCATGTAGCGCTTGGGCATGGCGAAGAGGCCGCCGATCAGGTCAACCTTGGACGGCCGCCCCCGGCGCCACATGTTTACCCGGCGCAAGGCGCCGAGGACCGCGAGGCCCAAGGCAGCGAAGAGCAGGATGGGGAGAAGGGTGTTAAGCATCAGAGTCACCTCTGCGAGGTGCGAGCTACAAGCTGCAAGCGGCAAGAAAGAGCAGCGGAGACCGTGCTTTTACTTGTAGCTTGTAGCTTGCCGCTTGCAGCTACGCCGTCAAAAATCCTTACAGAGCCGAAGCGCGTCATAGATGGCGGCGTGTGTATTACGCTGGGCCACGCAGTCGCCGATGCGGAACAGCAGGTAGCCATCGCCGCTCTGCTCCAGGCACGGCTGGGGCTTGATCGCGAACAGGGCTTCGACGTCAATCTGACCCTTGTTGCGCGACCCTTCCTTCAGCGCGTAATAGATTTCCTCGTCCGGCCGCACGCCGTTCTCCACCACCACCTGGTCGACTACGCGCTCTTCCTTGGCACCGGTGTATTCGTTCTCCAGCACCGCCACCAGTTTGTCGCCTTCGCGGTAGACCTTCTCCAGCATCATGTCCCCGGTCATGATTACTTCTTTGGGGTACATGCTGCGGTAGTAGGTCGGGAACGAGGTGCCACCAATCGCAACGCCCGGCTTGATGTCGTCGGTGACGATCTCGACCTGGCTGCCCTTGTCGGCGAGGAAGTCGGCCACCGACATGCCGGTGAACTCGCAGATGGTGTCGTAGACCAGCACGTTCTTGCCAGGCAGCACCTTGCCGTCGAGCACGTCCCAGCTGCTGACCACCAGCCCTTCGGCGGCGCCCCAGTGCTCGTTCTGCTCCACGTTCGGATGCCCGCCGACGGCCAGCACCACCACGTCCGGACGCAGGTCCATGATGGTCGCCGCGTCAGCCGCCACGCCCAGGCGCAGGTCGACTTTCAGCCGCGCCAGTTCCAGTTGGAACCAGCGGGTGATACCAGCGATCTGGTCCCGTTGCGGCGCCTTGGCAGCAGTGGTGATTTGCCCGCCGATGAATTCCTTCTTCTCGAACAGGGTCACGTCGTGGCCGCGCTCGGCAGCGACGCGTGCCGCTTCCATGCCCGCCGGGCCGGCACCGACCACCACCACCTTGCGTTTCGGCCCGGTGGATTTCTCGATGATGTGCGGCACGCCCATGTACTCACGGGACGTCGCGGCGTTCTGGATGCACAGTACGTCCAGGCCCTGGTACTGACGGTCGATGCAGTAGTTGGCACCGACGCACTGCTTGATCTGGTCGACCTGGCCCATCTTGATCTTGGCGATCAGGTGCGGGTCGGCGATGTGGGCACGGGTCATGCCGACCATGTCCACATATCCGCCTTCCAGGATCCGCGTGGCCTGGTTCGGGTCCTTGATGTTCTGCGCGTGCAGGACAGGAACCTTGACCACTTCCTTGATACCGGCGGCCAGGTGCAGGAACGGCTCCGGTGGATAACTCATGTTCGGGATGACGTTGGCCAGCGTGTTGTGGGTGTCGCAACCCGAACCGACCACGCCGATGAAATCCAGCATGCCGGTGTCGTCGTAGTACTTGGCGATCTGCTTCATGTCCTCGTGGGACAGACCATCAGGGTGGAACTCGTCACCACAGATGCGCATGCCCACGCAGAAATCGTCGCCCACTTCGGCGCGCACAGCCTTGAGCACTTCCAGGCCGAACTTCATGCGGCCCTCGAAGCTGCCGCCCCACTCGTCGGTGCGTTTGTTGACCCGCGGGCTCCAGAACTGGTCGATCATGTGCTGGTGCACGGCGGACAGCTCGACACCGTCCAGGCCACCGGCCTTGGCGCGGCGCGCAGCCTGGGCATAGTTGCCGATCACCCGCCAGATTTCTTCCGGCTCGATGGTCTTGCACGTGGCACGGTGCACCGGCTCGCGCACGCCCGACGGCGACATCAGGGTCGGCCAGTTGAAGCCGTCCCAACGCGAGCGACGGCCCATGTGGGTAATCTGGATCATGATCTTGGCGCCATGCTTGTGCATGGCGTCGGCCAGGTTCTGGAAGTGCGGGATGATGCGGTCGGTGGACAGGTTCACCGAGCTCCACCATTCCTGCGGGCTGTCGATGGCCACCACCGACGAGCCGCCGCAGATCGCCAGGCCGATGCCGCCCTTGGCTTTCTCTTCGTAATACTTCACGTAACGGTCGGTGGTCATGCCGCCGTCGGTCGCGTAGACCTCCGCGTGGGCGGTGCTGAGCACGCGGTTGCGGATGGTCAGTTTGCCGATCTGGATCGGCTGGAACATTGCTTCAAAAGCCATGGCGCGGTCCTCGACTTACAACGGCTTGACGATGAACAGGCCGTCGTCGTGGCCTTCTTCGGAACCACCATAGACCTGCTCGGCCACGGTGCGGATCGAACTGCCACGGGCGGCCAGGATCTGGTCCATGGCGCCGGCGAACCAACCTGTGAACATGTAGTCGACCTTGCGCCCGACCTTGCCGTACACGTAGACGAACGCCGAGTGCTCGAGCTTGACGCTGCAGGTGCCTTTGTCCAGGTCGATGTCCTGGATCTTGAACAGGCCCCAGCCGCGCTGCGACAGACGCTTCATGTAGTGCTCGAACACCGCGACGCCTTCCAGGCCATGGCATTCGGCTTCTTTTTCACACCAGTGCCAGGCGGATTTGTAGCCGGCCTTGTAGAGAATCTCGGCGTAGGCCTCGGCGCCCAGCACCTCCTCGATCCCCATGTGGTTGTTGACGAAGAAGTGACGCGGCACGTACAGCATCGGCAGGGCGTCGGAGGTCCAGACACCGGTTTCGCTGTCGACTTCGATAGGCAGTTGGGGGGCGATTTTGGCCATGAAAACTTGACTCCGGAAATTCGTGATCATTACTGAGCGAAGCGTTTGCTTTTGCTCTTATAAAAAAGCTGCGTGAATGCCTTTGGAGCCGTGGCGAGCACGTCGAGAGCAAGGAAGGACCGGAGCGACAAGCGAGACAGTACGCATGTACGGCGAGCTTGGCGCGAGGACCTGACGCAGCTATCGGCGAGCGGAGTAGGCTCCAGAGGTATTCACTCGCCCCAGACGTCTTTCAGGACGTTCACCCAGTTCTCGCCCATGATCTTGCGTACTACTCGCTCGGAGTGACCGCGCTTGAGCAGCGTCTCGGTGAGGTTCGGGAACTCGCCCACGGTGCGGATGCCCAGCGGGTTGATGATCTTGCCGAAGTTGGTCAGGCGGCGGGCGTAGCCCTTGTCATGGGTCAGCATTTCGAAGAACGCCTGGTCGTGACCCTGGGTGAAGTCGGTACCGATGCCGATGGCGTCTTCGCCAACGATGTTCATGGTGTACTCGATGGCCTCGGCGTAGTCGTCGATGGTCGAGTCGATGCCCTTGGCCAGGAACGGCGCGAACATGGTCACGCCGACGAAACCGCCGTGGTCGGCAATGAACTTCAGCTCTTCATCGGACTTGTTGCGCGGGTGCTCTTTGAGGCCGGACGGCAGGCAGTGGGAATAGCAGACCGGCTTCTTCGATTCGAGGATGACCTCTTCGGAGGTCTTGGAACCGACGTGGGACAGGTCGCACATGATGCCGACGCGGTTCATCTCGGCGACGATTTCACGACCGAAGCCCGACAGGCCGCCGTCACGCTCGTAGCAGCCGGTGCCGACCAGATTCTGGGTGTTGTAGCACATCTGCACCACACCGACGCCGAGCTGCTTGAAGATCTCGACGTAACCGAGCTGATCTTCGAACGCATGGGCGTTCTGGAACCCGAAGATGATGCCGGTCTTGCCCTGTTCCTTGGCGCGACGGATGTCGGCGGTGGTTTTCACCGGGATCACCAGGTCGCTGTTTTCACGGATCAGTTTCTGGCTGGCGACGATGTTATTGATGGTGGCCTGGAAGCCTTCCCACACCGACACCGTGCAGTTGGCGGCAGTCAGGCCGCCCTTGCGCATGTCTTCGAACAGGTCGCGGTTCCATTTGGCAATGATCAGCCCGTCGATAACGATGCTGTCGGCGTGCAATTCGGCTGGGCTCATCAGGCAGTCCCCTTTTATCGGATTTCATGCGCCGAATCGTCTGCCGGCGCTTTGGGGCCAGCATATGCCTCGGGGCCGTGGGGACCGGGTGCAAAAACGACAGGGGAATTGCCGAAAGCGTCAATCACCGACATTGGGCCATGACAGGCCCACCCTGCCCGTCTGTTCTTTAGCCCACGGTTGCGCCAGAATCCGCGGCATCACTGGCTTTCACTGGACTTGAGCGGCAACGCGATGAAATCAATCTTCCTGGCTTTGGCACTGATCAGCACCGTCGCACACGCAACCGAAGACACCGAACCGAACCCTTGCGACGCCGTGGAAAACGACGTCCAGACCCTGGCCTGCTCGGCCTACGGCAAGACCGCCGCCGAACAACTGCTCAGCGAAAACCTGCAAAGCCTCAACGAACGCCTGCAAACCCGCTACGCCAGCGACAAGACCCAGCTGACCGACATCACCGCCAAGATCAAGGCCGCCCAGCAACTGTGGCTCAAACAGCGCGAAGCCGACTGCGCCATCGCCGCCTTCCCGGCCAAACCCGGCAGCGAAGCCTACAAAATCGCCGAAAACGACTGCATGGCCCAGGTGAGCGATGATCGGTCGGAGTTTTTGGAGTCGATTGGGCAAGAGTGATGGCGCAACAAGAGCAAATCTTCATGATCTGGAGACGCACCGTGCAGTGACTTGCACCTGGAGCAATATCCCGTCAACTTTCATCCGTTGGCGTTGAGGGAAATATAAGTCAGCATTTAAAAAAACTTATAAAAGACTTATATTTCCCATGAACACCATTCATTGGACCAGAAAGGCCGTTAAGCAGCTTCTGAGATTGCATTCTGTTCATCAGGTCCAGGTTCGGGATGCCGTTACGTTGCTCACCCGGATGCCTGATGTGACTAACGTCAAAGCGCTCGTCGGCCATGACTATGCGTACCGCCTCCGGGTGGGGAATTATCGAGTCATGTTCGACTGGGACGGGGCGATCAAGGTCGTCAGCATTCAAGAGGTCAAGAAACGCGATGAACGTACCTACTGATATTCAGATCATCAACGATGCAGACGGCAATCCGGCATTTGTGGTCATCCCATATGCCCAGTACGTTGCGCAAAAGCTGGAGCCCGACCTGATCCCCCATGAAGTCGTCAGCCGTATCGTCGACGGCGCAACCCCCATCCGCGCCTGGCGCGAACACCTGAGCCTGACCCAGGAAGACGTTGCCAGACGTCTCGGGATTTCTCAGCCGGCCTTTGCCCAGCAGGAATCCGTCGCCAAACCTCGCCGGGCGACTCGCGAGAAAATTGCCGCTGTCTTTGGCATCCATGCCGATCAGTTGGAGCTGTAGCTGCACGTCGTCTTGCAGCAGGGCGGCTCCACCACCGCCTACTGTCAACTCTGACAGTAGGCGGATCACTACGAGAATCCTAGGATGAACCCACGCTTCGCTTTGCGGGGATTCTCGAATGCATGCGCTCACTGTCTTGCCCTTCTACGGCGCGGCCATTTTCATTGCCATCGTGCTGGGTATCGAGGCCGGTCGCCGAATTGGCAATCGCCATCTGGCCCAGGATCCCGAGGGCGCCCGCCAGGGCATCGGGGCCATTGAAGGCGCGGTATTCGGTCTGTTGGCACTATTGATCGCCTTTACCTTCTCCGGCGCAGCCTCGCGCCTGGATCAACGGCGAGCGTTGATCATTGCCGAAACCAACGCCATGGGCACCGCCTGGCTGCGCCTGGATCTGCTGCCGGCCAGCGAGCAACCTGTCATACGCCAGGCGTTCCGGGACTATGTCGACGCCCGGATCGAGTATTACCGTGATCTGCGCGAGGATCAGGTCGACGAGGCGGCCCACGACCGAGCCAACGCTTTGCAACAGGCCATCTGGAAAAGCACGATCGGCGCCATGCAAAAGATGCCCACTCCGACGTTGGGAACCAGCGTGCTGCAAGCGCAGAATGAAATGATCGACATCACCACCACCCGCGCCGTGGCGCACGAGACCCATCCACCCTTGGCCATCTATCTGATGCTGGTGACCATGGCCCTGATCAGCGCCGTGCTGATCGGCTACGGCATGGCCGGTACAGCCCAACGCAAATGGCTGCACAGCCTGGGTTATGCGGCGGTCATGGTTGGCGTGCTGTATGTGATCCTGGACTTCGAATACCCCCGTTTCGGCATCATCCGGGTCGACTACTTTGACAAGATCATGCTGGACCTGCGCAAGACCATGGACTGAGGCGACAAAATCACCACGTCTCCAGGCTTCGATGTGGATAGACTTGAGCCTCATACCCCGATCCCGAAGGTTCGAATGATTATCTGCGGCATTGAAATCAAAGGCAGCGAAGCGATCATCGCCGTTGCCTCGCTGGATCAGCAGGCGCTGAGCCACGTTGCGCTGAACACCAGGAAAATCGCTCTGGATGACGATGACGAGGCAGCCAACGTCAAGGCGTTCGCAGCCCGGGTCCGGGCGTTTGTGCTGGAAAACGGTATCGAGCGGATCGCCATCAAGAAGCGCAGCAAGAAAGGCGAGTTCGCCGGCGGCCCGACCACGTTCAAGATCGAAGGGGTTTTCCAGCTGTTGGAAGGCTGCGAAGTGACGCTGTTGTCACCGCAGACCATCAATGCCCAGAGCAAAAAGCATGACTTCGCTTTGCCGGCGACGCTGAATAAATATCAGCATGAGGCGTACAAAGCGGCGTGTGCGGCGTTGAAGAAACAATAATGCACCAGGCAAGGCATCTCCTGTGGGAGCGAGCCTGCTCGCGATAGCGATCTGTCAAACGGCACATCAGTCACCTGATCCATTGCTATCGCGAGCAGGCTCGCTCCCACAGGGTCCGTGTTCGGCCATCAGACCACCTTGCGCCGATCCTCCCGCGGACACCGCTCGAACCGCGCTCGATAACTGCGGGTGAAATACGACGGTGACTCAAAGCCACAGGCGATGCTGACCTCCAGCACGCTCATGTCAGTCTGGCGCAGCAGTTGCCGGGCTTTTTCCAGACGCAGGCGCAGGTAGAAGTTGCTCGGGGTGTCGTTCAGGTGCAGGCGGAACAGGCGTTCGAGCTGGCGTCGGGTGACGCCGATGGCCTCGGCCAACTCCAGGGTCGTCAGCGGCGGCTCGCTGTGGCTCTCCATTTCACCGATGACGTGCACCAGTTTCTTGTTACGCACGCCGTAGCGACTGGCGACTTCCATTCGCTGGTGGTCCTTGCGTGGACGAATGCGCCCCAGCACGAATTGCTCACTGACCTGGATTGCCAGCTCGGCACCGTGGGCCTGGCCGATCAGGTCCAGCATGAGGTCGATGGACGCCGTACCGCCGGCACAGGTGATGCGGCGGCGGTCGATCTCGAACAGCTCCTGGGTCACGCTGAGCTGCGGATAGGACTCCTTGAACGCCTCGATGGCTTCCCAGTGCAGCGTCACTCGGTGCCCTTCCAACAACCCCGCCTCGGCCAGGACCACGCTGCCGGTATCGATGCCGCCCAGGGTCACGCCTTCCTTGTCCAGCCGATGCAGCCAGCGCTCCAATGCCGGTGTGGCGAACTTCAGCGGTTCGAACCCCGCCACCACCCACAGCGTCGCGCCTTTCTTCAACGGCTCAAGCGCCGCATCGGCATTGACCGACATGCCATTGCTCGCCAGCACCGCCCCGCCGTCGGCACTCAGCACATGCCAGCGGTACAGCTCACCGCGAAATCGATTGGCGACGCGCAACGGCTCGATGGCCGAAATGAAACCGATGGCCGAAAAACCCGGCATCAACAAAAAGTAGAAATCCTGGGACATTAAGCGCACTCGGTTGGCGGCAGCGTGGGAACTTGATACGCCAGTTGGTCGCTGCAGTGCAAGAGCGCGTCGCCGCAGTGCGCTTTGCCGAGGGCTCGCCTGCGTAACTTGGCATCACCGGCGCGCAGACACCGGAATCCATAACAATAAGCTGCCGAGGACCCCGCCATGAAACGATTGATCAGCTCTTGCGTTCTTGCTGTGTGCGGTACCACTTTCCTGAATGGCGCCGCCCTGGCGGCAGAGCCCGCCGCGTGTCAGAACGTGCGCCTGGGCGTGGTCAACTGGACTGACGTCATCGCCACCAGCGCGCTGACCCAGGTGATGCTCGATGGCCTCGGCTACAAGACCAAACAGACCAGCGCCTCCCAGCAGATCATCTTTGCCGGGATTCGCGACCAGCGCCTGGACGTATTCCTGGGGTACTGGAATCCCTTGATGACCCAGACCATCACCCCGTTCGTCGAAGCCAGGCAGGTCAAGGTGCTGGACCAACCAAGCCTCAAGGACGCCCGCGCCACCCTCGCCGTGCCGACTTACCTGGCCGATAAGGGCCTGAAAACCTTCGCCGACATCGCCAGGTTTGAAAAAGAGCTGGGCGGCAAGATCTACGGCATCGAACCAGGCTCCGGCGCCAACACCCAGATCAAGGCCATGATCGCCAAGAACCAGTTCGGCCTGGGCAAGTTCCAGCTGGTCGAATCCAGCGAAGCCGGCATGCTCGCCGCCGTGGACCGCGCCGTGCGCCGCAAGGAAGCCGTGGTGTTTTTCGGCTGGGCCCCGCACCCGATGAACGTCAACGTGCAGATGACCTACCTCACAGGCAGCGAAAACGCCCTCGGCCCGAACGAAGGCATGGCCACCGTCTGGACCGTCACCGCGCCGGACTACGCCAGCCAATGCCCGAACGTCAGCCGCCTGTTGAGCAACCTGACGTTCACCGCCGAGGACGAGAGCCGGATGATGCAGCCGCTGCTGGATCACAAGGACCCCCTCGAGTCGGCCCGGCAATGGCTCAAGGACCATCCGCAGGACAAACAGCGCTGGCTCGAAGGCGTCACCACCTTCGACGGCAAGCCGGCCGCCGACAACCTCAAGCTCACCAGCAACTGATCACTCGTTATCCATCTGCGCAGCACCCACCGGGCTGCGCAGTGACTCACCTCGCCTGAAGGAAGCCGTACCATGAACCACGACGTCATCATCACCTGCGCACTCACCGGTGCTGGCGACACGACCGCCAAGAGCCCCCACGTCCCGGTCACCCCGAAACAGATCGCCGAGGCCGCCGTCGAGGCCGCCAAGGCCGGTGCCACGGTGGTCCACTGCCACGTCCGCGACCCGCAGACCGGCAAGTTCAGCCGCGACGTGGCGCTGTACCGCGAAGTGATGGAGCGCATCCGCGAGGCGGACGTGGACATCATCGTCAACCTCACCGCCGGCATGGGTGGTGATCTGGAGATCGGGCCCGGCGAACGGCCGATGGAGTTCGGTCCCAACACCGACCTGGTGGGCCCGCTGACGCGCCTGGCTCATGTCGAAGAACTGCTGCCGGAAATCTGCACGCTCGATTGCGGCACCCTGAACTTCGGCGACGGCGACACCATTTACGTCTCGACTCCGGCGCAACTGCGGGCCGGCGCCAAGCGCATCACCGAGCTGGGAGTGAAAGCCGAACTGGAAATCTTCGACACCGGCCACCTGTGGTTCGCCAAGCAGATGATCAAGGAAGGCCTGCTGGACAACCCGCTGTTCCAGCTGTGCCTGGGTATCCCATGGGGTGCGCCGGCCGACACCACCACCATGAAAGCCATGGTCGATAACCTGCCAGCCGATGCGGTGTGGGCCGGCTTCGGCATCGGCCGCATGCAAATGCCGATGGCGGCCCAGGCCGTGCTGCTGGGCGGCAACGTACGAGTCGGGCTGGAAGACAACCTGTGGCTGGACAAAGGCGTACTCGCCACCAACGGCCAACTGGTGGAACGCGCCAGCGAAATCCTCAGCCGCCTCGGGGCGCGGGTGCTCACCCCGGCGGAAGGTCGCAAGAAGATGGGGCTGACCCAGCGTAGCTGACCAGACACCCCCGTCCCTGTGGGAGCGAGCCTGCTCGCGATGACGGTGCGACAGGCGCCGAATGTGCCGACTGACACTCCGCCATCGCGAGCAGGCTCGCTCCCACAAAGGCTCCCCCACAATCAGCTCACCGAACTATTTCAGGAAACCACCATGCGCTTTATCACCGACATCAAGACCTTCGCCGCCCTGGGCAGCGGTGTAATCGGCAGCGGCTGGGTCAGTCGCGCCCTGGCCCATGGGCTGGACGTCGTGGCCTGGGACCCGGCGCCCGGCGCCGAAGCGGCGCTGCGCAAGCGCGTCGCCAATGCCTGGGGTGCGCTGGAACAACAGGGCCTGGCACCCGGCGCCTCTCAGGACCGGCTGCGCTTCGTCGCGACCATCGAAGAATGCGTGCGCGACGCCGACTTCATCCAGGAGAGCGCCCCCGAGCGCCTGGAATTGAAACTCCAGTTGCACAGCCAGATCAGCGCCGCCGCCAAGCCGGACGCGTTGATCGGCTCCAGCACCTCGGGCCTGCTGCCGAGCGAGTTCTATGAAGGCTCCACCCATCCGGAGCGCTGCGTGGTCGGGCATCCGTTCAACCCGGTTTACCTGTTGCCCCTGGTCGAAGTGGTCGGCGGCAAAAACACTGCGCCCGAAGCCGTTCAGGCGGCGATGCAGGTTTACCAATCCCTCGGTATGCGACCGTTGCACGTGCGCAAGGAAGTGCCCGGATTCATCGCCGACCGCTTGCTCGAAGCGCTGTGGCGCGAGGCCCTGCACCTGGTCAACGACGGCGTGGCGACCACCGGCGAGATCGACGACGCCATTCGCTTTGGCGCCGGGTTGCGCTGGTCATTCATGGGCACCTTCCTGACCTACACCCTGGCCGGTGGCGACGCCGGCATGCGCCACTTCATGGCCCAGTTCGGCCCGGCGTTGCAACTGCCGTGGACCTACCTGCCGGCGCCGGAGCTGACCGAAAAGCTGATCGATGACGTGGTGGATGGGACCAGCGCACAACTGGGCAACCACAGCATTTCAGCATTGGAGCGCTACCGTGACGATTGCCTGCTGGCGGTGTTGGAGGCGGTGAAAGCCACAAAGGCCAGGCATGGCATGGCCTTTGGTGACTAAACGCTATTCCTGTGGCGAGGGAGCTTGCTCCCGCTCGACCGCGAAGCGGTCGCAAAACCAGCTGACGCGATATTTCTGATACACCGCGTTATCAGCGTTTGGGGGGCTTCGCCCCAGCGGGAGCAAGCTCCCTCGCCACACATGTGTACACCAGTGCTCATCTGCGGAGTTCCACCATGCCCACCCTCACCACCTACAAAACCCACATCCGCCCCGAATGGGTCGATTACAACGGCCATCTGCGCGATGCCTATTACCTGCTGATTTTCAGCTACGCCACCGACGCGCTGATGGACCTGCTCGGGCTGGACAGCCAGAACCGCGACGCCAGCGGCCATTCGCTGTTCACCCTCGAACTGCACCTGAACTACCTGCACGAGGTGAAGGTAGACGTCGACGTGCAAGTGCACACGCAAATCATCGGCCACGACGCCAAGCGCCTGCACCTCTACCACAGCCTGCACCTGGCCGGTGGCGACAAAGAGCTGGCGGGCAACGAGCAGATGCTCCTGCACGTGGACCTGGCCGGCCCGCGCGCCGCGCCCTTCACCGAGCAGACCCTGGACAAGCTCCAGGCCCTGCTGGATGAACAATCCGACCTGCCGCCCCCAGCGTACATGGGTCGGATCATTGCCCTGCCGCCCGCCCGATAACAGCCCAGGAGACCGCCATGCGCACCGCCACCGCTTTTGCCGATTTCCGCCGCTATCCCCTGGTGTGTTCCCTGAGCGTGGTGACACCCTTGGCGGACCGGGTGCAGGTCACCTGGGCCGACGGCCGGGTCAGTCCTTTCCATCATCCGTGGCTGCGGGACAACTGCCCTTGCCCACAATGCGTCTACAGCGTCACCCGCGAACAGGTACTGGAAATCGTCGATGTGCCTGAAGACCTGGCGCCCGCCGCGACCCATCTCGACGACCAGGGCTGCCTGTGCGTGGACTGGCAGGACGGCCACCAGAGCCGTTTCGACCCGGGCTGGTTGCGTGCCCACGCCTACGACGATCAGTCCCGGGCCGAACGGCTGGCCGGCAAGCCGCGGCGCCAGCTCTGGCAGCACGACTTGCGCATACCCGTGTTCGACTACCCGGCATTGATGACCGACAACGCCGCCCTGCTGCAATGGCTAATGGCGGTGCGCGACATCGGCCTGACCCAGGTGCGTGGCGTGCCCACCGAACCCGGCTCGCTGAAACCGATTGCCCAGCGGATTTCCTTCATTCGCGAAAGCAACTTCGGCGTGCTGTTCAATGTGCAATCCAAGGCCGACGCCGACAGCAACGCCTACACTGCTTTCAACCTGCCGCTGCACAGCGACTTGCCGACTCGGGAATTGCAGCCGGGCTTGCAGTTCCTGCACTGCCTGGTCAATGACGCTGAAGGCGGCGAGAGCATTTTTGTCGATGGTTTCGCCATCGCCCAGGCCCTGCGCCAGGAAGATCCCGACGCCTTCGCTGCGTTGTGCGAAATCCCGGTGGAGTTTCGCAACAAGGACCGCCACAGCGACTACCGCTGCCTGGCGCCGATCATCGCGCTGGATACCCTCGGGCAAGTCTCGGAAATTCGCATGGCGAACTTTCTGCGCGGGCCGTTCGACACCTCGGTCGAGCAAATGCCCAGGCTCTACAACGCCTACCGACGCTTCATCGCCCTGACCCGCGAACCACGGTTTCGCGTCATGCAACGCCTGGAGCCCGGCCAGCTCTGGTGCTTCGACAATCGCCGCACGCTGCACGCCCGCAACGCCTTCGACCCGGCCACCGGGGCGCGGCATTTCCAGGGGTGCTATGTGGATCGGGATGAGTTGTTGTCGCGGATTCTGGTGTTGCAGCGCTAGAGCGCGTCATCGCTCATCGCTCATCGCGAGCAAGCTCGCTCCCACAAGGGATATGCAATCCCCTGTGGGAGCGAGCCTGCTCGCGAAGCGGCGTGTCCGACAACCCATCACTCCCAGTCTCACGCAGACAAAAAAATCCCCGATCAAGCCGTGACAGGATCGGGGCAGGAGGCGTTACTGGAGGAGCTGTTGCGCGAGGGTGACCAAACCATCGTGATTCAGCTTGAGGCCAGTGTGCCCAGTCCCGGATTGTGCGAGTTAACCGAAAACGACCTGTTCATAGGTATCCCTGCCATTGCGACAGTTTGCCCTTGCCGCCGCTTCGGGTGGCTACCAGAATCGAGTCACGCCCCCCATCCCGGAACAAGGAAAAGCGTCATGATGCACGCCGATTTGATCGACCAGGAAGACCTGCTGGGCCAGCTCAAGGCCCTGGGTCTCCAGATTCCCAGCGGCTCCAGCGCCGAACAGGCCTGTGAGTGTGCCGTACGCGGGCTGGACAGGGCCCGCGCCAATGAATTGCGGCGGATGGTCAAGGACATGTACACCAGCAGCGCGACCATCCTGCCGGCCGTGCGCCAGGCGATCGAACAGCAGCTGCTGCCGGCGTTGGCGGATTACCAGAAGAACCACAGCGCCTGACCTTGTGGCGAGGGAGCTTGCTCCCGCTCGGCCGCGAAGCGGTCGCAAATCCAGTCTCCGCGATATTTCTGGAACACCGTGATATCCGGATTTGGGGGGCTTCGCCCCCAGCGGGAGCAAGCTCCCTCGCCACAAAGGGCCTCGGCTCAGAGCCTTACACTGGCAAACGTCGACTCATTGCGCGCCTGGCTCAGCGCCGACAGCGGGCCGGACAATGGCGACAGCACCAGGGCCTGCGGCAACGGCATCATCGCCACCTGTTGCGTGGTGTTGGAGCCGACACGTTCGTCACGCGGCGGAATGCCGAAGTATTCGCGGTAGCACTTGGAAAAGTGCGGCGTGGAGACGAAGCCGCACACCGAGGCCACTTCGATGATCGACATCGGCGTCTGCTTGAGCAACTGCCGAGCACGGATCAGCCGCAGCTTGAGGTAATAGCGCGACGGCGAGCAGTGCAGGTACTTCTGGAACAAACGCTCCAGCTGACGCCGCGACACGGCGACGTACACCGCCAGTTCGTCGAGGTCGATCGGCTCTTCCAGGTTGGCTTCCATCAGCGCGACGATTTCCTGCAACTTCGGCTGGTTGGTGCCGAGCATGTGTTTGAGCGGCACACGCTGGTGATCCTGCTCGTTGCGGATGCGCTCGTAGACGAACATTTCGGAAATGGCCGCCGACAGTTCGCGACCGTGGTCACGGCTGATCAGGTGCAACATCATGTCCAGCGGCGCGGTGCCGCCGGAGCTGGTAAAGCGGTTGCGGTCGAGGGTGAACAGCCGGGTGCTCATCGACACCCGTGGGAAAGCTTCCTGCATCGCTGCCAGGCATTCCCAGTGCACGCTGCAATCGAAGCCGTCCAGCAGGCCGGCGCAGGCCAGGGCCCAACTGCCGGTGCAGACCGCGCCAAGGCGCCGGGACTGGCGGGCCTGGCCTTGCAGCCATGACACGTGCTCGCGGGTAACAGTGCGCTGGATGCCGATGCCGCCACATACGATGACCGTGTCCAGGGGCGGTGCCTTGTGCATGGAGGCGTCAGGGGTGATCTGCAAGCCGTCACTGGCCCAGACCTGGCCGCCGTCGACGGTGAGGGTGGTCCAGCGATACAACTCTCGACCGGACAACTGGTTGGCCATGCGTAGCGGCTCTACCGCGGACGCCAGGGAAATCAGCGTGAAATTGTCCAGCAGCAGAAAGCCGATGGATTGAGGCGCACGGTTCTGGGGTTGGGCCCCGGAGTTGGACGTCGTCATCGCGGTATCTCCTCACACAAAGCGGGTGATGGCCTCAGGCGGAGGCTCTTGTTATTGCCATCGTTCTGTTGCCAGAAACGGGCTTTTCCGGGATAGAGCAATTGCCGTGCCTAAAGTTGAATGCGTATTCAATAAATCCTGAAAACGACATCGCGCCCCTCTAGACAAGGGGTGGATCCGGTACAGGTTATTGGCATTAATCGTGGCGGCGGGCAGCCGTCACAGCGGGCTGTGAGCAGTTCGGTAGCACTTGTGGGTACTGGGCTGCGCCGCTTGCGCAACCGGTATCACCACAGGGCGGGTGACGGACGGTCAGGCGCCGTATAGCGACGAACCCGACAACGGGCGTCTTGTCTGTTAGCGACGCGCTAAAAGGTGGCGTGTTTTCTTCTTTCTGCTCAATTTACGAGCGATATGCGGATCACTATCAGGACCGGCGACAAGCCTTCCTGTGGCGAGGGGAGCTTGCTCCCGCTCGACCGTAAAGCGGGCGAAAAAGGGGCTTCGGGAAACTTCTGAAAGACCGAGGGTGCCAGGTTTTGGGGGTGCTTCGCACCCCAGCGGGAGCAAGCTCCCTCGCCACAGGGGCAGGTGCGGTGTTCTGTCAGCACTCCACCGCACTCACCGCCAACCCGCCGCGCGAGGTCTCCTTATATTTGTCATGCATGTCTGCACCGGTATCGCGCATGGTGCGGATCACCCGGTCAAGGGAGATAAAGTGCTGGCCGTCGCCGCGCAGGGCCATTTGTGCAGCGTTGATGGCTTTTACCGCGGCAATCGCATTGCGCTCGATGCACGGCACCTGCACCAGGCCGCCCACCGGGTCGCAGGTCAGGCCGAGGTTGTGCTCCAGGCCGATTTCCGCTGCGTTGCACAATTGCTCCGGCGTCGCGCCGAGGATTTCCGCCAGGCCCGCCGCCGCCATCGCGCAGGCCGAACCGACCTCCCCCTGGCAACCGACTTCGGCACCGGAGATCGATGCATTCTTCTTGCACAGGATCCCCACCGCCGCGGCACCTAAGAAGTAGTCCACCACGTTGGCGTCGGTCACCGCTTCGCTGAATTTCATGAAGTAATGCAGCACCGCCGGAATGATCCCGGCCGCGCCGTTGGTCGGGGCCGTGACCATGCGCCCGCCGGCGGCATTTTCCTCGTTGACCGCCAAGGCATACAGGTTGACCCACTCCATGGCGCTGAGCGTCGAGCCGATGACATTGGGTTTGTTCAGCTCTTGCAGGCTGCGGTGCAGCTTGGCCGCACGCCGTCGAACATTCAGGCCGCCGGGCAGGATGCCCTCATGTTTGAGGCCGTGCTCGACGCACTCCTGCATGGCCCGCCAGAGTTTCATCAGGCCGCTGCGGATCTCCTCTTCCGAGCGCCAGACCTTTTCGTTGGCCATCATCAATTCGGCCACCCGCAGGTTGTGAGTGCGACACAGTTGGAGCAGTTCTTCGGCGCTGGAAAAATCGTAAGGCAGCTCGGTGGTATCCAGATCGACGACGCCGCTGTTGGCCTGGGCCTGGTCGACGACAAAACCACCGCCCACCGAATAATAGGTGTCACGGTGCAACTCGCCGTTGTCGCCTTCGGCCACCAGCGTCATTGCATTGGGGTGGAACGGCAGGTTTTCATCGATCAGGCGCATGTCCCGGGACCATACGAACGGCACCGGCAGGCGACCGTCCAGCAACAGGGTCTGGGTTTCGCGCAACAGCGCGATACGCGGGGCGATCTGCGACGGATCGATTGCATCCGGCCACTCCCCCATCAATCCCATGATGACAGCGGTATCGCTGCCATGGCCGATGCCTGTGGCCGACAACGAACCATACAGCTGCACCTCGATCCGGCGCACATCATCGAGCAACGCCTTTTCCCGCAGTGCTTGCACGAACAACGCCGCGGCACGCATGGGGCCCACGGTGTGGGAACTGGACGGGCCGATACCGATTTTGAACAGGTCGAATACGCTGATTGCCATTGCCTAGAACCTCCAGAACGGGCACACGCGGGCGCGGAAGCACCCGCTGACGGAGCTGCTACGCTCAACGCCGGGATGGCCGCATCATCCGGTTTTTACCCTGGAGCCCGACGTCTGACACCGACGCAATCATGCCCGCCAGCGCCGCCGGCGTTTTACCCCGGTTTTACGGCGTTTTTCTGCGTGTCAGAGCTGCACCAAGGGCGGAAAAAATCTGTAAACGACGTCACCGACACTGGATGCGACCCTCCCTGTACTGGATACGACTATCCCCGTAGGCGTCAGATTTGCACTGGTACATGATCAGTTACGGCTCGTTTGCAAGGCCGCGTGCAAGAGAGTGCCCACGCGCCACCAACCGCAATACCAATAAGCGAGCGGTTGTCCTGCCAGGACACTGCCGATAAAACACCAGGAGTCTACCCATGAAAGGTTCCAAGCCATTGTTGTTGGCCGCCATGCTGAGTCTTCCGATGCTGGCCAACGCTGCAGAACCCCCGCAATGCAGCACCGTCAACTTCTCTGACGTCGGCTGGACCGACATCACCGTGACCACCGCCACTACCAGCGTGGTACTCGATGCGTTGGGCTACAAGACCAAGACCATCATGATTTCCGTGCCGGTGACCTACAAGTCCCTGGCCGATGGCAAGAACATGGACGTGTTCCTCGGCAACTGGATGCCGACCATGGAGAACGACATCAAGGCCTACCGCGAAGCCGGGACCGTAGAAACCGTACGCACCAACCTCAAGGGTGCCAAGTACACCCTCGCCGTGCCCCAGGCGCTGTACGACAAAGGCCTGCATGACTTCGCCGACATCCCCAAATTCAAGAAAGAACTGGACGGCAAGATCTACGGCATCGAGCCTGGCAACGACGGCAACCGCCTGATCCAGAGCATGATCGACAAGAACGCCTTCGGCCTGAAGGACGCGGGTTTCAAAGTCGTCGAGTCGAGTGAAGCCGGCATGCTGTCGCAGGTCGACCGGGCCTCCAAGCGCGGCACCGACGTGGTGTTCCTGGGTTGGGCTCCTCACCCGATGAACACCCGCTTCAAGATCCAGTACCTGACCGGCGGCGATGACTTCTTCGGTCCCGACTTCGGCGCGGCCACCGTGGCGACCAACACCCGCAAGGGCTACAGCCAGGAATGCAGCAACGTAGGCCAACTGCTGAAGAATCTTGAGTTCACCGTCGACATGGAAAGCTCGCTGATGGGCAACGTCCTGGACGACAAGATGAAGCCTGAAGCCGCCGCCAAGGCCTGGCTGCAGAAGAACCCACAGGTACTCGATACCTGGCTCGCTGGCGTGACCACCATTGACGGTAAACCTGGCCTGGAGGCCGTGAAAGCCAAGCTCGCGAAGTAACTGCTTATGTTAGGCCGGGCGGGCTCGCTCGCCCGGGCTGTTAATCCCTTGCATGCGGACGTTCACTACCATGCTCATTGATCAGAAAATACCCTTGGGCCAGTACATCGCGGGCTTTGTCGAATGGTTGACGCAAAACGGCGCCAGCACCTTCGACGCAATCGCGCTGTTTCTGGAAACGATGATTCACGGCGTGACGTTTGCGCTGACCTGGTTCAACCCCCTGGCCCTGATCGGCCTCATCGCCCTGCTGGCGCATTTCATCCAGCGTAAATGGGGCCTGACCGTATTCGTCATCGCGTCCTTCCTGCTGATTCTCAACCTGGGTTACTGGCAGGAAACCATGGAAACCCTCGCCCAGGTGATGTTCGCCACCCTGGTCTGCGTACTGATCGGCGTGCCGCTGGGCATTGTTGCCGCGCACAAGCCGATGTTCTACACCCTGATGCGGCCGGTGCTCGACCTGATGCAGACCGTACCGACCTTCGTCTACCTCATTCCTACCCTGACCCTGTTCGGGCTGGGCGTGGTTCCGGGCCTGATCTCCACGGTGGTGTTCGCGATTGCCGCGCCCATCCGCCTGACGTACCTGGGTATCTGCGACGTTCCGGAAGAATTGCTCGACGCCGGTAAAGCCTTCGGCTGCTCCCGTCGCCAGCTCCTGTCGCGTATCGAACTGCCCCATGCGATGCCGAGCATCGCGGCCGGTGTCACCCAGTGCATCATGTTGTCGTTGTCGATGGTGGTGATCGCTGCGCTGGTGGGTGCCGATGGCCTGGGCAAACCCGTGGTCAACGCACTGAACACCGCTGATATCGCCCTGGGCTTCGAAGCCGGCCTGGCGATCGTATTGCTGGCGATCATGCTCGACCGAATCTGCAAACAACCCGACGCTAAAGTAGGGGGTGACGCATGAGCATCATTCGTTTCGAAGACGTCGATGTCATTTTCTCCAACCGTCCCAAGGCCGCGCTGGACCTTCTGGACAAGGGCCTTTCGCGCCCCGAAATCCTGCAAAAGACCGGCCTGATCGTCGGCGTGGAAAAAGCCAGCCTGTCCATCGAGAAGGGTGAAATCTGTGTCCTGATGGGCCTTTCCGGCTCAGGCAAATCCAGTCTGCTGCGCTGCATCAACGGTTTGAACACCGTCAGTCGCGGCAAGTTGTTCGTCGAACATGAAGGACGGCAGATCGACATCGCCTCCTGCTCGCCTGCCGAATTGAAGATGATGCGCACCAAGCGCATCGCCATGGTGTTCCAGAAGTTCGCCCTGATGCCTTGGCTGACCGTGCGCGAGAACATCAGCTTCGGCCTGGAAATGCAGGGTCGTCCCGAGAAGGAACGACGCAAGCTGGTGGATGAAAAACTCGAGCTGGTGGGCCTGACCCAGTGGCGCAACAAGAAGCCCGACGAGCTGTCCGGCGGTATGCAGCAACGGGTCGGCCTGGCACGTGCCCTGGCGATGGACGCCGACATCCTGCTGATGGACGAACCGTTCTCGGCCCTCGACCCGCTGATCCGCCAGGGTTTGCAGGACGAACTGCTGGAACTGCAACGCAAACTGCAAAAGACCATCGTGTTCGTCAGCCATGACCTGGACGAAGCCCTGAAACTGGGCAGCCGGATCGCGATCATGAAGGACGGCAAGATCATCCAGTACAGCAAGCCGGAAGAGATCGTGCTGAACCCGGCGGACGATTACGTACGCACCTTTGTCGCCCATACCAACCCGCTCAACGTGCTCTGCGGTCGCAGCCTGATGCGCACCCTGGACAACTGCAAGCGCATCAACGGCTCGGTGTGCCTGGACCCGGGTGGCGATTCCTGGCTCGACCTGGCCGAAGGCAACACCATCAAGGGCGCCCGCCAGAACGGCGCGGCACTGGACCTGCAAAACTGGGTGCCGGGCCAGGCCGTCGAAGAACTGGGCCGCCGCCCGACGCTGGTGGATTCCAACATCGGCATGCGCGACGCCTTGCAGATCCGCTACCAGACCGGCAACAAACTGGTGCTCCACGACAACCAGAAGGTCGTCGGGATCCTCGGCGACAGCGAGCTGTACCACGCCCTGCTCGGCAAGAACCTGGGCTGAGCCAGCGCCAACAAAAACGCCGCGAGAGATCGCGGCGTTTTTGTTTGTGGCCTATCGCTGGCAGCCGGCCTGCAATGCTGGCGGCTTATCCTGGAACGCTGACTGCTGGCCTGAAATGCCGCCCCTGTGGCGAGGGAGCTTGCTCCCGCTCGGCTGCGCAGCAGCCGCAACCCGGGTCACTCGGTACCGCGGGTGACGTCAGGTTCGGGGGCTGCTACGCACCCCAGCGGGAGCAAGCTCCCTCGCCACACAAGCTCCTCGCCACGACGGTGTTTACAACTGTCGATCCAGTTGCATCATGCGTTCACTGAAGCGCTGCCAATCACGCGTCTCCAACGCCGCCTGCTCCTGTTCGAGCTGCACGTCCCGGCGCATGGCCTTGTGCAGACCGAACATGAAAAACACCAGCACCACCGAGAACGGCAAACCGGCCAGCACCACCATGGTCTGCATGGCTTCGAAGTTACCGGCAAACAGCAGGCCGATGGTCACCAGGGTGATCACCACCGACCAGAAAATCCGCAGCCAGTGCGGCGCATCTTCGTCAACGGTGCCGCCCTTGCAGGAAAGGTTGGCCATCATCACCGCACCGGAATCCGCCGGGGTCAGGAACAACACGAAACCGACGAAAATCGACACGCCGATCACCACTTTCGACGCCGGGTAATGCTCCAGCAACTGGTAGATCGCCATCGACGGCTGTTGCAGTGCCGTCTTGCCCAGCTCCACTGCCCCGTGGTTCATCACCAGGTCCAATGCCGAGTTACCGAAGATCGACAGCCAGGCCAATGTGAAGCCCAGGGGAATCAGCAGCACGCCGGCCACCAGTTCACGCACGGTACGGCCACGGGAAATACGTGCGATGAACATGCCCACGAATGGCGCCCAGGAAATCCACCACGCCCAGTAGAACAGCGTCCACAGGCCCAGCCAGCGATCCGAATCGGCGCCGTTGCCCTCATACACATACAGATCGAAAGTCTTGAGCACCACACCGTTGAGATAATCGCCAATGTTCTGCACGAAGCCGTTGAGCAAGTGCAGGGTCGGGCCAAACAGCAGGACAAAGATCAGCAGGCCGCTGAACAGCACGATGTTCAGGTTCGACAACCGGCGAATGCCATTCTCCACACCAGACACCGCGGCGATGGTCGCCACCGTGCTCATCACGATGATGACAATCAGCAGGTTGGTGTTGCTGTGCTCCATGCCGAACAGGCTTTCCAGTCCGGACGACACCTGCAGCGAGCCGATTCCCAGGTTCGTCACCAGCCCCAGCAGGGTCACGAACATGCCGAAACCGTCCACCGCATGGCCGGCTGCACCTTTGACCCAACGCTCGCCCACCAACGGGTACAACGCCGAGCGCAGCGCCAGCGGCTGGTGATGCCGGTAGGCGAAATACGCCACGGCCAGGCCGACCAGCGCATAGATCGCCCAGCCATGCAGGCCCCAGTGCAGGAACGTCAGTTGCACCGCCTGGCGGGCGGCCAGGTTGCTGCCGGCCACGCCTTCGGGCGGATTGAAAAAGTGATCCAGCGGCTCGGAGGCTCCGAAGTACAACAACGAAATGCCGATGCCCGAGGAGAACAGCATCCCGGCCCAGGCACCGTAGCTGAAGTCCGGCGTGTCGTCCTTGCTGCCCAGCTTCAGCTTGCCGTAGGAAGAGAACGCCAGGCCGACCACGAACACCAGGTATGCCGCGATCACCACCATGTAGTACCAGCCGAAGCTGCGTGACAGCCACGCCTGGGCAATGCCGAGCAATCGGCCGGCCTCCTGGGGCGCAATGATCAGGATGGCGGTCAACAGCAAAATCAGCGCGGTGGAGGTGTAGAACACCCAACCGTTGACCGTCACCTTTTGCGGCGGGGTCTTTATTAGAGAAGCGGAACTCATTGCACGGATGCTCCAGGCAGTGCGAGAGAAGGACAAGGCAACGCGGTACCCGACCAATCGATCAGTTGGCAGCCGACCGGCGGGTGTTATAAAGACACCCCACAAGCCCCGTCCCCAGTGAAAGCTGGGGCCTGGGCCGTTGGATGTCCGGTTTCTGCGCCATTTACTCGTAGGAAATTTCGGCAAATCGCGACGAATTGTCGCAGAGCTTATTCTTTGTTGATTGAACGTTCAATCAAAACAAAATAGACTGGCCCACGCACCGACAGACGAACTCGCCTGCCGGTTGGCCTAAGGAGATGTGCTAGATGCCCAAGGTCGGTATGCAACCCATACGCCGCCAGCAATTGATCGAAGCCACGCTGCAAGCGGTTGATCAGGTCGGCATGGGGGACGCCAGCATTGCGCTGATCGCCCGTTTGGCCGGTGTCTCGAACGGCATCATCAGTCACTACTTTCAGGATAAGAATGGCCTGATCGCGGCCACGGCCCAGTACCTGATGACTGTCCTGAGCGAGAACGTCACCGCGCGCCGCCAGGCACTGGAGGACAGCAGCCCGCGGGCGCACCTAAAGGTGATCATCGAAGGCAACTTCGACGCCAGCCAGGTCAACGGCCCGGCTATGAAAACCTGGCTGGCCTTCTGGGCCACCAGCATGCATCACCCGTCATTGCACAGGTTGCAGCGGATCAACGATCACCGTCTGTATTCCAACCTGTGTTGCCAGTTCCGTCGCGTGTTGCCCGTCGATGAGGCGCGCAGTGCGGCACGGGGCCTGGCCGCTCTGATTGACGGTTTGTGGCTGCGCGGGGCGCTGTCGGGAGACGCGTTCGACACCGCCCAGGCACACCGGATCGCTTACGAATACATGGATTTCCAACTGGCCAAGGCAGGAGCGCCAGAGCACACAGAACCGCTCGGCTCCTGAACCGCCACCGACCCGCGTAGTCAGCTGTAGAGGACACGCCCGGTGGCCCAGCCAACCACTTATGCACTTGCGAGGACTTTATGGCCCGTTTCGAACTGCAAAAACTCTACATCGATGGCGCGTACAGCGATGCCAGCGGCGACGCCACCTTCGAAGCCATCAACCCGGCCAACGGTGAGGTTCTCGCGCTGGTGCAGCGTGCCACCCAGGAAGACGTCGAGCGCGCCGTGGTCAGCGCCGAAAAGGGCCAGAAAGTCTGGGCCGCGATGACGGCCATGCAGCGCTCGCGCATCCTGCGTCGCGCCGTGGACATCCTGCGCGAACGCAACGATGAACTGGCCGCCCTGGAAACCCTGGACACCGGCAAGGCCTACTCCGAAACCCGCTACGTCGACATCGTCACCGGCGCCGACGTGCTGGAATACTACGCCGGCCTGGTGCCCGCCATCGAAGGCGAGCAGATCCCGCTGCGCGACACCTCCTTCGTCTACACCCGCCGCGAGCCGCTGGGCGTCGTAGCCGGCATCGGCGCGTGGAACTACCCGATCCAGATCGCCCTGTGGAAATCCGCACCGGCCCTGGCCGCCGGTAACGCGATGATCTTCAAGCCCAGCGAAGTCACCTCGCTGACCACCCTGAAGCTGGCCGAGATCTACACCGAAGCCGGCGTTCCGGCGGGCGTGTTCAACGTGCTGACCGGCAGTGGCCGTGAGGTCGGCACCTGGCTGACCGAGCACCCGCGCATCGAGAAAGTTTCCTTCACCGGCGGCACCGACACCGGCAAGAAAGTCATGGCCAGCGCCTCGAGCTCTTCGCTCAAGGACGTGACCATGGAGCTGGGCGGCAAGTCGCCGCTGATCATCTGCGACGACGCCGACCTGGATCGCGCCGCCGACACCGCGATGATGGCCAACTTCTACAGCTCCGGGCAGGTCTGCACCAACGGCACACGCGTGTTCGTACCGAGTCACCTCAAGGCCGCCTTCGAAGCCAAGATCGCCGAGCGCGTGGCGCGCATCCGCGTCGGCAATCCAGAGGACGAGAACACCAACTTCGGTCCGCTGGTGAGCTTCGCCCACATGGAAAGCGTGTTGGGCTACATCGAGAAGGGCAAGGCCGAGGGCGCACGCCTGCTGTGCGGCGGCGCGCGCCTGACCGACGGCGCGTTTGCCAAGGGTGCGTTCGTTGCGCCGACCGTCTTCACGGATTGCACTGACGAGATGACCATCGTCCGTGAAGAAATCTTCGGCCCGGTGATGAGCATCCTCAGCTATGAAACCGAGGAAGAAGTCATCCGCCGCGCCAACGATACCGACTTCGGCCTGGCCGCCGGCGTTGTGACCCGCGACCTGAACCGCGCCCACCGCATCATCCATCAACTGGAAGCCGGTATCTGCTGGATCAACGCCTGGGGCGAGTCCGACGCCAAGATGCCGGTCGGTGGTTACAAGCAATCGGGCGTGGGTCGAGAGAACGGGATCAGCTCGCTGAACAACTTCACGCGCATCAAATCGGTACAGGTCGAGCTGGGCGATTACGCGTCGGTGTTCTGATCTGACGCGGTGCCTTGTGGCGAGGGAGCTTGCTCCCGCTGGGCTGCAAAGCAGCCCCTCTTCAGGGCCCATCGCCATCCAGACAGAACCCGGTCGCTTGATTTGCGACTGCTGCGCAGCCGAGCGGGAGCAAGCTCCCTCGCCACAGGGAAGGTGGCTCTGGCGCGCGACCTGAACCCAATCAAAAGAGGGTGCATTTCATGTCCCAAGAATTCGATTACATCATCATCGGTGCCGGCTCGGCCGGTAACACCCTGGCGACCCGCCTGACTGAAGACGAGGGCGTCACCGTCCTGCTGCTCGAAGCCGGCGGTCCGGACTATCGCCTGGATTTCCGCACCCAGATGCCGGCCGCCCTGGCGTTCCCGTTGCAGGGCCGGCGCTACAACTGGGCCTACGAGACCGACCCGGAGCCGCACATGAACGGCCGCCGCATGGAATGCGGTCGCGGCAAGGGCCTGGGCGGTTCCTCACTGATCAACGGCATGTGCTACATCCGTGGCAACGCCCTGGACTATGACAACTGGGCCAAGCTGCCGGGCCTGGAAGACTGGACCTACCTGGACTGCCTGCCCTATTTCCGCAAGGCGGAAACCCGTGACATCGGCCCGAACGACTATCACGGCGGCGACGGTCCGGTCAGCGTGACCACACCCAAGCCCGGCAACAACCCGCTGTTCCACGCCATGGTCGAAGCCGGTGTGCAGGCCGGTTACCCGCGCACCGAAGACCTCAACGGCTACCAGCAGGAAGGCTTCGGTCCGATGGACCGCACCGTGACGCCGAACGGCCGTCGCGCCAGCACGGCTCGCGGTTATCTGGACGTCGCCAAGAAACGTTCGACCCTGACCATCATCACCCATGCCCTGACCGACAAGATCCTGTTCGAAGGCAAGCGTGCGGTGGGCGTGCGCTACCTGGTAGGCGCCGCTGAAGAGCGAGTCGAGGCCCGCGCTCGCAAGGAAGTGCTGCTGTGCTCCGGCGCCATCGCTTCGCCGCAGATTCTGCAACGCTCCGGAGTTGGTCCGGCGCCATTGCTCAAGAGCCTCGACATTGCGGTGGTCCACGACCTGCCGGGCGTCGGTGAGAACCTGCAGGATCACCTCGAACTGTACCTGCAATATGCCTGCACCCAACCGGTCTCGCTGTACCCGTCGCTGCTCTGGTACAACCAGCCGGCCATCGGTGCCGAGTGGCTGTTCAACGGCACCGGTATCGGCGCCAGCAACCAGTTCGAAGCCGGCGGCTTCATCCGCACGCGTCCGGAGTTCGATTGGCCGAACATCCAGTATCACTTCCTGCCGGTGGCGATTAACTACAACGGCAGCAACGGCGTGAAGGAACACGGTTTCCAGGCGCACATGGGCTCCATGCGTTCGCCAAGCCGTGGCCGAATCCAGGCCAAGTCCAAGGACCCGCGCCAGCACCCGAGCATCCTGTTCAACTACATGGCCACCGAGCAGGACTGGCAGGAGTTCCGCGACGGCATCCGCCTGACCCGGGAGATCATGCAGCAGCCGGCGCTCGATGCATTCCGTGGTCGTGAGATCAGCCCCGGCATCGAAGTGCAGACCGATGAGCAACTGGACCAGTTCATCCGCGAACACGCCGAGACCGCGTTCCACCCGTCCTGCTCGTGCAAGATGGGCACCGATGACATGGCCGTGGTCGATGGCGAAGGTCGCGTGCATGGCCTGCAAGGGTTGCGCGTGGTGGATGCCTCGATCATGCCGATCATCACCACCGGCAACCTGAACGCGCCAACGATCATGATCGCCGAGAAAATCGCCGACAAGATCCGCGGCCGCAAACCGCTGCCGCGCAGCACCGCCCCTTACTACGTCGCCGGCGACGCCCCGGTGCGCGGCAAGCCGTTGCGGGAAGTCGGGCCGACCGCGCAGTAACTGTCACACCGCTATCGCGAGCAGGCTCGCTCCCACAGGGGATCGCCGGTGAACACAAATCTTGTGATCACTAAAGATCCAGTGTGGGAGCGAGCTTGCTCGCGATAGCGTCCGCCCTGACATCCACTATTCCTTTCTGCCTTGATCCCTCCCCCGCCCAGGCCTACTCTAGAGCCGCCGCGTCAATGCGCCGCACCTCGCTGCACCGCCACTCCAGACAAGGAGGTTTCATGTTCGACTTCCACCCCCAGCTCAAGCAGCGGTTTGCTGCCTTGCGCACGGGCGCCGAGTTTTTTTCCCTGCGTTATGTGCGCGAATCCGGCCAGCATCTGTCGGTGCGCAAGAATGTCGCCGAGCCGCCAAGCCTCAACCGCGACGAAGGCGCGATGCTCACCGCCCGGGTCAACGGCGTCGAGGCCTATGCCTCCACCAACGACCTGTCCCAGGCCGGCCTGCAAGCTGCACTGGACCGCGCCGAGCGGCAGGCCCGCCGGCTCAAGCCCCACGCCTTGCTCGACCTGCGCGAGCAACCGGTGTCCAGCGACCGCGCCGATTATTTTTCACCGTTTTTCGACCAGGCCTTCCCGGCGCTCAGCGACTGCTATCAACTGCTCGGCGACGAGTCGGCCGCCGTACCGAAGGATGAGCGCCTGGTGAACTGGCAAGTGAGCATCGGCCTGACCGAGGTCGAGCAGATCTACCTCAACAGCGCCGGCGCCGAATTGCGCCAGGCCCAGCGTTTCATCTACCCCGCGCTGGACGTCACCGCGTTCGACGGCCACGACAGCCAGACCCGCACTCTGGGCCGCGAGAACTTCGGCCAGCAAGGCGGCTTCGACGTGATCCAGCGTTGCGGCCTGATCGGTGCCGGACCGAAGATCGCCGACCAGGCCCTGCAACTGTTGATGGCGCCCAACACCCCGCAAGGCCCTAGGGACCTGCTGCTGATGCCCGATCAGATGATGTTGCAGATCCACGAATCCATTGGCCATCCGCTGGAGCTGGACCGCATCCTGGGAGACGAGCGCAATTACGCCGGCACCAGCTTCGTCAAGACCGCCGACTTCGGCCACCTGCAATACGGCTCCAGCCTGTTGAACGTGACCTTCGACCCGGAAGTTCCCGAGGAACTGGCGAGCTACAGCCATGACGACGACGGCACCGCCGCCAGCAAACAGTTCCTGATCCGCGAGGGCCTGCTGCTGCGTCCATTGGGTGGTGCGTTGTCGCAGTTCCGCGCCGGCCTCAGCGGCGTCGCCAACAGTCGAGCCTGTGGATGGAACCGCCCGCCCATCGACCGCATGGCCAACCTGAACATCGAGCCCGGCGACCAGTCGCTGGCGCAACTGATCCAGGGCATCGAGCACGGCGTGCTGATGCGCACCAACCGCTCCTGGTCCATCGACGATGCCCGCAACAAATTCCAGTTCGGCTGCGAATGGGGCCAGTTGATCGAGAACGGCGAGCTCAAGGGCGTGGTGAAGAACCCCAATTACCGGGGCATTTCCGCGCAGTTCTGGAAGAGTCTACGCGCGGTCGGCGATGCCAGCACCGTGCAGGTCCTGGGTACGCCGAACTGCGGCAAGGGCGAACCGAACCAGGTCATTCGCGTCGGCCACGCGTCACCGGCCTGCGTGTTCAGCAACGTTGACGTGTTTGGGGGAGACGCCTGATGAGCACTTTCAATAATCAGGCCGAGGCGTTCAAGACCCTGGTCGACTGGCTGCGCAACGCGCTGCGCGAATCCGAACAATTCACCCTCGGCTACGCCGCCGAATCCTCGGCCTTCGTACGCTTCAACCACGCCAAGGTGCGCCAGGCCGGACAGGTGCAACAGGCCAACGTCAGCTTCAAGTTGATCGACGACGGGCGCCACGCCGACTTGCAGATCACCTTGTCCGGCGAGCCCGGGACCGACCTGCAACGTCTCGCCGAAGGCCTGCAACAGCTGCGTGAAACCTTGCCGTTGCTGCCCCGGGATCCGTACCTGCTGCTCAACCATAATCACTGGCACAGCCACAACGTGCAGGACCATCCGCTGCCGGAAACCGAACAGGCGGTCGCCGAAATCACCCTCGCTGCCGAAGGCCTGGACCTGGTGGGCATCTATGCCGCAGGCCCCATCAGTCGGGGTTTTGCCAGCTCATCCGGGGCGTTCGGCTGGCATCAGGCCAACAGCTTCAATTTCGATTTCAGTCTCTTTCACGAAAACGGCCAGGCGGTGAAAGCCAGCTACGCCGGCCACCAGTGGAGCAGCGAAGGCTTCGCCCGGCGTTTCGAGCAGGCCCGCCAGCAGCTGGAGTTTCTGGGCCGGCCACTGCGTACGCTGCCACCCGGCGAGTACCGCGCCTACCTGGCGCCCGCCGCGCTGGAAGAAATCATGGGCATGCTCAGTTGGGGCGGGTTCTCGGCCCGGGCGATTGCCAGCAAGCAGAGCCCGTTGCAGAAGTTCTACGCCGGCGAAGCCAGCTTCAGCCCCATCGTGGGGCTCGGCGAGCAGGTCAGCGGTTCCCTGAGCCCGGCGTTTTCCGATGAAGGTTATCCACGCGATGACTTGGGGCTGATCGCCAAGGGCACGGCCAATGCGCGCCTGATCAACTCGCGCAGCGCCGCCGAATACGGCCTCACCGCCAACGGCGCCAGCAGCTACGAATACCCCACGGCGCTTGTCATGAACGAAGGCCAGCTGGAGCAGCAGCAGATCCTCGAACGCCTCGGCACCGGGCTCTACATCAGCAACCTGTGGTACCTGAACTACTCGGACCAACCCGCCGCACGCCTGACCGGCATGACCCGCTTCGCTACCTTCTGGGTCGAGAACGGCCAGATCGTGGCGCCGGTCAGCACCATGCGTTTCGATGACAGCGTCTACAGCCTGCTCGGCTCGCAACTCGAAGGGCTGACCCGGGAGCGGGAACTTCTGCTCTCGGCCAGCACCTACAGCCAACGAGCCACGGCCTCGATGCTGCTGCCTGGAGCGCTGGTGAAGCGGTTGACGTTGACGCTGTAACAACCGGAGGTTGATGCCGTCCCCTGTCTAGCCAACTAGAGGCCGATGCTGTCCTTCTGTGGCGAGGGAGCTTGCTCCCGCTGGGCTGCGCAGCAGCCCCGAAAGCTATGAACGCGGTTCTCCAGACAGTCCGCGTTCGTGGAGCTCGCGACCGCTTCGCGTTCGAGCGGGAGCAAGCTCCCTCGCCACAAAAAGCTTGTTCGCCACGCTGCTCATTGTTCATACAAGAGGTCCCATGCCCAACCGCGCACCGCTCGACGCCGTCACCGCCCGCTGGCTCCCCTGGGTTGTGGCGATCGCTTTCTTCATGCAGTCCCTGGACGGCACCATTCTCAATACCGCACTGCCGGCCATGGCCACTGACCTGGCGGAAAACCCGTTGCGCATGCAGGGGGTGATCATCGCCTACATGCTCACTGTGGCCCTGCTGATCCCGGCCTCGGGCTGGATCGCCGACCGCTTCGGCACCAAGAAGATTTTCTTCGGCGCGATCCTGCTGTTCAGCCTCGGCTCGTTGCTGTGCGCAATGTCCAACTCGCTGACCATGTTGGTCGGTGCGCGGATCGTCCAGGGGTTGGGCGGTGCGCTGATGCTGCCGGTGGGCCGGCTGGTGGTGCTGCGGGCCTATCCGCGCTCGGAGCTGGTGCGGATCATGGGCTTCATCACCATTCCCGGCCTGCTCGGTCCGTTGATTGGCCCGACCATGGGCGGCTGGATGGTGGAGTACCTGATCTGGCACTGGATTTTCCTGATCAACCTGCCGGTGGGCGTCATCGGTTGCTATGCGGTATGGAAATTCATTCCCGACCTGCGCGGCAGCGAACGTACACGGTTCGACGGGCTGGGCTTTGTACTGTTCGGCGCGGCGATGGTATTGATCACCATCGCCATGGAAGGCCTGGGTGAACTGCACCTGCCGCACCTGCGGGTAATGTTGCTGCTGTTCGGCGGCATGGCCTGCCTGGCGGCCTACTGGCTGCGAGCCGGGCACATCGAAAACGCGCTGTTCCCGCCGTCGCTGTTCAAGACACGGACCTTCGCCGTGGGGATCCTCGGCAACCTGTTCGCACGCCTGGGCAGCGGCGCCCTGCCGTTCCTGGTGCCGTTGTTGCTGCAAGTGGCCCTGGGTTACTCACCTTCACAGGCCGGGATGAGCATGCTGCCCCTGGCTGCCGCAGCGATGGTCGCCAAGTCGGTTGCCCGGCCACTGATCGAACGCCTCGGCTATCGCATCGTCCTGACCGGCAACACCCTGGCCCTGGGTATCATGCTGGCCAGCATGGGCCTGGTCAGCGAACAGACGCCATACTGGCTGCTGCTGGCGCAACTGGCGGTACTGGGAGCGATCAACTCGCTCCAGTTCACCGCAATGAACACCGTGACCCTGATCGACCTCGACGATGCCAGCGCGAGCAGCGGCAACAGTCTCTTGTCGGTGGTGGCGCAACTGTCCCTGAGCCTCGGCGTGGCCTGCGCCGGCGCGCTGCTTGGCGGCTTCACCGCCCAGGTGGGCAATGACGGCGTCGACACCGTTCTGGGGGCTTTCCAGCTGACCTTCGTGACGGTGGGGGTCATGGCGATGCTGGCGGCGACGATTTTCTCCCAACTGTCCAAGCAGGATGGGCGACGGCAGAAACGTCACGACGAGCATATCGAGCACTGAGGGCGCTTCTGTGCAGTGAAGCTTGGGTAGCGAGGGAGCTTGCTCCCGCTGGGTTGCGCAGCAACCCCAAAATCACTCCTGATACATCGCAGCGTCAGGTTTTGGGGCCGCTGCGCGCCCCAGCGGGAGCAAGCTCCCTCGCCACAACAGCCGGTCCCCGTCTCAACACAGCTCGTCCAGAACTTTCGAAGAAAGTGGCACCAGGCTGCTACACTGCGCGACATTTTGTTTTGCAGGCCCGTACCGTGACCACCATCGCCACCGCTTTCAATACTTTGCCGCTGTCCGCCGCCATGCTGGCTAACCTCGAATCTCTCGGTTATGCCCAGATGACGCCGATCCAGGCGCAAAGCTTGCCGGTGATCCTCAAGGGCATGGACCTGATCGCCCAGGCCAAGACCGGCAGCGGCAAGACTGCCGCGTTCGGCATCGGCCTGCTGAACCCGATCAACCCGCGCTACTTCGGCTGCCAGGCGCTGGTGATGTGCCCGACCCGTGAGCTGGCCGACCAGGTGGCCAAGGAAATCCGCCGCCTGGCCCGCGCCGAAGACAACATCAAGGTCCTGACCCTGTGCGGCGGCGTGTCGTTCGGCCCGCAGATCGCTTCCCTCGAACACGGCGCTCACATCATCGTCGGCACGCCGGGGCGGATCCAGCAGCACCTGCGCAAGGGCTCGCTGGTGCTCGACGGCCTCAACACGCTGATCCTCGACGAAGCCGACCGCATGCTCGACATGGGTTTCTACGACGCCATCGAAGACATCATCCAGCAGACCCCGGAGCGCCGCCAGACGCTGCTGTTTTCCGCCACCTACCCGGTGGGCATCAAGCAGCTGGCGTCCAAATTCATGCGTGACCCGCAGCAAGTGAAGGCCGAGGCGCTGCACTCCGATGCGCAGATCGAGCAGCGCTTCTACGAGATCGCCCCTGAGGAGCGCATGGACGCGGTGGTCAAGGTGCTCGCGCATTTCCGTCCGGCCTCCTGCGTAGCGTTCTGCTTCACCAAGCAGCAAGTGCAGGAAACCGTCGATCACCTGACGGCCAAAGGCATCTCTGCCGTCGGCCTGCACGGTGATCTGGAACAGCGCGACCGTGACCAGGTCCTGGCGATGTTCGCCAACCGCAGCACCTCCGTGCTGGTGGCGACCGACGTGGCAGCGCGTGGCCTGGACATCGATGCCCTGGACATGGTGATCAACGTCGAGCTGGCCCGGGATTCGGAAATCCATATCCACCGCGTCGGCCGTACGGGTCGCGCCGGGGAAACCGGTATCGCCATCAGCCTGGTGGCGCCGTCCGAGGCCCTCCGCGCCCAAGCCATCGAGCAACTGCAGAAGGCGCCGTTGAACTGGGACCAGTTGGATAACCTCAAGCCCCAGGGCGGCGGCCCGTTGCTGCCGGCCATGAGTACCCTGTGCATCGCTGCCGGGCGCAAGGACAAGGTCCGCCCCGGCGACATCCTCGGCGCCCTGACCGGCGACGCCGGCATCCCCGGCACCCAGGTTGGCAAGATCGCGATTTTCGACTTCCAGGCCTACGTGGCCGTGGAGCGTGGCATCGCCAAACAGGCGCTCAAGCGCCTGAATGAAGGCAAGATCAAGGGCCGCTCCCTGCGGGTGCGGATTCTCTGATTGCTATTGATTCACCTGTGGCGAGGGAGCTTGCTCCCGCTGGGGTGCGCAGCAGCCCCAAAAACCATGAACGCGGAGCTTCAGACAGTTCGCGTTCGTTGGCTTTACGACCGCTTCGCGCTCGAGCGGGAGCAAGCTCCCTCGCCACAAAAGCAAATTTCTGACAGGCCCCAGACATTCAGAGGACACCGTTTTGCGCTCTACCGAAGTCGTGATCATTGGCGCTGGCGCCGCGGGGTTGATGTGCGCGCTGACCGCCGCCGGGCGCGGGCGGCAGGTGATGTTGCTGGACCACGCCAACAAGGCCGGCAAGAAAATCCTCATGTCCGGCGGTGGGCGCTGCAATTTCACCAACATGTACACGGAACCGGGCAACTTCCTCTCGCAGAACCCGCACTTCTGCAAATCGGCCCTGGCCCGCTATACCCAATGGGATTTCATCGCCCTAGTGGCCAAGCACGGCGTGCCGTATCACGAGAAAAAACTCGGCCAGCTGTTCTGCGATAACAAATCCAGCGACATCCTCGCCATGCTACTGGATGAGTGCGACCAGGCCGGCGTCAGCCTGCACCTGGACACCCGCATCGAGCACATCGAAAAAACCGAAGGCGGTTACCTGCTGCAGACCACCCTCGGCACCCTCACCTGCCAATCCCTGGTGATCGCCACGGGCGGGCTGTCGATCCCGACCTTGGGAGCCACCGGTTTCGGTTATCAGGTCGCCAGGCAATTCGGTCACCAGTTGCTGCCGACCCGCGCCGGGCTGGTGCCATTCACCATCACCGACCAGCTCAAGACGCTGTGCAGCGAACTCTCCGGCACATCGGTGGACTGCCTGGTGAGCTGCAACGACCAGAGCTTTCGCGAGAACATCCTGTTCACCCACCGCGGCCTGAGCGGACCGGCGATCCTGCAGATTTCTTCGTTCTGGGAACCAGGGGACACGGTGCAGATCAACCTGCTGCCCGATCACGACGTGCCGCAATGGCTGCAACAGCAACAGGCCGAACGTCCCAACAGTGAACTGAAAACCCTGCTGGGCGAGCTGTTCACCAAGAAAATGGCCAACCTGCTGGCCGATACCTGGTTCGTCTCCAAGCCGATGAAGCAATACACCCACGCCGAGCTTGCGGACATCGCCGAGAAACTGGCGAGCTGGAATATCGTCCCGGCCGGCACCGAAGGCTACCGCACCGCCGAAGTCACCCTGGGCGGCGTCGACACCCGGGAAGTCTCGTCCAAGACCATGGAATCGCTGAAGAGCCCCGGCCTGTACTTCATCGGTGAAGTGCTCGATGTCACCGGACACCTGGGCGGCTTCAACTTCCAATGGGCGTGGGCGTCGGGCTATGCGGCGGCGCAGTACGTTTGATTCATGATTCAAATGTGGGCATAAATCCTGTGGGAGCGAGCTTGCTCGCGATAGCGGTAGTTCGGTCAATATCAATGTGACAGATCTGCCGCCATCGCGAGCAAGCTCGCTCCCACAGTGGCTCGGCGTGTGGTTCACGGAACACTTTTTGCTGCCAGATGTGATCGCCCCCATTGCGTCGGCGTCATTACTGCCTCAATTTAGCGTCATTGCCCGTCAGGCCCGTGCACTTCATGTCATCGACCTCGTTCAGCCAGTCTCTGCGTCGCCTTTGGGCGTTGGATAAATTCAGTTATAGCGTACGGGTGTTCATCGCCCTGACCGGCAGCATGGGCCTGTGCTGGTACCTGGATGAAATGGCGCTATTGATCCCGTTATTCCTGGGCATCATCGCCAGCGCCCTGGCCGAGACCGACGACAGTTGGCAGGGCCGTCTCAACGCGCTGGCCGTTACCCTGGCGTGCTTCACCGTCGCGGCGCTGTCGGTGGAGTTGCTGTTCCCTTATCCCGTGCTGTTCATCGGCGCCCTGGCCCTGGCGGCCTTCGGCCTGACCATGCTCGGCGCCTTGGGCGAACGTTATGGCGCGATTGCCTCGGCGACCCTGATTCTGTCGGTCTACACGATGATCGGCGTGGACCAGCGCGGTGGCGCAGTCACCAACTTCTGGCATGAACCCTTGCTGCTGGTGGCCGGCGCGGCATGGTACGGCCTGCTCTCGGTGCTGTGGCATGCGCTGTTTTCCAACCAGCCGGTGCAGCAAAGCCTGGCGCGGCTGTTTCGCGAGCTGGGGCGCTACCTGAAGCTCAAATCGTCGCTGCTCGAACCGATCCGCCAGCTGGACATCGAAGCCCGCCGCCTGGAATTGGCCCAGCAGAACGGCCGGGTGGTCGCCGCGCTCAACAGCGCCAAGGAGATCATCCTGCATCGCGTGGGCAACGGCCGGCCCGGGTCGAAAGTCAGCCGCTACCTGAAGCTGTATTTCCTGGCTCAGGACATCCACGAACGCGCCAGTTCTTCGCACTACCCCTACAACGCCCTGGCCGAGGCGTTCTTCCACAGTGATGTGCTGTTCCGCTGCCAACGCCTGCTGCGCCAGCAAGGCAAGGCTTGCCAGGCGCTGGCCGAATCGATCCAGCTGCGCCAGCCATTCGTCTACGACGACAGCTTCGCCGAAGCCCTCAACGATCTGCACGCGTCCCTCGAACATTTACGCATCCAGAGCAACCCGGCCTGGCGCGGCCTGTTGCGTTCGTTGCGGGCGCTGTCGGTGAACCTGGCGACCATGGACCGCCTGCTCAGCGACGCCAGCAACCCGGACGCCCTGGCCGACGCCACCGACAGCAGCCTGCTGGATCGCTCACCGCGCAACCTGAAGGACGTCTGGCTGCGCCTGCGCACGCAACTCACGCCCACCTCGCTGCTGTTTCGCCATGCCCTGCGCCTGCCCCTGGCCCTGAGCGTCGGCTATGCCGTGGTGCACATGATCCACCCATCCCAAGGCTACTGGATCATCCTCACCACATTGTTTGTCTGCCAGCCCAACTACGGCGCGACCCGACGCAAGCTCGGCCAACGGATCATCGGCACCGCCATCGGCCTCACAGTGGCCTGGGCGCTGTTCGACCTGTTCCCCAATCCCTTGGTGCAATCGTGTTTCGCCATCCTCGCCGGGGTGGTGTTCTTTACCAACCGTACGACCCGCTACACCCTGGCGACCGCCGCGATCACCATCATGGTGCTGTTCTGCTTCAACCAGGTGGGTGACGGTTATGGGCTGCTGCTGCCAAGGCTGTTCGACACCTTGCTCGGCAGCCTCATCGCGGGGCTGGCGGTATTCCTGTTCCTGCCGGACTGGCAGGGTCGTCGGCTGAACAAGGTGCTGGCGAACACACTGACCTGCAACAGCATTTACCTGCGCCAGATCATGCAGCAATACGCCGCCGGCAAAAGCGACGACCTGGCCTATCGTCTGGCCCGACGCAACGCCCACAACGCCGACGCCGCGCTGTCCACCACGCTTGCGAACATGCTGATGGAGCCGGGCCATTTCCGTAAGGAAGCCGACGTGGGCTTCCGTTTCCTTGTGCTGTCCCACACGCTGCTCAGCTACCTGTCGGGCCTGGGGGCGCACCGTGGCACCGAACTGCCGGCCGAGGTGCGTGAGCAGTTGATCGAGGGCGCGGGCGCGAAACTGGCGACCAGCATCGACGAGATCGCCCAAGGCCTGGCGAGCAAGACTGCGATTGCGATCCAGAGCGATGAAGAAGAAGCCTTGGCTCACGAACTCGAACAGATGCCCGATGACATCGACGAAGGCCAACGGCTGGTGCAAACCCAACTGGCGTTGATCTGCCGTCAGCTCGGCCCGTTGCGAACACTGGCGGCGCATTTGATCAAGGATGTGCCTGGGGCTTGAGCTTGTAGCGCTTGCACTCCCCTACAAAAGCCTACATCCCATGCTGCTCCAACAACCGCGCATAACTGCCATCCGCCTTCATCGCCGCAATCGCTTTATCGAACCCCGCCACGATCTGCTCATGCTCCGGGTTTTTCAGGCTGACCAGGATGTGCAGGCTGTTTTCACTCAACGGCTTGGGCAGGAACTCCACAGCGTTGCGAACCTTGGGCGATTCCCGGGCCAGGTAGTACCGGGCCACGTATTCATCTTCCAGCGTCAGCTTGACCCGCTCGGCCGCCAGCATGCGCACGGCCATGGCGAAGCTGTGCACGGGAACCTTGTGCATTTGCTGGTCTTCGTCGAAATCCCGGGAATAGGCATAGCCGCGCACGACCGCGATGGGATAGACATGCAGTTGCTGCAGGTTATCGAACTCGATCAGGTCTTCCTTGCGCTTGATGAAGCGCACGCGATTGAGCAGGTACTCGGCCGAGAACTGGCCGATCTGGGTGCGATCTTGCGCGTACCAAGCATTGACCAGCACGTCATAGCGGCCTTCGCTGATACCGAGCATTGCCCGGGCCCAGGGCACCTGTTCGAATTCCGTGGCGTAACCGGCCCGGGCCAGGGCGGTACTGACGATATCGGTCGCCAGGCCACCATTGACCAACGTCGCGTCGGTGAACGGCGGCCAACCATCGGCCACCAGGCGCAACTTCTGCGCGCAGGCCTGGTGACTCAGCAACAGCAACCCGACCAATACAAGAGCTCGATGCAATCGCGGCATGCCAAACATCCTTGACGGGTTCAAAGCCCGTTTGTTTTTAGCCGACACTCATGGGATGTCCTTGGACATCCGACCTAACATTAGCTCATTGAAACCGCTGCACAGCGCTGCATCGAAGATTACACAAAGAAGACAACATCGCGACTGGGGAATGATGGCATTTTGGCCTTTGTCACAGATTTTCCTGCCGTTCGGGAGAGAAGACTTCCGATGGCAGGCCGCTTAATATCGGCATCGAATCATTCAGGAAATTCAAAAATGGACATCGACTGGGTCTGCAAACATCACAGTGACCTGAGCAAGGAACAGCTGTACGCCATTCTCAAACTGCGGGCCGAAGTGTTCGTCGTCGAGCAGAACTGCGCCTACCCGGACGTCGACGGCCTGGACCTGGAAGGCGACACCTGCCATTTGATGGCTTGGCAGGACGATCGCCTGGTGGCCTACCTGCGCTTGCTCGACCCGCATTCGCAGAACAGCGACGTGATCATCGGCCGCGTGATCATCGCGCCGCAAGCGCGCGGCCAAGGCCTGGGACACACGCTGATGGAGCAAGGCCTCAAGCAGGCCGAGAAACACTGGCCCGGGACTTCGATCTCGCTCTCGGCCCAGGCGCATTTGCAGGGATATTACGGGCGCTATGGGTTTAAGGTGGTGGGAGTGGAGTATCTGGAGGATGGGATTCCACACATAGGCATGCATCGGCCTTGAGTACGCCATCGCGAGCAGGCTCGCTCCCACATTGATCTGCTGCAACACAACATGTGGGGCGTGCGCTATCCATTGTGGGAGCGAGCTTGCTCGCGATAGGGCCGGCCCAGACACCACTGATATCAGGGATACTCAAGCACCGCCTTGATCCGCGGCAGATTTCCCTCGATCCACCCCCGGTCAATCGCTCCCCAATCACGAATCCGATAACGCCCGGCATGATTGCGAGCGCCTTCCTGTTGCTCGAACTCACAGACAATGTCCAGGTCCGCCAGGGCCGCGACAGTGTCCTGGGCGGTGCGTCGCGGCATGCCGGTGGCTTCGGTGAGCGCAGGGACATTGCTGGCGATGCCGCTGTCGATCAGGTAAGCCACATACAGGCGCCGGTAGAAGCTGGTCTTGGTCTTGCTGACGTCCATTCGTCATTCCTTGATTGCTTGCAAGTCCCGCCAGGTCAGGTACACCCGCAGGTCGAATTCCAGCTGGTGGTACCCCGGCAACATGTGCTCGCAGAGTTGGTAGAAGGCTTTGTTGTGGTCCGATTCCTTGAAGTGCGCCAACTCGTGGACGACGATCATGTTCAGGAACTCGGGCGCAGCGTCCTTGAACAACGCGGCGATCCGGATCTCCTTCTTGGCCTTGAGCCTGCCGCCCTGCACACGCGAGACGGCGGTGTGCAGGCCAAGGGCGCGGTGGGTCAGGTCCAGACGGTTGTCGAACAACACCTTGTCGATGGCCGGCGCGTTACGCAGGTACTGCTGCTTGAGCTCCAGCGCATAGGCGTACAGGGCCTTGTCGCTCTGGATCGAATGCCGCTCGGGATAACGCTGGTGCAGGTACTCGCCCAGCCGGTCCTGGGCAATCAATTGCTGCACCTGGGCTTGCAGGGTGGCGGGGTAGGCCTGGAGGTACTTGAGCGCGATCATTGGCAACAACACGGATACGAGAGGCCGCCAGTGTAGCGAAATTCAGACCCGCACCGTGCTCCAGTCGAACGGTTGGGCAAAGACATCGGTGTCCTCGGCCATCAACGGGCGTGCGACGAGAAAGCCCTGCACATATTCGCAACCATGGGCTTGCAACCACTCGTATTGCTCGAAGGTTTCCACCCCTTCGGCAATCACCCGCAGTCCCAGCTGCTTGCACAAATCAATCACTGACGCCACCAGTGCCGCATCCCGGGGCGAGCCCGGCAAGCGAGCGATCAAATGCCGGTCAAGCTTGAGCGTGTCGAGTTCCAGATCGCGCAGATGCGCCAATGAACACGGCCCCGACCCGAAATCATCCAAAGCCACCCGTACCCCGAGCTGACGCAGCAGCCGCAGCTGCTTCTGGGTTTCATCGGGGTTGCGCATCAACGCATCCTCAGTCACCTCGACCTCCAACTGCCGGGGCTTCAACGCATGGCGCTCCAGCACCTGACGCAACTCGGTCGCCAGGTTCGGCATGCCGAACTGGGTGCTGCTCAGGCTCACCCCCAGCACCAGATCATCGGCGAACATCCGCTCCCAGACTTTGCGCTGGGCCGCGCTGCGATGATAAATCCAACTGCCCAGCCGACTGATCAACCGAGCCTCTTCCAGGAGCGGCAGGAACAGACCCGGCGGCACATCGCCCACGCTGGGATGCTGCCAGCGCAACAACGCCTCGAACCCGCGGATCCGCCCGTCGGCGATGCTGACCTGGGGCTGATAGACCATGTTGAAGTCACGGTTCTCGATGGCCGAGCGCACGCTTTCCTCAAGCATCAGGCGTGAACGGGCTCGACCGTTCATTTCGTGATCATAGAAACGATACTGCTGGCGGCCGGCACGCTTGGCTTCGTACATGGCGATGTCGGACGCCCGCAACAGGCCGTCGAGATTGGCGCCACAGTCCGGGTAGGTGGCGATACCGATACTCGCTCCGAGCGCTACGTCCATGCCTTCGATCTGCTGACAGATCGCCACGCGCTCGATCAGCTTCTCGGCAATCTTGGCCGCCTGCTCGGGAAACTCCAGGTCCAGCAACGCCGTGAACTCATCCCCGCCCAACCGCGCCA
Organism: Pseudomonas sp. SMV71; assembly: GCF_052042015.1. NCBI lineage: Bacteria > Pseudomonadati > Pseudomonadota > Gammaproteobacteria > Pseudomonadales > Pseudomonadaceae > Pseudomonas > Pseudomonas sp. SMV71. Next base: position 10,931 of record NZ_JBKGGU010000013.1, on the reverse strand, counting down.
GGATATCGAACGGACGCAGGCAAGCCTTCAACTGCTCCGAGACCCAGCGCAACACCCGGTCCCCGGCATCGTGGCCCAGGGAATCATTGACCCGCTTGAAACCGTCGAGGTCCAGGTACAGCAGCACCCAATTACTCTCCAGTCGCTCACTGCGCATCAACAGGTTTTCCGCGGTCTGGTAGAAGCCCCGGCGGTTGAGCAAACCGGTCAGCGGGTCGGTGACGGCCTGATATTCCAGTTGCTGGTGCAGGTGACGCACCACCGACATGTCCTGCAGCGTCACCACCATCGCCTTCTGCTCCGGCGGAAGCGGCGCACAAGACAAAGCCACCGACACCTGCTGGCCGGGCGCAGTACGCAACACCGCATCGTGCAAACGCAGGATCTCACCACGGCCATAGAGGTTAAGAAATTCGGAACCGGCCCACTCCGGGATATGCGGTTTTTGCATGTAGTCCAGGAACGGCGTGCCCTGCAACTGATCGGCAGTGGCATTGAGCAAACGGCATGTCGACGGGTTGGCGAAACGGATACTGCCCTCCTCGTCCACCACCAGGATCCCTTCGGCGGCGTTGTCCAGCACCGAAGCATTGAAGGCCCTGGCGACCTCCAGTTCCTGGCTCAAGCGCTGCAAGGCCCGGCGATTGCGCTGATGCTCCAGCAACGCCTGCACCTTGGGCTTGAGAATCTGCGGATCGAAGGGTTTGAACAAATAATCCACGGCGCCCGTGGCATAGCCCTTGATGACCGCGTCCTGGGATTGTTCATTGGCGGTCAGGAAAATGATCGGCGTGAGCCGCGTGCGTTGGCTGCCGCGCATCAGGCGCGCCACTTCGAAACCATCCATGTCGGGCATCTGCACATCCAGCAGAACCAGGTCGATCTCGTGTGCCAGCAGCAGATCGAGCGCTTCGAACCCCGAGGATGCAGTCATCACCTGCCAGTCCGGACGTTGCAATAACGCGCGCATGCTGAGCAGGTTTTCGGGGTAATCATCCACTATCAAAAGTACGGAGCTATCTTCGCCAAGCGTTGGTTGCGCGCATTCCATGCTGCTTCTCTTATCGGGCGCCACGCCGTTTTTTACGTAGCAAAGCTGACAAATACTGGTGATCTCACTCTAGACCGTGATTTTGAAAAGCAGTAGGTGTCATCGCGCCATCATCCAGACAAAGCCCGAAATAGCCGACTAACGGTCACCCTCATCGGGCACAGAAACTGCAATACCCTCTCGTGACGATCAATTGACGTCAATCCACCGCCGAAACAGACGATAAAAAGCTTACTCCGGTGTTGTCAGGTCGCCCCTAGAAGTGCGGGTTAGAGCCTTCGCTTTGCCACGCCTATTTTTTACACAGTTATGCAGGACACGAACATGATCGATCTCACTACTTGGAACTTGACCATCCCCGAAGGCAGCCCGGCGGTAACCATCGAAACCCCACGCCTGGCCCAGGGATTCAAGAACGAATACTTCCACTCCGATACCGGCACGCTGTTTTTCTGGTCGCCGGTAACAGGCACCAAGACAGCCAACGCTATTTATCCGCGCAGCGAACTGCGTGAAACCTATAGCAACGGCACCTTGCGCAACTGGCTGTACTCGGCGGCCGACAACCAACTGCGTGCAACACTGGCCGTCAACCAGGTACCGAGTACTGGCAAGATCGTTATTGGTCAGATTCACACCAAGGACAGCACCAACCCAATGGTGAAACTTGAGTATCAGTACAAGACCAAAACGAGCACCGGCAACATCGTCGCCAAAGTGCGTATGCGCCCCGATGACGCAGAAGGCCAGGTCATTACCGTGGCCACCGGTGTAAAGCTTGACCGTAACTTTACCTACATGATTCACCTCAGCCCCAAGGGTGCGCTGGGCATCAGTGCAGCGGGCTACAACTGGCGCACCACCATTGATCCGTCCTGGAAGGACAAGCCGCTTTACTTCAAGGCAGGCGTCTACGTGCAGGACAACACTGGCTACACCACCGAAGGCGGAAAAGTGACGTTCAGCCAGTTGGAAATTCAGCACAAGATTTGACTGCTATCAACGGCGCGTAGCGGCAAGGACCGCTGCGTGCCGTTTGCTGCATCCGGCAAAAGCGACAGGCTTCATATGGCCATCGTTCCATTGGAAAACGAAATAGCCGACCAGCGGTCGTTTATCTCGGGCACAAAAACCGCAAACACCACTCTGACGGACAGTTGACGCCAACCATCCGCCGGACGAACTCGTGAAATGTTCGATTCCCGCGCTATGAAGGCGCCTTGAGATGCCTGGAATAGAGCCTCCGGTTGGGTCTTGCAGTTTTTTATTCGTGAAAAAGGATCCGAACATGGTCGATCTTGCCACCTGGAATTTGAGCATCCCTGAGGGGAGCCCACCCAAAACCATCGAAACGCCACGATTGGTGGATGGGTTCAAGGACAAATACTTCAGCCGCGATGGCAGCACGGTGCGTTTCTGGGCACCGGTCACTGGCTCAAAGACTGAAAACGCGATCTATCCGCGCAGCGAGCTACGGGAAACCTACAAAGACGGCACCTTGCGCAATTGGTTGTACCCTGACGCCGACAATTTTCTGAATGCCACCCTGACCGTTAACCAGGTGCCCAGCAGCGGCAAGGTTGTCATTGGTCAGATCCATACCAAAGACAGCAACAAACCCATGGTGAAGCTGGAATACCAGTACAAGGATGCCAATAAACTCGGTGACATCGTTGCCAAGGTTCGTATGCGTCCCGATGACAGTAAGGCCCGGGTCATCACAGTTGCCAGCGGAGTGAAGATTTCCCAGGCCTTTTCCTACCGTATTCATCTGGATCGCACCGGTGACCTGGGCATCAGCGCGGCGGGTCGTAGTTGGTACACCACCATCAGCTCCACTTGGCGGGTCAAGCCGTTGTATTTCAAGGCCGGGGTGTATGTGCAGGACAACTCGGGCTATACCAGCGAAGGTGGGAAAGTGACGTTCAGTAAGTTGGATATTGATCACAACACCTGAGTGATGCCGTCTGCGGCAGCTCCCGCGAGGTTACGTATCCCTGCTGGAGTGCCGCGGGGCCGAGTGTCGGATCGTGCCCATCTTTCGTGCAGAGACTTTTCGAACCATTTCTATAGGGCTTCCAGCGTCCGGGTATTCCAACGCCGGTTTTTTAGCGCCTGGTAGAGCATGCCGATGGTCAGGGGCCTTTTCTGACGGCGTTTGAGCAGCCGGCATTTGACCAGGATCTCGGTTAATGGCGAACAGACATAGCGACGGGCTTTGAAGTCCCCTAAATGCACAGAGAACTCCTGTCGAAATACCTGAATGAAGTGCCTGACGTCACGATCCTCGCACTTGAAGTCCAGGTTGATGGCCGTTTCGAGTCGAAGCGTCTGGTGTTTGGAGAGGCCTATCTCCTCGTGCAGCAGTTGCAGCAGCTGGCGCATCAACGCATCAGTGGGAAAGTTCGGCGCCAGGTTGCTCATGGGAGCCGTCCAAAGCGGATGAGCGGGGGCGTTTGATCGGGCTCGACGGTATTCGTTTCGGTCCAGGAACAGCAACCAGCCCATTAAAAACAGGCTGGGTGCAGCGAAGTTGATGCCCAAATCCCGGAGCCAGGATGGAGGATGAAACAGAACAATCAGACCGATGGATAAAAGAAGCAGTCCACACCACTTCCTGGGCGCATAGGACTTTACGCTGGCGGCAAGAATGACGTAGACGATAAGCGCTAGGAGCCAGTGCGCCAGGAAGGCGAGGATGCTATCCACCTGGATGCTCCAAAACCATGGACGATGTTGAGCGCTGTGGGCCAATACCTCCGTTGACCTGCGCATCAAGGCCGACAATGACGTCGCCCGCATGGTAGCCGCGCAGTCGACTCCATGCCGAACCTGCAACAGCAGCACCCACCGACACACTCGCCCGGCTCGAAAATAGCTTCGCCGGTACAGCAAACGCACTACTGATTACAGTAATGAGCAGGTCCTTTTGTAGATTGAATATATCTGCCTGCCGGCGGCTTAGCGGTTTGGAAATCGCGACGACCATCAGACAAGGCAAATCCTTCGCGAGCATCTTCTCGTAGAGCTCAGTCAATCGATAGCATACTTGCGGTGCTACCGCGTTCATCTCCAAAAAACAAAGGCTTTTGAGAAGATGTTTCTCGCGAGGCATCACGCGCAGTCGCGTTACGGAAAAAGTGAGCCCGTAGTGGCCAACGTATTGGGTCTTTTCCTCGATCACAGCTTCGCTACCAGTCAATGGATACGAAACGGAGTCTGCCCCAAGCGCAGTGCTCCAGCCCGGGCTTTGGTTAGATTGAAAAGTCTTTTCGGAAACGGACTACATTCAAGAGTAATTTTTACTACCTTCGAGTGACTGAACGACGCAAACTCGAAGAGGAATACAGCTCCATGTGGGAGCGAGCCTGCTCGCGATGGCGGCCTGACAACCGACCAATCTCTCTCGGTTGTACCCCGATCAACCACAGCATCTGACATTCCTCCAGACGCAGCGACAGCAAATACCGCGCACCGGCCCTTCTGAAAATCTCGTAGGAAAACGCCCCCCGTGGCGAGGGAGCTTGCTCCCGCTGGGCTGCGAAGCGGCCCCTTCTTTTTGTCAGACCCGCCCGATGCCCAATGTTTACGGGGGCTGTGCCCCCGAGCGGGAGCAAGCTCCCTCGCCACGGAGTTTGCGGGCGTCCTACAGCTCGGTTGTTGGGTCAAAAATCCGCTCTGGATCCACTCTATAGTTAGGGCCGTCACTGGCTTTGGTCAGTGACGGGGTTTCGCAGCCCTAAAATTGAGAATGAGACCTTTGCACCGTCGAATGAAAACTCAGGCAAACTTGTCGGCGTTCATTTTATGGCGGTTGTGTGTGGGAGACCTTCTGGTCTGCCGGGTTTGGTCTCTTCCTCGGTCTGCGAACCCGCACGCAACTGCCACCTATTTGTTTCGCAGCAGAAGGTGGCAATTCATTTTCCTTGATAGAGCCAAACCTTCATGACTACAAATCAATCATCCAGCCGCTTCACCCCTTTAACCCCAATAGCCACCACCCATCCCATCCTATTCATCGACCGCACAGCCCCACTCCCTGAACTCCACGCCTGCGCCAGCGAACGCCTGCACGCCACCCTCGACTATCTGACCCTCATGGCCTGCATGACGCTGCGCGACTCAAGTGCCAACGACATCAACACCCTCACCAACATCGCCAGGATCATGGTGCAGGACGTCGCGGATGTCTTCGGAGTGATCGAGCAACGCGGACTTGAAGAAGAATAAAGCCCCTTGTGGGAGCGAGCCTGCTCGCGATGCGCCGGTTCAGCGACATGGATGTCGGATGACACGGCACTATCCGAGCAAGCTCACCGATTTTGAGATCGGAGGTGAAAGCAGGCAACTTGTCGGATTTAAATCAAAGATGAACCCCAGCCATGTGCATATTTTTTGAGACGGAGTAGGATTTAATCCTATCTTTTTCAGGATGCCCATCATGCGCAGCACTCAACAGTTCAGCATCACACTGCCTAACCAGATGGCCGACGTGGTGAAAGCCAAGGTAGCAGCCGGCGAGTACGCCACTGAAAGCGAAGTTATTCGAGATGGTCTCCGGGCGCTATTAGCCCGTGATCGCGCTTTGGAAAATTGGCTCGTAGGCCAAGTAGCCCCGGCTTATGATGCCTTGAAAGCGGACCCCTCACGTACGCTAAGCATCGATCAGGTGCGCTCCAGATTGGCGGCCGAACACCAGACCACCACTATCAAATCGTAATGGCGTATACCGTCGAGTTTGTTCCAGAAGCTGTTGAACAGCTAGCAACGCTCTATCGCTATATAGCAACGGTGGCTTCGCCGGAGATTGCCCAGCGGTATACAGACGCTATCGTGAACCATTGCGAGGAACTACGGACATTTCCGCATCGAGGGAACCAGCGAGACGATATACGCCCAGGCCTGCGTATTACGAATTATCGTAAACGGACAGTGATCGCCTTTACTGTTGATGCCAAGCAAGTCTCCATCCTGGGTATCTTCTACGGTGGGCAGGACTTTGAGGTCACTTTGCAATACGAACTGGACGATTAGTACGCGTGCACTGGAAAGTGTCCGCCATTCCCTGGCACAGCCGTCCGCGCATCTGAAAATTGGCGTACATCCACAAGATCCGTCGTATGGTTGAGATCTTTCGCGAGCAGGCTCGCTCCCACAATTTGATTGGGTAGGACCGCAAGAGTAAAGGTCGGCTGTTAGGCCGCCTTCGCGGGCAAGCCCGCTCCCACAATTGGATTGACGTACAGCCGTAAGCGCCAGGTCGGCCGTAGGCCCCTCGCTTTTGCTTTTGCTTTTGATCTAGGCGCCCCGTTAACCACGAAGGCCGAGCGCAGGCGTTGCGTAGTGGGCATCCCGGCATGGATGCCGGGATAGCCGCGCAGGGCCATGGATGGCCCATCGCGGCGGGCCCACGGAGCAATGCCGGAGTGAGGGAACACCGAGCCTTGGCGAGGTGCCTAGTGGTGGGGCAAAGCGCTTTTGGTTACTTTTGGCGCTCTTCCAAAAGTGACCCGCTGTAAGAGCGGAACCCTAAGTAGCCGTTGCCGCAGAAACGGATATACATACAAACCCGGCCATAAAAAAACCCGCAAAAATGCGGGTTTCTCTATAGCAGCAGATCAGTTGACCTTAGCGTTCAACTCACCCTTCAAATACCGCTGATACATCGCCTCCAAAGAGATCGGCTTGATCTTCGAAGCATTCCCCGCAGTCCCAAACGCCTCATAACGCGCAATACACACATCACGCATCGCAGTCACGGTGGCGCCAAAGAACTTACGCGGATCGAACTCGCTAGGATTGGTCGCCATCAAACGACGCATGGCACCCGTAGAGGCCAGACGCAGGTCAGTATCGATGTTGACCTTGCGCACGCCGTACTTGATGCCTTCGACGATTTCCTCGACCGGCACGCCGTAGGTTTCCTTGATGTCGCCACCGTACTGGTTGATGATCGCCAGCCACTCTTGCGGCACCGAGGACGAGCCGTGCATCACCAGGTGGGTGTTGGGGATGCGCTTGTGGATTTCCTTGATGCGATCGATCGCCAGTACGTCACCGGTCGGCGGCTTGGTGAACTTGTAGGCGCCGTGGCTGGTGCCGATGGCGATGGCCAGGGCGTCGACCTGAGTCTTCTTGACGAAGTCCGCGGCTTCTTCCGGGTCGGTCAGCATCTGGCTGTGGTCCAGCACGCCTTCAGCGCCAATGCCGTCTTCTTCACCGGCCATGCCGGTCTCCAACGAACCCAGGCAACCCAGCTCGCCTTCTACCGAAACGCCGCAGGCGTGGGCCATGGCAACGGTTTGCTGGGTGACGCGCACGTTGTATTCGTAGTCGGTCGGGGTCTTGCCGTCTTCACCGAGGGAGCCGTCCATCATCACCGAGCTGAAGCCCAGTTGGATCGAGCGCTGGCAGACGTCCGGGCTGGTGCCGTGGTCCTGGTGCATGCACACCGGGATGTGCGGGAATTCTTCGATCGCCGCCAGGATGAGGTGACGCAGGAACGGCGCACCGGCGTATTTGCGGGCACCGGCCGAGGCCTGGACGATCACCGGAGAGTCAGTCTTGTCAGCGGCTTCCATGATGGCGCGCATCTGCTCAAGGTTGTTGACGTTAAAGGCTGGAACGCCGTAGCCGAACTCGGCTGCGTGGTCCAGCATCTGACGCATGCTGATAAGTGCCATTGTGTGTCTCTCTCCCGGTCGAGGGTCGTTAATCGTGCCAGCCTGCCGGAGCGGCGGCGGCTATTCAAGTCATTGCTAGTCGGGGGTTGGCCCCGGCTGCGAATTCGGTACCACTTGGTCTTTCAATCTCCACCGGCCCCTGTGGGAGCGAGCCTGCCCGCGATAGCGTCGGATCATTCAGAACAGATGTGAACTGATCCACCGCCATCGCGAGCAGGCTCGCTCCCACAGGAGGCCGTGGCATTTCAATTACTGCGCCTTACAGCCACGCCCGATCAAGTCATTGGTGGCGACCCAATACACCAGGCCTTCCTCACCCTGCACGTGCAGTGCCAGCATGTCGTCGCTGTACAGCGCGCCCGCTGCGCCCGGCTCCTGTTTCAGGTGGTAGACCTGATCGGCGCCGCCCAGGCGCACATCAACTTCCTGGTGGGCGGTATCGGTGTAGCGCCATAGCACCTTGGCCTCGCTGTCACAGGTCCAGCTCGTCCAGCTTTCAACCGGCTCGGACGAGTGCAAAAAATCCAGCTGCGCACAGCCACCCAGCACTGCCAACGCCGCAACGGCGACCAAGCCTTTCATCCGTTTTCCTCGACGAACGGCACACGCCGCCCGCCTTGAGTTAAAGAGTCAGACCCGTCAAGGACAACCATGTTCCTTGGCCGGGGTTTGCGCCTCGTATTTGTCCAGGCCGTCCGGCCCCGAACGCTTGTTCAGCACCGGGTTGGTCTCGGCCTGCCAGTCGGCCTGGTAACAGCCTTCCTCGGGTGTCGGCGTCCCGGTTTCCGGGGCCGTGGCTGGCGGGCTGCTCGAACAGCCCGCCACCATCGCCACCGCCAACAGCACCGTAAACGTCTTGACCATCAGAACACTCCTTTGCCCGGTCAACGGAGCCTCAGGCCTTGGCCCGGCTTTCCAGGACTTCCACAGCCGGCAGAACCTTGCCCTCGACGAATTCGAGGAACGCGCCGCCACCGGTAGAAATGTAGGAGATCTGCTCGGCCACGCCATATTTGTCGATGGCCGCCAGGGTATCGCCGCCGCCAGCGATGGAAAACGCAGCGCTGTCGGCGATGGCTTGGGCCAATACCTTGGTGCCGTTGCCGAACTGATCGAATTCGAACACGCCCACCGGACCGTTCCACAGGATCGTCTGGGACGCTTTCAACAGTTCGGCGAAGTTGGCCGCGGTTTGCGGGCCGATGTCCAGGATCATGTCGTCTTCGGCGACGTCGGCAATGGCCTTGACGGTGGCGGCGGCGCTTTCGGCGAATTCCTTGGCCACCACCACGTCCACCGGCAACGGCACGCTGACCTTGGCAGCGATTTCACGAGCGGTGTCCAGCAGATCCGGCTCGTACAGGGATTTGCCAACCGGATGACCGGCCGCGGCCAGGAAGGTGTTGGCGATGCCGCCACCGACGATCAGTTGATTGCAGACCTGGCTCAGGCTGTTGAGCACGTCGAGCTTGGTGGACACCTTGGAGCCGGCGACGATGGCGGCCATTGGCTGGGCCGGGGAGCCCAGGGCCTTGCCCAGCGCATCCAGTTCGGCGGCCAGCAGCGGGCCGGCGGCGGCGACTTTGGCGAACTTCGCCACGCCATGGGTCGAACCCTCGGCGCGGTGGGCGGTGCCGAACGCGTCCATCACGAACACATCGCACAGGGCCGCGTACTGCTGGGCCAGCTCGTCGGCGTTCTTTTTCTCGCCCTTGTTGAAGCGCACGTTTTCGAACAGCACGACATCGCCGGCCTTCACGTCGACGCCGCCCAGGTACTCAGCCACCAACGGCACTTCGCGGCCCAGGGCTTTGCTCAGGTAGTCGGCCACCGGCTTGAGGCTGTTTTCGGCCGAGAATTCGCCTTCGGTCGGACGCCCCAGGTGGGAGCAGATCATCACGGCCGCGCCTTTTTCCAGGGCCAGCTTGATGGTCGGCAGCGAAGCCAGGATACGCGCGTCGCTGGTGACGACACCGTCCTTGACGGGGACGTTGAGGTCTTCGCGGATCAGTACGCGCTTACCTTGCAGATCGAGGTCGGACATCTTCAACACGGTCATGGGTCGCAATTCCTGGATAACTGTTTAGAGAGCAGGTGGATTGGAAGCAGAAAGCGCAGCCGCTGTTTGCAGGTAATGCTCGGCAACGTCCAGCATTCGGTTGGCAAAACCCCATTCGTTGTCGAACCAGGCCAGGATGTTCACAAGCCGTGGCCCGGAAACACGGGTCTGGCTGGCATCGACAATGGCCGAATGTGGGTCATGGTTAAAATCACAACTGGCATGGGGCAACTCGGTGTAGGCCAGAAGGCCTTTGAGCGGGCCGTTGGTGGCGGCTTCGCGCAGGATCCGGTTGACCTCGGTGGCGTCGGTATCGCTCACAGTCTGCATCGTCATATCGAGGCAGGACACGTTCACCGTCGGCACCCGCACGGCTTTGGCCTGAATTCGCCCGGCAAGTTCCGGGAGCAGCCGTTCGATGCCACGCGCCAGACCAGTGGACACTGGAATCACCGACTGGAACGCCGAACGGGTGCGGCGCAAGTCTTCATGGTGATAGGCGTCGATCACCGGCTGGTCGTTCATCGCCGAGTGAATCGTGGTGATGGACACGTATTCCAGGCCAATGGCCTGGTCCAGCAGGCGCAACAGCGGCACACCACAGTTGGTGGTGCAGGACGCGTTGGACACCAGCAGCTCGGCGCCGGTCAGGCAATCCTGGTTCACGCCGTAGACGATGGTCGCGTCGACATCCGCTTCGCTGGCCATCGGCTGGGAGAACAGGACCCGCGGCGCTCCGGCCGCCAGGAAACGCTGGCCGTCTTCGCGAGTGTGGTAGGCGCCGGAACATTCGAGCACCAGATCGACGTCCAGGGACGCCCAGTCGATGCCTTCGGGCGTGGCACTGCGCAGCACTTTCACGCAGTCGCCATTGATATGCAGACAGTCGCCCTCGACCCGCACTTCACCGGGAAACCGGCCGTGGGTGGAGTCAAAGCGTGTCAGGTATTCGATACTGGCCATGTCGGCCAGGTCGTTGATCGCCACAATCTCGAACCCGGCCTTAGCCCCCCGCTCAAACAGCGCCCGCAGGACGCAACGACCAATCCGGCCGTAGCCGTTGAGTGCAACTTTGTAGGGACGTGGTGGGGGCATGGGGGTCTCTGGCCAGGGTGAGTCCATTGAGGCAGCATCGCCT